>JARRKK010000291.1:0-3506 GCA_037388105.1 Ignavibacteriaceae bacterium | reverse complement strand
GTAAGAATGTTCTACTCCGGTAAAAGGCAGTAATAGATATAATGCTGGTACAAAGATTACTCCCCCACCAATCCCCAGCATACCGATAAGGATGCCTGCAGAAAACCCAACTACAAGAAAGATCAGAATCAGAATAAGTTCATTCAATTTACATTTAAGAGGTGATCATAAACAGCAGAACTTTCAAATATATCCAGAGCAGATTGAAATTGGATATCAGTTTTAAGTTGTTCTTTTATTCTTCCTTCTGTACCTAAATATCTTACTGCTAATTCTAATTTAAGCTGATCCAATATTTCATTTTTATAAATATCAAAATCATCCTTCTTCAATTCACTTATTTTTGATTTTAAGAGAGTAAGCTCTTCCGTTAGTTCGTCATAGTTTTCAGATACATCACTTATAAGTTTAGAAAGGTTTTCTTCTGCATCGGACGTATATTCAAATTCTGAGTTTTTAACAAATGCTTCAAATTCTTTCAACATTTTTTCATCATTTATTGCTTCATAATCTTGATCAGGATGTTTATAATAATAGTTATTTGCAAACTTAAAGAATAACCCTCGTGCTAACAGCTCCAAAGTTATTTTTCCTTCCAGACTGAAGGTAACAGTAGTATCAGGTGTAATTCCACCGTTCGCATAGACAGATCTATTATTATCTGTATGATATTCTCCAGTTTGAATGGATTCTGAACTGGCTATAACATCATTATTGTTAGAGTAATCAATTTTCTGTATGCATCTTCCGCTAGGTGTATAATATTTAGCAGTTGTAATTTTTAAAGATGAACTATAACTAAGTTGAGTTATTGTCTGCACCAAACCTTTTCCAAAAGATTTAGTTCCTAAAATAACACCTCTGTCATGATCCTGCATTGCACCTGCAACAATCTCCGATGCCGAAGCACTCCCGCCATCAATTAACACTATTAATTTTGAAGTTCCTAACATAGGTTCCTGCGTTGAAAAATATTCATTGATGCTTGAAGTGGCTCTACCTTTAGTAGAAACTATGAGATAATCTTTTGGTAAAAATTTATCGCAAATATCAACTGCAATATCAAGCAGACCACCGGGGTTACCACGTAAATCAATTACTAAGGATTGAATCTCTTTTTTAGATTTCAATTCCTTTATTGCACGCATAACTTCATCGCTTGCAGAACGACTGAAATTACTTAGCTTCAGGTAGGCATTATTGGAATTCTCCGGATAGAAACCAGCGAAAGCAACATTTTTAACTATGACTTCTTCCCTAACGATATCAAAGTCCATAGTATCTTTCGTTTCATGTCTCAAAATTTTCAAGGATACAGTTGAACCAGGATCACCTTTAACTAAAGAAGAAATATCATTTACATTATCAATGTTTATTTTTACTCCTGCTGCTTCAATAATAATGTCTCCAACATTTAACCCTTGTCTTTGTGCCGAATATCCATCCATTACCTCCACAACTGTAACATTATCTCCTCTAACCCCGATAGAAATGCCAATACCGCCATATTTTCCATTTGTAATTAAATCGATATCCTCCCTCTTTTTTTCATCAACAAAGATTGTATACGGATCCAGTGAAGAAAGCATGCCTTGAATACCTGCACGCATAAATTGTTCAGGTTCAATTTCGTCAACATAGTTAGTAGAAATTTCCCTGTATACTTTACTAAAAAGTTCGATATTCTTATTTATTTCAAAATAGATATCTGTGAACCCTGCAAACAGAATAATAACTGCAATTGCTAGTATTGTGTTTCTCAAATATTTTAACTTCATATAATTACCTCAGATCAAATTTTTCAATCTCATTAACTACTTTTTTATGTAATGTTTTAATTTTCTCTTCGCCATTCAATAGTTTAAATCTTTTTCCCAATTTCAATAATTCGAGATAACCGTTGCGAACTCTCTCATAAAAATCTCTGTTTGAATTTTCGATTCTATCCAATTGTCTTTTAAACTTTTTTTGTCTTCGCTGTTCAGCTACTTTAACAGGTATATCAATCACAAACGTAATATCGGGAACAGTTTCTCCGATAGCAAGATTGCTAATTGTTGAAATTACTCCTACCGGAAGACCCCTGCCATATCCCTGGTATGCAACAGATGAATCATGAAACCTATCAGAAATTACATAATATCCTTTATCTAAGTAAGGTCGAATTTTTTCCCTTACCAATTGTGAACGGCTTGCTGAAAATAAAAGGAATTCAGTTTCTGTATACATTCCCGAGTTCTCTTTATCAAGCAGGATATTTCTTATTTTTTCAGATATTTCCGTGCCACCCGGTTCTCTGATTACTTGAACCTTCTTTTTATTAGCTAATAAATATTCCTCTAATAATTTTATTTGAGATGACTTTCCACAAAAATCTATGCCTTCAAAAGATATGAACATTTATTAACTAAGTTCTATTAATTTATTTGTGAATAATAAATTCAATAAGGTACTGCACATTCCATTACCTAAATTTTTTAATGATGTAACGAAGACGTTCTGGCTTTAAATAAAGCAGATTTGTATTTTCCGGTAGTCTAACCTGAGGTATAACATTTCCCAAGGTATCCAAAACCACTTGTCTGTAAAAAACAAAGGCTTCAAATTGATCCTTATTCAGTTTACCAAGTATATCGATTCCACCTCTTACACCAATTGAAACTTTATTGGGTAGTAAGACAACATCTCTATTCCGCGGAACATCTAATACATTCACATTTATATCGTCAAATTGTTTGTCTACTACTCTCTGAATATCAATAGTGACTGTCACAAAATCGGTGCCGTAAATTGTTCCCGGTAAATTAATAAAGCCAATTTGTTGTACAACTTTTTTATCTAAGGAAGATAGCAGAAGTTCCTTGGTTCTCAGTTCTTTAAGATTTTTAACAACTGAAACCGGACCACTAACCATCATTGAGTCGGGATTTAGTTCAATGTTCGTTGCCAGGCCATAGCCTGCCTTGAAATCTAAATTAAGATTCGAAACTATTGGTACCTTCTTTTCAATTATTCTTTCGACAGATATAGTGAGTGAAGCCGGGATTATATCAATTACTTCCAATTCCGAAATTACCCATCTATTATCGGTCAAATATTCTAATAGTGTGATATTTATTAAACCGCTGTCTCCGTTAACCGATACATTATAACTTACATCCTGTCCAGCATTCAGCGAGAATAATTTCCAACCAGATCCTTTCAGTTTAATAGTCATATTTTTAGATCACTTCGAATCGATTAAATAGATTTTTGTTTATAAACTCTATTTTGAAAACTCCGCTCCACGTGGAGTTTTTTTGTATATAATTTCCATTATATTTGAAGCATGAAGAAGAAAGCTCCAATGATTATAGTCTCAATTGTTTTTTCAATTATTCTTTGGGGCACCATTGCACTTTCGGAAGATTATTATTCAAATATTGAAATTCCTTTAAGAATCACTGATTTTCCAGCCGGTTATACTATCGCTACAGATGTACCTAAAAATATGACTATTAAACTGA
>JARRKK010000290.1:0-3518 GCA_037388105.1 Ignavibacteriaceae bacterium | reverse complement strand
GCTTCAAAAGGAAAGCAGGCAGTGCGGATGGCAATTAATGCAATAAAAAGTACTGATCAGTTAAGTTTATCTGAGGGACAAAATTTGGAAGCAAGTCTTTTTGCGCTCTGCTGTGGAACGGAAGATTTTAAAGAGGGAACATTGGCATTTATTGAAAAAAGAAAACCAAAATTTAAAAATAAATAATGCTCCATCATTTATAAAAATATGACTTTTCAATTCAACCGAAGAACTGTTGCATTTATTCTTTCAATTGTAGCAGTTTTTTTGTTAGCAGTAAATTTACTTATCAGCCTTATTAATCCGCAGGTAGAGTCTCAATCAGGGCAGAACGAATTAAGTACTTTCCAGATAGACAGTTTGTTTCTTTTTTCTATAAACAGCTTTGGTTTATATAAAGAATGGATTAAGGAAGTACAGAACAAAAAAACCGATAAATCATACATAGTAAGACTTCCATATGATCTTTCAATACCTGTGGTATTAGCGGAAATTAATACAAATTTTTTTGGAAAGAATTTAATTTTCTCATCAGAAGAAAAAGATTTTTCTGGCAGAACCAGATTGACAATTAATAGAAGGAATAAAACTATATTAAGTGCTGAACTTAAATATGATAGAGAAATTTTTCGACCTCGCAGGACAGTGGCTTTTCTTATAAAAGATTATGAATTATCCAGTTCTGAAGATTCTTTGTTTCTAGAATTACCTGAACCATTCTCTGTTCTGCTTTTACCATCAGTTAAAAACACAAAGCTTCTTAAGTATGTTACTGATTTGAACAAAACGTATTCAATCATTATTGATGATAATATACCCGACATAAAATACAGGTTAAATGAAAGTTATTCACAAAAGCGATTGAAAACATCCTTACAATCGATTATAAACGATTTTTCCAAAGCTTCTTTTTTCATCATCAATGACCATTCAGATTTGTATTTGTCACCATCGATTGAATTCGTCAGACTTGAATTAGAAAAAAGAAATATCAATCTGGTTATGTTAAGTAAAATTCATCAGTTAGACTATGCTAGTGAAACAGAATTAAAAAATTCCTTCGATAATTATTTAAAAATGATTGGTGAAGGTGAAGACGTTTTATTCTCAGTAACATCAGATGATTTCAGAACTTTACTTCCAGAAATAGAACGTTACCGAAAAACAGGTTTTAAGATTGTTCATCCATCTGAAACATATTTTGCACCTGATACTCTTATAAATAACTAGATTTTCTCAATCACTTCTACATCTCCAAAATTATTTTTTCCCAGTTGATCAATAATTTTTGTTTTATCACCAACCAACACGGTTGTAGTTATATCGGGGAAAATATTATCAATAGCGGCTTTGTTAACGTCTTCAACAGTAACAGAATTTATATTATTGATGTAATTGTCAAAGTAATCTTCTGGCAAATTAAAAATAACTTTTCCAATGAAGTTAGAAGCAACCTGACCGTAGGTTTCAAAGTTCAGCGGGAATTTTCGGATGATTGAAGATTTTGCAAATGTAAGTTCCTCCAAAGTTATACCATCCTTTATTTTTTCCAACTCAGTAAATATTTCATTCAGTGCATTAGCTGTATTTTCAATGCCTACCGATGTTGAAACAGCGAAATAGGCATTGTTTTTATAATAATTAAAATTAGAACCTGCGCCGTATGTGTATCCGTGTTTTTCACGTAGATTAAGATTTATTCTGCTCGTGAACTGCCCGCCAAGAATTGTATTTAATAAGTGTTTTGAAAAATAATCTTCTGAATTTCTCCCCGTTGAATGATGCCCTGTTCGTATCTCTGTTTGAACGGAATCTTTTTTATCGACAATATATATTACCTTTTCATCTTTTTTCTCTTTTGATTCAAATTTTATATCAGATTTATTTTCACGCCAGGGTGAAAGAATTTTATTCAGGTTATTTCTCAGATGTCCTTTAGAAATATTACCAACAACAATAATAAAAGAATTATTTGATAAAACGTGTTTATTGTAAAATGATATTAGTTCTTTATTTTTTATCCTTGTAATATCTTCATGAAGTCCAAATACAGGATAAGAATATGGATTCAGTTCTCCGAATAATTGATATTTAAATGATGTATTAGCAAGATAATCCGGATCATCTTTAAGTTGCTTCAGTTTTGTAAGAATATTTCTTTTCTCTCTCTCAAAATCTTTCTGTTTAAAATGAGGTTCATTCAATATCATCGTTACCAATTTAAGTGCTTTTGCAAAATGTTCTTTTAAAGACTGAAGAGATATCTGGATATTTTCACTATTATTATGGATTGAAAATTGTGCCCCGAGTTGATCAAATTGCTTACTTAATTCTAAGGAATCATACTTTCCGGCACCTTCATCAATGCACATCGCAAGCAGATTCGATATGCCTCTCTTATTAGGCTCTTCAAATATGCTACCTGCATTTATAACAATATCCGTCCGTATAATTGGCAAAGAATCTTTTTTTATGAAATAAACATCAAGACTATTATCCAGAGTAAAGGTTTCATAGGAAGGTCCCTTGTAGGTAATCTCGGACGATATTGATGGTTTTAGTGTTCGGTCAAGTTCCATTACTGTTACTCTTGGGGATTATTCTCAAATCTACGTATGGTTTTGAAAGATATTTTTCTACTACATCAGATATTTTATCTTTTTTAACATCATTGTACCGGTTTAAATCATACGTAAATGAATTTGGCTCGTTGAGATAAAAATTATATAAGTTTAAGTGATCGGCAAGTGATTCCAGGTTTTGGAGTGAGAATACAAAATTCGATTTGATACCAATTTTGGAGCGTTGTAATTCTTCTGAGGATACACTGTTCTTTTTCAAATCCCTAATTATGTTGAATATCTCATTTTTCAAATCATCTAAAGATTTACCGGGTTTTGCTGTACATACTATTGTAAAATGGCCGCCATATTTTCCCGAAAATTGAAAAGCCGACACATCCTGAGCAATTTCTTTTTCGAATACGAGAGTTTTATATAGTCGTGAGTTTTTTGATCCTGACATTAAATCAGAAAGGATATCCAGTGCAGCATCATCTTCGCTATAAACACAGTCGGAGAGCCACGATAGATATAGTCTCTCTAACTGTACATTATCTTCGTGAGTAATAAATTTGTTTTGAGTAAATTCATTCCTTGTTTGAAATGCGTGTGCAGTCTCTTTTCCACTTTTTATTTCACCGAAATACTTTAATACTAATGAGATAACTTCATCTTTATCAAAGTTACCAGCAATAACGAGCGATGCATTATTTGGTGCATAATATTTACTAAAGAATTCGTTTACATCATCCAATGAATAACCTTTTATATCCTCCGCAAAACCAATTGTCGACCAACTATAAGGATGGATCTTATCATATAAGTTCGTTATTAATAACTCCCAGGCTAAACCATAAGGTTGATTATCATACCTTTCAAGCCGTTCATTGTATACAACATCTTTTTGATTGTCTAATTTTTCCTGATTCATTGCAGGCAATAAGTAACCCATCCTGT
>JARRKK010000289.1:0-3520 GCA_037388105.1 Ignavibacteriaceae bacterium | reverse complement strand
CAATCGAAAAATATAGTAGTACAAGTATTAAGGCTATAAATACTAACTTTTTCATATTTTAATCATAGTACCTTTACACCTAACCTCCCGCCCAATCAACAATCCTACAATTTCAAAAATCTCAAATTCGCCGAACTAAAAAGGCGGTCGGGTTGATTGGCTTGATATTTCCAATAAGTAAAAAACAAATTATTTTATCCTGACAATTAACTTATCAGGAGGTATCAATGTATTACACGGGTATTGATCTTCATAAATTCACTTCCTATCTCACTACTGTCGATTCAGTTGGTAAGATTATTAAACGAGCTGATCTTAAGAATGCGGATAGTAACTTCATCAATTATTTCAACTCTATCCCAGGCAAACATAAAACTACTGTCGAATCAACTATGACCTGGTACTGGCTAAATGATCTTCTTAGTTCTATTAACATTCCTCTTACCCTAGCTCATGCTAAATATGTTAAAGCTATTGCCTATGCTAAAGTTAAAACCGATAAAGTTGATTCACATACTTTAGCACAATTGCTTAGAATGAACTACATTCCTGAAGCTTACAAAATCTCGAATGACAAACGTGTTCTACGTGATGCGCTTCGTGCAAGACTTAAAATTGTTCAGCGCCACACCTCTGTTACCAACTCTATGCATCTTCTGTTAGCTAAATATAACTTTGATTCACCTACGCAACTTGATGGGATCCCTAAATATCAGTACGATCAGTTAACGGAAATTGAAGCATTACTTAAAAAACAAATACTTGATCTAGAAAAACAGCTTTATCCTTCGCTAATTCCAAACCACGATATCCAGCGACTTCTATGGATACCGGGAATAGGAAAAATGAATGCTTTTACTATTCTTTTGGAAGTTGATCAGATCAAACGTTTTCCCGATGTAAAAAACTTCTTCTCCTACTGCAGATTAACTCCTTCAGCTCGTAACTCTGCTGGTAAGTCTAAACAGCGATCTTCCAAAGACGGAAACAAATACCTTAAAGTTGTCTTTATGGATGCTTCTGTCCATGCTGTTCAATACTATCCGGTAATTAGAAAATACTACAACTCTAAACTCAGAAAGAAAAACAAGTTCGTAGCTAAATCTATCATCGCCAAAGAGATAGCAAAAATAGTTTACTATACACTAAAATATAAAACTAACTTTAACAACAATTTCAAAGGAATAGAACTTCAGCACAAGAAGTCCTTACAATGGCCGCGCATTACAAGCCCGGACGCATAACTGGTCCTTGATGGCCGCTGCGCTGGATTGGGAAGTAATGCGCTTGCCAATGTTATATCTGAGACTGTTCTATTTTCATAGAACGATTAACAGTTTTTTGCTTCTGTTAATGAGCTCCAAAAGAGGTTTGGTTGCCATACCGGTAATCCAATAGATATTATGGCATAAGTTGTTAAAGTTGAGATTAATGTTCAATCTATCAAAGAACTAAACAAATATTTATTTGATCGAAAAACTATATCTACTTGACTTTTTACTTATTAAAGAGGTTATGCCTTAATATCATAATTATTTACACATTATCATTTGAGTAAAATCATTCTTTTTATTTCCCAATAATCGCCAGCCTGTAATCGATAAAAGTATACACCACTTGATAAATATTTAGCATTCCAGAGAATTCTATGGTAACCGGAAGAATATTTTCCAGAGACAGGGATATCTACTTCTCTTCCTAACGCATCATAGATAATTAAGCTTATCTCTGCTGTATGTGGTAGATTAAAAGAAATTGTAGTTAAGCTATTGAAAGGATTGGGATAATTTTGCAATAAAGTAAAGCTCGTTGGCAAATAATCTTGTTCATCTTTTACAGATGTTATAGGTGCGATGCTCCTAAAGACACCGTCTCCCCAAGTGCCAGCATATAGATATCCTTCTGCATCGTAGGTTAAAGATATTTTGTATGTATCCTCAGGTAATCCCGTACTATAATCCTGCCAAGTAAAACCATTGTCTTCAGATAAATAAACGCCGCTACCAGTTCCTGCGAATATTAAGCCATTAGATAGTATACCGAAATCGGATACTATTTTTTCGGCAGAGTAAACATTTTCCCAATTATCCCCACCATCATCTGATCTGAAAATAGAACCGGTTATTGTACCCGCAAATATTAACTCCCCGCTGTCGGTTGTGAGTGCACGAATATTTTCACCTTGCAGCCCAGTTTGCTCCCATGTTTCTCCATTATCTTCCGAACGGAAAACACCGTTTCCTAATGTGCCGGCATAGATAATTCCAAATTCATCCGAGACTAATTCATTAACTTCCTCCGACGCTAATCCAACCTCTTCCCAAGTTTCACCGAGATCCATAGATCGGTAAACACCATGTCTAAGCCGTCCAACGGACCCGGCAAAAAGAGTATTGTCAATACCATGAGTAAGTGATCCGATATTTTTTAGACCAACCGGACTCCACTTCGTCAGACCATCTTTAGAAAGATATAGACCTGGATATCCAATTATACCTAAAACTACTTCCCCTTCCGGAATCTCTATAATGGATTCAAAAGATGTACTAACAAAGAAATTAAGTTGTTCCCAATTCTGTCCTCCGTCAGAAGTACTAAATAGACCGTCATAGAATGTACCTGCAAGAAGATCACCGTTACTTAAACGAATCAGTTCACTTACCTGATTCTCAATTATCCCTTGGCTTGATCGTACCCAATCTGTGTCAACCTTTCGCCGGTACACGGCATCTGAAGTACCAACCAGTAATTCATTTTCATGGTTTAGAGTGAACGTATAAACTATGCTGTTATATGGGAATATTCTGCTCCACGAATCGCCTATATCCCATGATGCGAAGGCTCCAATATCGGTACCTACTAAAATCTGACCTTCTTCGGTTATTTGAATGTTATAAAAATCATCAGGCATAATAGGTAAGGTTAGCTCCTCCCATGTTTGACCACTATCAACGGATCGATATAATGAAGTATAATCTAGACCGAATAAAATAGTCTCGTTGTAAATTGCAAGAGTGTTGATATAAAGTTCAGAAGGATACGAGTAAGGATATTTTGCCCAGGTTTGACCGTTATCCAACGAAAGATAAGTAGAGTTATTCGTAACTCCTGCAACGATTCCATTATCTCTGCTGCTCAAAGTACGTAACCAAACTCTTGAGCTATCTAAATTTATCTTGGACCATAAATTTGCTCCCGAATCGGAATAGTAGAGACCATCCGATGTATAAGCAAACACATGACCCTGAGCACCGGTAGTAAATAAACTAACCGTATTATCGGGCGAGCCAATTTGTATGGTTCGCCAAGATTCACCATTATCGTCGGAATAAAATATACCGGACTGAAAACAATCCAATGTACAATAAATAATACTGGCGGCATAAATACTGCCATTCTCACTTATGGTAAAAGTAGCGATATCACGATAAGGCAGATTAGTTGTATTCCAACTCTTTCCATTGTCAATTGATCTATAGAATCGATTATTTGCTAAACACCAAAGTTCTCCTTCCACACT
>JARRKK010000288.1:0-4753 GCA_037388105.1 Ignavibacteriaceae bacterium | reverse complement strand
ATTGTATATGAAAGTTTCCATTATTGAAACAAGTAATGCAACCATAATTAAGGTTGAATTAGAACAAATATTAGGTTACTCAGGGAATGAATTTCAGGAAGCTGTTTTAAACTCTATTAAAGGTGAGAAAAAATATACGATCGTAGATTTAAGTAAAGTTACTTTCATTTCAAGTTCAGGTTTGGGAATGCTAATGTATGGTTTCACTACCGCACAAAATAACAAAAAAGAATTCAGGATTTGCGGTTGTTCCCCGAAATTGTTGGATTCATTTGTTAAAACTAAATTAAATACCGTTTTTAAATTCTATGATTCAGTTGATGAGGCGATGGCTGAATCATAGAATATCATTAGGAGAGTTGACTACCCAAATTTGCATTTTTACAAACGTTTAGCATTCGTTGTATTTTATTCGGACTGATCAAAAAATTGGTCTGTTGCCAACCATTTCTAAGACAAACAATAATAATATAATCATTTCTATTCTCTCTGAATGTTTAAAGGGTAATTTGGCCATCCATAAAATAAACCATTCCTGTAAATTAAAATTGTAGAAATTTTTGATTATGAATAACTTGCAGATGTAATTAATTATAAAGGGGCTTTTTTGATAGCGCTTTTCAAATTATCAAAACTTTTTTATACTAGATTCTTCTCCTCATATCTTAACCAGCACATAAAAGAAGGTTTAAAAAATGAAAAATATTATTAAAATCTTGTTTGTAAGTTTTTTGTTAGCATCCTGCGCTGTATTTATTAGCTGTAATGATACAGTTACACAAGTAGATGATGAAGTAAGTAATACAGATTTCGTCGCGACAGAAGCTTTCTATTTTTCAATTGCTGCGCAAAATCGATCAATGTTCAGCATTGCAGGAATTAATGGTAATATTAACATCAATGGAGTATCAAACACAGATTCAGTTATTATCACAGGTCAAAAAAGTGTTGGATCAGAAAGTGTTTCAGATGCACAGGCAAGTTTGCAGAATTTAAATGTTGTTGTACAGGAGCTTACAGATGGAGTATCTGTACAAACCGATCAGCCTGAACAAACGGGTGGAAGAAATTATAATGTAAATTATCAAATAACCCTACCTAAAGATTTTCTAATATCTGCTGGTAATGTTAATGGAATTGTCTCGGTTGATTCTATTAACAATACAGTTAATGCAGCAAATGTAAATGGGCAGGTTTTGTTAACCGATATAGTTGGTAGTTCTGCTGTCAGCCTTGTAAACGGACAAATTGCAGCTAAGATTACACTACCATTAAATGGCACAATAGGATTGGCTAATGTAAATGGCAATGTTGCACTCCAAATTCCAATAAACTCATCAGCAGAATTTTCAGCAGGTTTAGTCAATGGGATTATCACTATTACAAATCTAACTTTGCAGAATCAGGTTAATACCAATACCAAAGTAACAGGTACTTTAGGCAATGGTGAAGGAACGATCTCTTTAGCTACTGTTAATGGGTATATCAGTGCAACTGGATTTTGAGACTTGATAATTTTGGAGTATAGTTCAAAAGTATCATCGAAGAATTGGACTATCCAGTAGTAAAAGGCTTTTTTTATATTTTGGGAAAACTATTAAAATCTCAGGTTTTTGCAGCTAACAGGCTGACTAGATACCAATTTACATTGAATATTGAATAAAAACCACGATATTGATCTTTCCTTTTTTTAATTATTGAGAATTATTTGAAACGAGCATGAAAAATCTATTTACACGAGGTCAATGATTAAAATGCAAGTTCAATGTGACCTTAAAAAGAATATAAAATCATATGAAACAGATTAGAAACATAGCAATTATAGCACACGTTGATCATGGTAAAACAACTTTGGTTGATGAACTTCTGAAGCAAAATGATGTGTTCAGAAAAAACCAGGTTGTACAGGAAAGATTTTTGGACTCAAACGATCTTGAAAGAGAACGTGGAATAACAATATTATCAAAAAACATTAGCATACCTTATAAAGATGTAAAGATAAATTTAATCGATACTCCCGGACACGCTGACTTCGGCGGTGAGGTTGAACGTGTTTTAAAAATGGCTGATGGTGTTCTGCTTCTTGTTGATTCGTTTGAAGGACCGATGCCTCAAACAAGATTTGTTCTGGAGAAAGCACTTCATCTGCATTTGAAACCAATAGTTGTTATTAATAAAATTGACAGAACCGATAACCGTCCTGCAGAAGTACTTGACGAAATTTATGATTTATTTATTGATCTTAATGCAAATGACAATCAACTTGAGTTCCCCGTTATTTATGCCAGCGGAAGAGACGGATGGGCTGTTAAGAATCTAAAAGATGCGCGAAAAAATCTTGTACCTTTACTCGATACTATTGTAAAAAACATTCCTCAACCGGAAGTAAATGAAGGTACGGTTCAACTGCAAATCACGTCACTCGATTACAACGATTATGTGGGAAGGATTGGTGTTGGCAGAGTTTTTCGAGGCTTACTTAATAAAAATAGTTCTCTTAGTATAATAAAAAGAAATGGAAACATTCATAGAATTTCAATAAAGCAGCTTTTTGTTTTTGTAGGTCTGGAACGTGAAGAAGTTGAAGAAGTTGCTCAGGGTGACATTTGCGCGATAGTGGGAATTGAAGATATTGATATCGGGGATACGATTGCTGACAGTGAATATCCCGAACCGCTTCCATTAATAGCAATTGATGAACCAACCATAAGTATGAATTTTACAGTCAACACTTCACCGTTTTACGGTAGGGAAGGTAAGTACGTAACATCACGACACTTAAGAGATAGATTATATAAAGAACTTGAACATAATGTTGCGTTAAGAATTGAAGAAACAGGATCACCGGATACATACAAGGTTTCCGGAAGGGGAGTTTTGCATTTATCAATATTGATTGAAAATATGCGTCGTGAAGGCTATGAGCTTGCAGTAGGTCCGCCAAAGGTTATTTACAAGGAAATTGATGGTAAAAAAGCTGAACCGATTGAAATATTAACAGTAGATGTTCCCAGCGAATATTCCGGTAAAGTAATTGAACTCGTTGGACAAAATCGCGGTGAGATGCTGAAGATGGAACAAAAAGGTAATCTAACAGCATTAGAGTTTCACATTCCTTCTCGTGGTTTAATGGGATTGAGAAATCGAGTATTAAATGTTACTTCAGGTGAAGGTATTATGCATCATCGATTTTACCAGTACGAATATTTCAAGGGTTCGATTAAACAAAGAGTAAATGGTGTACTAATTTCTATGCACGATGGACCGTCAACCGCATATGCAATTAACTCTTTGCAGGATAGAGGGAAATTTTTTATTGATCCCGGGGATGTAACTTATCGTGGACAGATGCCGTAAAGTTAAGTTTAGAAGAAACCCTCGAATACATAAAAGATGATGAGCTTGTTGAAGTAACTCCTAAATCGATGAGATTGAGAAAACTATATCTCGATCCGAATGAAAGAAAGAGGTTCAACATGTCTGCTGCCAGACAGGTGTGAATATAGACAAGGGGGATATTGCCATTAATTCTAAGAAAAATAAATTATCACAACCTTCTGTACTGTTGATCTATTATCCTGTTAAAACAAATAGAAATTCAGTTAGCCTATTATCTTCTAACTATTCAATTCTTTGAAGATGAATAATATTATATTATTATTTTACCACTAAATAATAATATGAAAATCTGACAGTGTTCGATTATATTTTAAGATAATGGCAACCAACTCTAAAGAAAACATCAGGCAAATCATTTCCATCACTTCAATTTGGATGGTTTTCGTATTTCTCTACTTTTCGATTATACTTTTGACTATAGATGAAATCAATCCGGATACGATATCTGTTTTTGATTTTATACTCTCAACTTTTATTGTCGGCCTAACATTGGGTATCACTAACGGGATGTTGGAAGTTTTCGTCTTTCAATCAAAATTTAAGAACATGAAATTTGTTCATGTTGTTTTAGGAAAAACATTTTATTTTATACTTGCTTTTATCCTTGCTGTAATTACTGTTATAATTATCCGTGATTATATATTGCATCCTCTAGGGATTATTCAAGAGGTGCGAAAGAGGGAATTCATAGAACATTTTCTGCAGTCTGAAATTTACAAGCACGCATCATTTACAATTATTATGAGTTTTGCTATAAACTTCTTACTTCAGGTAAATAAGATGATGGGCAAAGGTGTACTGTTCAGTCTTTTCTTCGGAAAATATCATAACCCGAGACAGGAAGAAAAAATTATAATGTTTTTAGATTTAACATCCTCAACATCCATAGCTGAGAAACTCGGTGATTTAAAATACAGTGCATTTCTTAAAGATTTTTTTAATGATCTTGATGATGCAATCAAATTATCAAAAGGAGTGGTGTATCAATACGTGGGAGACGAAGTTGTAATATTGTGGGATGTTGCTGATGGGTGTGAGAATAACAATTGTATCAATTGCTTTACTGTTGCTGTGGAAATAATCGAAAAACAAAAGGAAAATTATCTATCTAAATATGGTGTCCTTCCAACATTTAAAGCCGGGATTCACTACGGACAGGTCATAATTACAGAGGTTGGCAGCATGAAATCAGAAATAGTTTATCACGGTGATTCAATGAATACCGCAGCACGTCTGTGTGCAGCATGCAACAAGTATGATCAATCTTTACTTATTTCTGCGGACTTGCTTGGTTACTTAACGGAGATAGATACCCAATATTCAGTCGATTCAATCGGGCTAATAAACCTCAAAG
>JARRKK010000287.1:0-6479 GCA_037388105.1 Ignavibacteriaceae bacterium | reverse complement strand
ATATCTTTTTAATGTTATTATTCATTTCTGAACCAGATAAATAAGGAAATAAATTTTACGCAAAACTTTATTTGTTTACAGCAATAAATTGTAAGTGCTTCGAACTACAAATGTAAAAACTTCTTTACTCAAAGATATATTTTCGCAACATTTATTTCCTCAGAATCGATGTGAGATTTGATTTACATAATAATATAAAAAAGTTAATGAACGATAGAGAAAATAATGCATTAAAATATAACCAGTCTTAAAAGAAGCAATTAAATCTAATCTCAATAAAATAACTTTTTAAATTTCTCAAAAAATAGATAGGATGTAAGGGTTACTATTATATTTTTAGATCGTATCTCAGATAGACTGATAGTAAAAATTCACTCCGGGAAAATATCTTTAAATATACTACCTTAATAAGATCAACTATTCAACCTGTCAAATATTATCACGATGATATTTGATTAAAATCTATAATAAATGTCCTTGATTCATTCGGCTGTAAATCATCTATATATAGATTAATAATCTCTGAACCACGTTGATGTGAAAAAGCAGCTCTCTTTGTTCCTATAACTTCTGTATCATTTGATATCTGATCAGCTTTATTATTAAGATCAACATAAATAATTATTCTTGATGCAACTTCTTCGCCGGAATTAAATATCTTAACAGAAACCCTGGAATTACTTCTTCGCTCGCTGTTTATTTTAAGATAATCCCTTATCCTTTGCCAGTTTTGTATTTCTTCAGATGTAGCAATCCAGAATTTTTTTCTTTTCAAATCACTAATAACGGCGTTTACAACTTCAGTATTTTGATTATTGCTTGGAGAATCTGTATTCATTCTAAACAGAAATAAACCACCCTCAAACAAAATTCGATCTATACCTTTCTGATACTTATTGAATTGATATTCTGGTTTGGTTAATCTGAAATCTTGTATTACTTTATTAACATCAAGATTATTCGCAGTATCAATTGTTGATTCCTGAAATCCAACATCTACAAGTGAATCTATTTCTCCAAACTTTGAAATAGTTTTTATAAGATCCTTATGTTCATTAGCGAAATCGGGTTCGACAAAAAATGTAGCCTCAACTTCTTTTTCATTCAGTGTAGCTAAAAGATTTTTTATTTTACTGGGGTTTTCATTTAAACTAGAATACAAAATTGCAGCAGCATTATATCCTGAAGGCCAATTCTTAACAAATGCTATTGGTTTTTTTAACAACCAGTATAGATAATTGTTAAAGAGCCTTTCGAAAAAAATATCATCTTCATGAACCCCAGTGACAGAGCCAATATCAAATCCCATCCATATAAATCTTCCCTCTCCATAATTCCCATAAACCATACTTGTCATTTTATTAATTTCACCATTTGTAAGACCTTCCTCAAAACGATCATTAGACAAAAAGCTGATTGGTTTAGTTCGGGAATCAAGGATTTCCACTGCAACTAGTTTATGTCGTGAAGCAACACGTAACGAGTATCCAGTTGGTATGTTGGCTGTGATAGGTATTTCACCCTTTAGTATATGATTTTGAGGAGCATCTTCACCACCAACTTCAGTTAAATATTTTAATCCGAAAACATCAGATAAAAAATTCCATCCTCTCCTCTTCCCACCTTCTGAATATGCAGCAGTTCCTCTCGTTGCAAAGATACTTCCGCCTTTATCCAAATATTTTTTTATCTGGATAATTTCAATATCACTGAGAGATATGCTGCCGGGTAGAATAATTAAATCATATCTAAAATGATTTCCCCTTTCAATATCTTTGTCTGTAATGGTTTCAAATTTATTATTCTGATGATTGAGAAATTTTTCTAATTTGGTATGATTATCGTTCAACCATTTGCCGTTGTCAGGCATCATCCTCTCTGTATAATCCGAATGGAGCACAGCTATATTAGCTTCATTGCCATGGAGCAGAGTTTTAAGGACATTACTATCGGGGACAAGTTCAGTTGCAGAAAAATTTCCGTAAACTGTTCTTATTACAAACAGAAAAATAAGAACTACAGCAAATACGATGATAAATCCAACAAATAAAATCAACCCTCGAGTAGTTCCTTCTCTTATTGAAGGAATTACCGCCAATTTATTATCTCCTTGTCATCATCATTATCAATATTTCTGTAACCTAAGGAATCAAATTTCATGAATTTATTTCCGGTAGGCTTTTTCTTCTTTATGGACTCTTTACTTTTCTGTTCTGGTTTACTCGTATTACTTTTCTGAACCGTTGATGACTTTACCTGTTGATTTCCCTCAAGAATTTTCGTTCTATCCGGTTGCATAGCAGACATTTTAGTATCACCAACAATTGCTGGTTCTACTATATCTGTCTTTTCCATCTCTTGCCCTCGTTGTACAAACTGATCAGCTCTTTTTTCCTGTATCTTAAACAGAATGTAAGCGCCAATGGCAAGGATAAACGTACTGATCGTTGCTACAAGAATAATTGTAGACAATATTGGAATCAGTTCCATAAATACCCTCGTTTATGAAATTAGAAATAGTTCATTGTTCCTTCACTTGATTTCACTCTCCTTCATCTCTTATGAAACCCTCAAGCACTTGAACAAAATTCAACAATAATGCCACCCTATTGGCTGTATTCGTTATATTTTAGCGTTAAAAATTTTGGTTACTGAAACAATATTGGATAAATTAATATCTATGTATCGTTCTAGAACAAAACATAAAAACCAAAAAATTTCTGGATCAAAGCTCTCTAAGTAATAGCTGATAATTAACAGAAATTGAATTCGTGTCTACACGATTAAACATACATGCTTAAGGAGAACTAATGATTTTGATGACCTGGATCAATATTTAGAGAAGCTTTTAAAAAGAAAGAAAAGTCAATTAGAAAATTTATCAGAGAAATTAAAAGTAATTTCATTTAAGAAATTATTTATCAGATTACTGGGTTTTCTCCAGATCAAGTCTTTGAATATTTAGTACACTTTCAATCATCGATTTAGCATCCTTAACTGTTTCATCAACAACGACAGAATATATCGAGATAACTTCGGACAAAGCACGAACTAATTTACTATCGTTATCAGTTAAGTTACTCTTAATTTTAGCTATTAATTCAGGCACAGCATCTTGACTTTCATTAAGTGATAAAATAAGAACCTTATTTCCAATCACACAAATTTTATCTTTCTTATCTACAGATAATCTGACTGAATTTCGTAACTGGTTTATTGTAATAAGTTTCTGTTGTGCGGGACTTTCATCAAGTCGGATTGAAATAAGTCTGAATAATTTCCCGGTTAACTTAAAAAGTGCAATCTGATTATTAATTATCACCTCGATTTCTTCTATAGAATAATCAATTGTGAAATTTGTAAAATTCACAGTATCCTTGACGGTAAAGATGGATTTGTACTTATCATCATCTGCAACTATATTAATTGGAGAGGTTTTTTCCTCTGAGGTTGGCATATAATCAACCAATATTCCTTTGTCAGGCTCTATAAAGTAATTTGCAGAAAACTTTCCTTCACTATGATAACTCCAGTTGCAAACTCTGTCAATAAATCAACAATACTTCTGGAAACGGCATTTGCCGGCTCACTTAAGGTGTAAAGACTAGTTATGCCTATATCCTCTATGTTTTCAATAGATTTTAAAAAAGTATTACGTAATAGCTTTGGATTTCTAATATTCGCAAACTGTGTAAGTGAATCAAAAACGAGTTTACTTGGATTATACTGATTAACTACTGGAACTATATCGGAAATGTATTCTGCTAAATATTCATCCGGTTCTTCAGCCTCTTCCAAATCTTCCGGAGGAGTAACTCTAACAACAATTACCAGATTTTGATTCATAAAATGCTGCAAATCAAAATTAATTGATGCAGCAAGTATCATCAAATCTTTTGGGCGCATACTTGTAAAGAAAAGGCATACTTCATTCTGTTCTGCACATTTCATTGCATACTGAAGGGCCAAAATTGTTTTACCAGATTTGCGTGGACCAATCAGGAAGTATGTACCTCCCCGGTATAGCCCTCTCCACGCCAAATCTACAAGTGGTATCCCAGAAGGGAGTAACTGTATTTTTTTGGTCATAGCTTTTGGAAAATTTACCTTTTTGATAGCCAATTATTATGCCGTGCAAGACCATTCACTCTAAGCCCGAAATACCTAACATGCGTTTGCCACTTGGCTAAACAGAGACAGTTAAAGAAAAAAGATGTCTCATTCTGCAACACTAACTTACAACCCATTTTATCTATCTTGGAAATATTACTTTTAGAGTCCTGATCATTTAAGTAAAAATTATTTTTCAATTTGGCTGTAGATATAAGCAACTCTTATCGGTAAAACCAAGTATGAAAAGATGATTAAACATTACATAATCTAAATCGGGTTAATTACTCTTATAATAATGAATCATAAATCCAGAATCTTTATTAACAAAATCAAAATTATCTAACAAGCTTTATAACTCTTCAGTGATCACTCTGGGTTTGAAATCTTAGGTATATAACTATTCTGATTAAACTAAATACAAAAATTACCCGATTTATCTATGATAATCTTAGCTGAAAGAATAAAAAAAGGAGGAAATAACTTAGAATAAGTAAAATCATTTTATTGAACATTTGTACAAAGCAATCTGCTTAAATGTCGTCTTTAAATTTTCTCTTCAAGTAGTGATTAAGTACTGTGATGATAATATACTTTACAGGGAGGTAGTTTCCCTCTTACATTTAAAAATAACTTCTCCCCGGTTATTCAAATAATTTATTCACTCCATATTAAACTGAGTCTGGCGTGAACAGAGAGCACAAACTATTTGCTTTTCTTAACCTCAAATACTGTTCGAAAGATAACATCCCAAAAAGGAGAACTAACACCGAAGCCTTTACTTCCATCCTGGTAGTGGTGACGCATATGATGATTTTTTATCATTAACCAAAATCTGTTATGCATGTTAAAGTGATGTATAGCATAATGACCTATATCATAAAACAAATAACCAATAAGAAATCCTACGAAGAAAGGTGCAACGAGTAAATTGCCAAAAATCGCTTGGAATAAAAAGAAAAACAGAACAGCAAGTGGAATGCTGACTGAAGGAGGCATAACAAGTCTCTTCGTATCATTTGGATAATCGTGATGAACGCCATGAAAAATAAAATGTATTCTTGCACCAAACTTTCCAGGCGGCACATAATGAAATAAAAACCTATGAAGTAAATACTCGGTCAGAGACCAAATCGCTATGCCTATTAGCGAGTATAAGAAAATTGTACCAAAAACTAATTGATAATCAAAAATAGCTCTGTAAAGAAAGTATGATATTACAGGTAGATAAATTCGCCGACAAAAATAATAAAAAAATATTTCAAAAATAAATCAAAAATAGGATATTTAAATCCTACTGATTAAGGTAATACTTAAGACAAATTTTTCTTCCTTACTATCCCAATTCCGGGTAAATCATTTATGTGCAAACTACCTTCCGCATAGGATATTCCTTTGAAAATATCGTTTTTTACCAATAACGGACCGTCCAAATCCAACCAGTCAGCAAGAGAACAAAGATGAGCAGCAGCAGTCACTGCACAAGAAGTTTCTGTCATACATCCAAGCATAATTTTCATATCCAAATCTCTTGCCTTTTTAATCATCGCAGTCGCTTCCCGCAAACCAGTTGATTTCATTAGTTTAATATTAATTCCCGAATAAATATCCTTTACTTGGAATATATCATTCAATCTTAAAACTGCTTCATCCGCAAGAATTGGTAATGGACTATTTTCATTAAGCCAGGCAAGATCATCTATTTGAGCTTTTGGTAATGGCTGCTCTACTAAAATTACATTATATTCTGCCAGCCATTCAATCATATCCAATGCATACTTTTTATCCTTCCAGCCCTGATTTACATCTACAAATAAATCACTATCGGTATACTTTCGTACTGTTTCTATAATCTCTTTATCGTTCTTTGCTCCAAGTTTTATTTTATAATATTTGAATTCTGAAGCTTCATCTAATTTATTTCTAATTGTTACTGTGCTATCAATTCCAATTGTATAAGATGTAAATGCATCTGTTGGTTTATTTAATCCAAAATATTTGTAAACCGGTATTCCTAATAGCTTTCCTACCAGATCGTGCAGTGCTATATCAACTGATGCTTTAGCCGCATTATTCCCTTCTTCAATTAAATCAACATAATTTAATATGTTATCAATATCCTTAAGATCATTGTAGTTTCTCAGATCAACTTTTGATAAAAACTTAATTACACTTTCCTGAGTTTCGCCAAGATACTGTGGCATTGAAGCTTCACCATATCCTACCTCACCATTATAAGCAATTTCTGTTAATACAATAGGTGTATTTTTCCTTGTATAGTAGGAAATACCGAAAGGATGCTTTAATTCAAGTATGTAAGGTTTGAAAGTTAACTTGAATTTGTTAGTCAATTTATTATGAAATATAAT
>JARRKK010000286.1:0-5834 GCA_037388105.1 Ignavibacteriaceae bacterium | reverse complement strand
TGAATGAAATGATCCTCCCTTAAATAATTCTATCGTAACATTTTCACTTATATTATCATTCCAGGTAATTAACTGTGAACTGCCGGCCTGCCAGTTTTCTCCACCATTCGGAGAGGTTATTACTATGTAGTTTCGTAAGATGGTAAAATTATTTTTTGAAAAATCGAATAAACCAGGATCAATTAAACTTGATATCTTAACTTTGTAATCCGAACCTGATTCAATATTTAAAGGAATATCCCATACCTCAGACTTATCACTTGGTGTTGAATCTAATATAGTTGAATAAAATATTCCACCCTTATATAATTCTATGACTACATCTTCAATGATATTATCATCCCATTTAATTGTATTGGATGTTCCGGCATACCAGATTTCACCTCCATCCGGTGATTGGACTTTTATACGCGCCGGAGGAGTAGATAGAACTATTTCTGAACGATTAATTTCAGAATTAGATAATAGAAATTGGTTGGGAATTAATTTTATCGGAGAGACAATAATAAATAAAGCTAAAAAAATATAAATTTTATTCATATAGTTTAATTCATGACTCTAATTTGATATCAAATCATTTAAGATTTGTTTCTTTAAGGGTTAAACAATATTTAAGCACTCTTTTACAACGGTAGTAAGAATCTATTGGCGTTATTAATCCCACTCATTAATAATGATGTTCTGACTAGAATAATAAGCCCGAAATTTTAGATTATTTTATCATTGTTGTGTTATTAAGATTCTTGAAGTAATCTGCCCTCATCCCTCGAAACTGATGAATCTTGCTAGTACTCCAAATGAAAATTGAATTCTCCTTCTTTTTAATTAAATATAGAGAAGTTACCTAGCTCTCTTTTACTGCGATTATTATATGACATTAAATAAATCATTTCGAAATTAAATATTTCAAGTTAGCTATCATTTAAAATTGCATATTGTTATTTCATCAATATCATTTTCTTGGTTTCCCTTATGGCAAGATCAGATGCATTTGATTTTGCTAATAAGATGTAGAAGTATATACCTGATGGCAGATAACTTCCATCAAAATCAACTCTGAATGTACCCGGATATAGATTATCATTATCCAGAACAACTTCGACTTCCTGTCCAGTCAAATCATACACTTTAAGAGAAACTGATGATTCTTCAGGTAGACCAAATTCAATTTTCGTTCTTGGATTAAATGGGTTTGGATAATTCTGATAGAGTGTATAGATTTCAGGAATTTCATTTGAAATATTCTCAACACTTACAACATCGGATATTGTAAATTCTGCATCTGAAAAATCGAAGATGCTTGATTCTTCTAAACTTGCAATCTTGATCTGATAATCAGATCCTGAAGGAAGGTTGGAGGAGATTTGCCAGGTGTAGCTCCCATCACTCGGTGTTGAATTTTCTACTAAATCTTGCAGGATACCACCTTTATACAATAATATCTCAATGTTACCGGATAAATTATCCTCCCAGGTAATAAAATAAGTTTTACCTTTCGTTAGTGATTCGCCACCGTTGGGGGCTGTTACTGTTATTTCTTTGCCAACAATAGTAAAGTTTTTATTTGAAAAATCGAATGTATTACTGCTATTTACACTTGTGATTTTAACACTAAAGTCTGAACCGGATTCGAGGGTAAATGGTATTGTCCAGTTGTAATTACCATCACTGTTTGTTGAAGCTACTATATTAGAATGTAATGAACCACCCTTATAAAGGTCAATCTGAACATTCTCATTAATATTATCAATCCAACGAATTGAACGAAGTTCACCTGCCTGCCAGATTTCACCGTCGTTTGGTGAAGCTATTGTGATTGATCCCGCGAATATTTCAAAGTTATCATCTGAATAATCATTTACAGTTGTATCTTCTACACTAATAATTTTTATCTTATACTTATTATCTGCTTGAAGAGTAGGATCAATAGTCCAGTTATAATTACCGTTACTTGGTGCTGAGGGATCTATCAAGAAATGAAATATATCTGCTTTCCAAAGTTCTATCCTAACATTTCCGGTTATATTATCAGACCAGGATATTGTATGCTCACTTCCAGCCTGCCAACTCTCACCACCATTTGGTGCTACTACTAATACTTTATGAGCAATCGTGAATGTGCTATCAGATATATCAAATATATTACTATTATCAAGACTCGCGATCCTGATTCTAAAATCGGAACCCGTCTCTTGACTTGAGGGAAGCGACCAGGTTTTTATCCCATCACTTGGATCTGAAGCATCAATTACGGAAAGAAATTCTCCTCCTTTCAACAGATGGATCTCAATATTTCCAGTTAAATTATCTGTCCAAATAATATTATAGTCTTCCCCGACATACCAGATTTCTCCACCATTTGGTGAGATTACTGTTATTTCAAATCCTTCTATATCAAAATCAGCATCCGAAAAATCATATATTCCGGAATTATCGACGCTTCTTATTTTAACTTTGTAGTCATTACCTGATTCAATTTCAAAAGGCAATGTCCAGTTTTTAACACCATCGCTTGCTGTGGGACCAGATATAATCGAATGCAATGTATCTGCCTTATAAAGTTCAATGATAACATCACCATCAATATTGTCAGTCCAGAAAATTGTTTGAGAGCTTCCCGCCATCCAACTTTGACCTCCGTTTGGTGAGGTTATTGTTATATTACCTGCAGAGATTGAAAAATCACTATCTGATGTATCAAATAATGCAGGTTGATTAATGCTTGATATTTTCACCTTATAATCAGAGCCCGGTTCAATACTTTCAGGAATACTCCATAGGTAAGGACTAATACTTGCAACCGAACTGATGATAGTTGAATGAATAGCACCTGCCTTATAAAGTTCGATCATCACTTTACCGCTGATATCATCCGACCATTCTATTTCATATGATAAACCAATTAGCCAGTTCTCACCACCATTTGGTGATGTTACATTTATAATATTATTTATGATTGTAAAGTTTCCATCAGATATATCAAAAATATTACCGTTTTCATTACTTATAATCTTTATTTTATAATCAGATGCTGTTACGGCAGAACCTGGTATATTCCAGGTATATTCACCATCGCTTGGTGTTGATGTTGTAATTGACGAATAAAACTGATCGTTTTTAAGTAGTTGTATCTCAACATTTCCGTTTAGATTATCTGTCCATTCGATAATATAATCTTTAGTATCCAGCCAATTCTCGCCACCGTTAGGTGAAATAACAGTAATCTGATTGCTGATTATAGTAAAGTCAGCATCTGAGAAGTCAGTAGTAGCAGGATCATCAATACTTGTTATTTTAATTCGATAATCGCTACCAGCTTCCTGGGTAAATGGTATATCCCAGTTCCCTGTGACGTACCTGCCTGCCAGTTCTCATTACCGTTTGGTGATGTTACAGCTAAATCAGCTGTGAATATAGTAAAGTTACTATTCGACATATCAAATAGTGCAGGCTGACTGATACTTGTTATCTTAACTTTGTATTCAGAACTGTTAGTGATGTTAGCTGGAATATCCCATAAATATGAACCATCACTTGAAGTAGAAGATGTAATAGTAGAATTAAACACTCCACTTTTATAGAGTTCTATACTCACATTTCCACTAATGTCATCGGTCCAGGTAATTGTTTGTGATGTACCTGCAGGCATTATTGTGAAGTTATCATCTGAAATATCGAAAACATTACCATCATCTATACTTATTATCTTTATTTTATAATCAGATGCTGATGGGGTAGAGCCCGGTATATTCCAGGTATATTCACCATCACTTGGGGTTGATGTTGTAATTGATGAATAAAACTGATCGTTTTTAAGAAGTTGTATCTCTACATTTCCTGTTAGATTATCTGTCCACCGAATTACATGATCCTCAGTGTGCAGCCAACTCTCACCACCGTTAGGTGAAGTAACTGTTATCTGGTTATCAATTATTGTAAAGTTACCATCTGAGAAGTCAGTAATACTTGGATCATCAACACTTGTTATTTTAACTTTGTAGTCAGATCCGGTTTCAATATCAAACGGTATATCCCAGATTTTTGAGCCATCACTGGATGTGAAAGTTGAAATAACAGAATGTAATGAACCTCCTTTATAAAGATCAATAGTTACATTACCATTTATATTATCATTCCAGGTAATAGTTTGGGAAGTTCCAGCTTTCCAACTCTCTCCACCGTTTGGTGATACTACCGTTATATTTCCTGAAAATATTTCAAAGTTGGCATCTGAAAAGTCAAAAACAGATGAATTATCTACACTCGATATTTTTATCTTATAGTTCGATCTGGATATAGTTTCAGCAGGTATATTCCAGGTATAGTTACCTGTGTTAGCAGTTGATGGAGTTATCTCTGATTCAAAACTTGAACCCCTGAATAATTCTATCTTTACATTTCCGGTGATATTGTCAGTCCACTTAATATTATGTGAATCACCCGCCTGCCAGCTCTCTCCGCCATTAGGGGCGGTTACTATTATCTCATTCGAAAGTGTAAAATTTGCATCGGACTCATCAAAAATATTACTATTAATAACACTGGTAATTCTAATCTTAAAGTCTGATCCGGATATTGTTTCAACAGGTATATTCCAGGTATAGGATCCATCGCTAGCCGTTGATGTACTGATTGAAGTGTAGAATGAACCACCTTTGTAGAGCTGCAGCTCAACGTTATCAACTAAATTGTCTGTCCATGTAATTAAATTGGGAGTATCTATCAACCAATTTTCACCACCGTTAGGTGAAGTCACAGTTATCTGGTTACCAACTATTGTAAAGTCAGAATCAGAAAAATCAAATATACCTGGGTCGTCCACACTTGTTATCTTAACTGTGTAATCACTACCTGATTCTAGCTCAAATGGTATATCCCACGATTTTACACCATCGCTTGAAGTCGACGCTATTATAACAGAGTGAAATATTCCACCTTTGTACAGCTCAATGGTCACGTTCTCTGAAATATTATCGGACCAGGTAATTATCTGTGAACTTCCTGCTTGCCAATTTTCACCTCCATTTGGAGAGAATATAGTTATGGGCTTTTCTATTATTGTGAATTCAGCATCAGAAGTATCTGTGATCGATGGTTCATTTACATTTGTTATCTTTATTCGGTAATCAGATCCTGATTCCATTGCTTCTGGTATACTCCAGTCCATGCTCCCGTCAGAACTGGTTGAAGATGAGATGGTTGAATGCAACGTACCACCTTTATAAAGCTCAATCGATACATTCTCAGCTATATTATCTGACCAGGAAATAATCTGTGTCGTGCCTGCTTGCCAGCTTTCTCCTCCGTTTGGTGTAGTTACAGTTATCTGTTCTCCTACTATTGTAAATTCAGAATCGGAAATATCTGTGATAGAAGGATTATCAACACTAGTAATCCTAATTATGTATTCTGAACCAGATTCCATTGAAGCTGGTATACTCCAGTTCATGCTCCCATCAGAATTGGTTGAAGATGATATAATCGAGTGTAATAAACCATCTTTATATAGATCAATCTTAACCTGCTCATTAATATTATCTGTCCAGGAAATATTATATGTCATTCCTGCTTGCCAGACTTCACCACCGTTTGGTGTTGTTAATGTTATCTGTTTTCCTAATATCTTAAATTCTGCATCTGAAATATCTGTGATAGAAGTATCATTTACACTTGTAATCTTTACTGAATAGTCAGAACCTGTTTCTAATGTAGATGGTATACTCAGTTTTGGTGTCCATCAGATTTGGTTGAATTGAATATAGTTGAATGGAATGAATTACCTTTATAAAGATCTACATTCACTCTTTCAAAAATATCATCTATCCAGTAAATAG
>JARRKK010000285.1:0-7982 GCA_037388105.1 Ignavibacteriaceae bacterium | reverse complement strand
CGGTTCGGCTATGCCGCGGAAGGTGTTAATAGAATTCCATATTTCATCCATAATTTCAGTGGAGCGGTGTCGGGCTTTATCTTTTAATATTGTGGAAAGCTTATCTTCACCAAAAAGATCCTGCGTCTCGTTCATAGCTTCTGTAACCCCGTCTGTAAAGAATGCGTATATCTGTCCGGATTTAAGTTTAAATTCTTTTTCAATCAGTGATTTTTCAAATATATCACCTTTTTCCAATCCTACACCAATTCCCTGTGTCCGGTAAGAATCCACTGTACCGTTGGTGGCTGTTAATAATGGCATATGTCCGGCGCGGCAAAATTTAACTGTATTCTTTTCGAGATCGAAATATGCAATTGACATAGTAGCAAACCAGTTTCTTTCCATTTCACCATACATCCGTCTGTTCACTTCCACAAGAATTTCTTTTGGACTGCTATCCGAGGTACAGGCAAACTGTATCATAGTTTGCAGCTTCGTCATATAAAGTGATGCGGAAAGACCCTTTCCCGAAACATCTCCAATTACAACATACAATTTTTTATTTGATCCATTTACAGGGAGAAGATCATAATAATCTCCACCAACCTGCATTGCGGGAATCATCTCACCGCAGATATCAAGATTCCCAATTGCAGGTATACACGAAGGCAGCAATCCTTTCTGAATATTGCGTGCAAGATCCAGGTCCCTTTCAATTTTCAGCTTCTGGGCTTCGGTATCGTATAAACGTGCATTCTCAATTGATACGGCTGCCTGGTTTGCAGCTGCCCACAGGAGTTCAACATCCTTACCTGCAAACTGCGAACCTGAATGTTTTAAACCAAATATTAGCAGTCCCACAATCTTGTTTTTAACCATCATCGGGATTACAGTATATATCTCCTCCTCAATCAGAATATCTGACATATCAGGAAAAACTCTTTCAAAATCCTGTTGTTCAATTGCAGGATATTTTGTAATCATCGATCTTTCCTTTAAGAAATGTGCAATGTTTGATTTAGTTATCATACAAGCTTCCTCATTTATCCCAACACACTTCGTTAAGCTTAGATTATCTTCCCTATCCCTAATTAAAATTCCGAACTTGTTAATTTTGAGTGCATCAACAAATGTTTTTTTCATCAATTCAAGAATTTTATCCAGACCAACTACCGTTGCCAATTCATTACTTAAATCCATAAGGACACGTTGTTGAGCAAACTGTTCAGGGTAAAATTGTTTTGTAAGAAAATCCTGAAATTTATTTTTTGTTGATTGAAAGACTATGGCAAATATTATAAAAAATATTCCAGCTACTATTCCTTCATTCTCAGCTCCAAAAAATGCACCGACTTCATGTCCGGCAACATAAATTACAAGGAAATAGATAACCGCAACTCCAATAGTAGCTACTCCATATATGATAGTATTTCTTACTACAACTCCAACATCTATTGGCATATAATATTCGGGTGAGTTAAAAAAGGTATCGGCCAGTGCTGGAGCAACATTTCTCGCATAAATTGTTACGGCAATACCAAAAGTGAACGCAACAATAATCAACATCACGGGTTTTTTCTTATGTTTACTGCTTGTTTTTCTGTACTGGATTATAAGTGACATCAATGCTATTACATTTATCCCCAGTATAAAATAGCCGAGAGTTTCGATCATAGTATAGAAATAATACATCGATATTGTTCTAACTCCGAAGGTAAAGACTATAACAGAAAAGATAAATAGAGTTAGTATGATGGGTATAATAATCAGTATTCTTTTTACCCATCTTTTTTCTACAAAATTAAACGGTTGAGGAAAATTCCAGAAAAAATATAATACAGCAGGCCCTATGAAACTTAAACCTGCAGCCCACAGAAAGGAAAGGAAAAATGCCATAACATACTGCTGACTTATGTAGTCATAAATCTTGTAGTCCATCGGCAGGAAAATATGCATAACAGAAAGTACGGATAAGACTCCAATCGCATAAAATAATCTATGGATTCTTCCTCCTGGTTTTGCAGTTAGAACTATGAAGCCTAATAGTAACCAGAATAAACCACTAAGTGTGCTCGCCAGGTTTCCATACTGAATGAGTTTTTTAACGTACACTTTTGTGGTTATTAATTCACCGTTGGTATTCTTAATAATATACTCAGCATACTCTCCACCTGGAACTTCATTAAGAATCTGTTGCGCTTGAGGCGTGCTGTTAAGTACCTGTCCATTTATTTCAATAAGCTGATCACCATTTCTGATTCCCGCATTCCATGTTACACCCTCATACTTTACAACATCAAAAAAGATTGCAGTGCTATCGCTTGTAATCTTTTTAGGTATCCATAGACATTCATCATTGCTGGTTACTCTAACCTCAACAACAAAATAAATGCTTAGCAGAGAAGCTGCAATTAATGCAATAGTAAACCACGTTAAGAGTTTTGGTCTAATCTTAAGATATGTTGCTTTAAACTTTTTCATACATAAATAATCAGTCGATAACTAAAATTCGTTACTTTACCTTGATAACAACCATAGTGATATCATCAGATTGTGAAGCTCCTTCAGCGAATTCCTGAACTTCTTGTTTAATGCCTTCCAAAATTTCAGTTGCAGATCGGGATGATAACTTCAAAGCAATTTCTTCTAACCTTTCATCCGAGAATTCTTCTCCTTGATCATTAAGCGCTTCAGAGATACCGTCCGTAAAAAGAATTACTACGTCATCCGTTTTTAAAGTTACTGCTTCAGATAAATACGGTTTTTTAGTTTCTACCACACCTAATATTATCCCTCCCTTTTTAAGCTTTTTTATTTTACCATTTCTTATCAACAATGGAGGATTGTGTCCAGCATTTACATAATGAAATTCTTTAGATTTGTCACAAATTACACCCCAAAAAAATGTGATGAATCGACCGTCTGAAGAATTAGCATAGATCAAATCGTTTATCATTCCCGTAGATTCTGTAATATCAACTTCCTGCCTGCAGATAACCTGAAGAAATGCCTGAATGTTTGCCATCATCAAAGAGGCAGGAGCACCTTTACCTGATACATCGGCTATAGCTACACAGAATTTACCATTCTTCAGCGGTACAATATCATAATAATCGCCCCCCACTTGTTTTGAAGACATATTGATGGCAGCTATGTTGAAATTTTCAAATTCGGGAATTGAACTCGGCAGCAGATTTTGCTGTATGTCTCTTGCAATATCAAGTTCTTCTTCCAATTTTTGTTTTTCCAGTTCTTCTACGAACAGCCTTTTGTTTTCTATTGAAATTATCGCAAGACTTCCAACAGAATAAATAAATTCAATATCACCATCTGCGTAAGGCTGTTTATTAATTCTTTCTCCCAATAGAATCAATCCTTTTGTTCGTCCCTGTATCTCCATAGGAACAATCAGAGTAACACCCAAATTACTTAAAAAGGAATAATCTTCACTCAAGTCTGATCCTTGTATTGCGTTCTTTATTATGTTAAAATCACAGTGTTGTAATCCATTCAACAACTTATCATTGTCATATTTTGATTCTAAAATCTGAATTTCATTGTCTTCTATTGTTAATACAGCATATTTTGAAACAAGGAACTGACCGATAATGGAATATATTAACAACTTCGCGACCTTTGTCGTTTCTGAAAAAAGTCCGAATTCCTTACTCAGCTCAAACAATGCACTAAGTCTTTGTATTCTATAGTCCAGTTCTCTATTTACACTCTGCAGTTCATTAATTCTTTTAGAATTCTGAATTGCAGTGGCTGATATGTTTAGGATAGTATTTAAGAACTGAAGATCTTCCTCAGTGTAATCAGCATTATTCAATTTTTCACCGAGGCAAACTAATCCTATGTTATCGTCCGATGAGCTAATTTTGTCTACCACCTTTAGTCTTGCAATGTTCATAAAGTTTTTGAGTCTTCTATCTGATAAAAAGTCAACTTTAGAAGGTAACAATGGAAACTTTTCAATAAGATGATCACTTAATCCTTTAGTATGTTTTATTTGAAATATTCCATTTTCGTTTAATGCGATTAAACCCTTCGTTGATAAAAATTTTCCCAAACAAGTAAGCAGTACATTATTCAGAATAAACTGTAAATCAATACTGGAGTTTATAACTCTGCTAAAATCAACAAGTGCAGTAATATTTCGTTTTAATTTACGACTGATTGTATCATTCATTAATTCTGAGCAACATTAATTCTTTTTGATAGAAGGACCTGGTTATACTTACCGGGAACTGTTTTATATTTTATATCATCCATCAAAGATTTCATCAGATACATACCCAAACCACCGACTCTCCCATCTTTGTAATACTTTGGAAGATCAGGATCGGGAACAACCAGAGGATCAAAAGAATTACCATAATCAACGATAGTTATCAGCAGCTTATCCGAATTATGTTCAACCTTTATTTACTTACTCCCAACTTCGTCATTCTCCTTAAATTTATTCACAGCTTCATCTTCTGTTTCAAAAATTTCATACAGTAACGGAAAACCAAGTAAATCGAAAATGTTGTAAACCTTATCATTCATGTTAGTAAGCTTGATATCGCCCGAATTATTTCTGATTTTTTCAATATATGCCATAAACACACCAAGCCCTGCACTGCTTATGTAAGCGAGTTCTTGAAAGTTTACAATAATTTTAAACTTACTTGCATCAATCAATTCTGTAAAATTGCTTTCAAGGATTGGTGCAGTATGAGCATCGAGATACCCTTCAAGATTAATTACACTTATATTGCCTTTATCCATAATTGTTGTGCTAAATTCTGCCATTCTACTTCTCCATTCTGTTATGACCCGGGTCCTCACCGAGACTGACTAGTTTAGTTTTTTGTTTCCATTTTAAAATCACTAAGGTAATGTCATCGTACTGTGAATGATTATGTGAGAACATTGATACCTCTTGTATCACTTTTTTTGAAATTTCATCCAAATGTCGATTCCGATTTTCTAATAAAATTTCTGTGAAATATTTTTCACCAAAATCATCCAGATTTTCATTTTTAGCTTCAGTGATACCATCGGTATATAAAACTATTGTGTCATTTTCATCTAAATCAATTTTTATTTCGTCAAGTGTCTCTTCAAATTGTTTATTATCACTTAACCCTAGGCCAATACCTGAGGGTCTTAAATTTTGAGATGTATTATTTTTCAGAAACAAAGCCGGACAATGCCCCGCTCTCGCAAAGCTCATCTTTGCTTCATTAGTATCTATCAATCCATAAGCTGCGCTCACAAACGTTTTGCTATCCAAAGTGTTTTTCAAGATTTCATTTGCGTAAATTAGAATTTTTCTCGGGCTCTCAATTGTTTTTGATAGTGATTGAAAAATACCTTTTACTTCTGCCATAATAAATGCTGCTGAAATACCTTTACCCGATACATCTGCTATCACGAAACCGAGTTTGGAATCTGATATTTCGAAAAAGTCGTAGTAATCACCGCCAACTTCAAATGCAGGTACAAAAAGAGAGGATATCTCCAAATTCTCGTACTCGGGATTTTTAGAAGGTAATATCTTTTTCTGAATTTCTCTGGCAACATCAAGTTCTTTTTCCAACCTCTCTTTTTCAATTGATTCTTCAAGCAGTCTTGAATTCTCTATCGATACGGAGGCATAATCAGAAAATGTTGCTATAGCATTTTTATCTTCATCGTTAAATTTAGCTTCATTTTTACGTACTGCAACATGTAATCCTTTTATCTCGCCATGAGCTTTTAATGGAGATACTGCAACGGCTTTATATGGTTGGCTCAGTTCCGATTTTCTTTCAAATTCACGCATCTTTAAAAAGGTTGTTTCCTTCAAAGTTTTCCAATCAACTTTCTCAAGAATAAATCTATTTATCAAGTTCGAATCAACAAAACCAATATTTTTATTTGCAATTGAAACAAACTCATCATTCTCCCTCCAGATAATCCATGATGCATCAGCACTGCTTACACGAGTTGTAATGTCGGTTACCGTCTCAGCAAGCTCATTAAAATCCAGCACTTGCGTTATTAGTTTACTAAAATATTGTAAGGATGAAACCTCTTCAGCTTTTCTATCAAATACATCTGCCGTTGGCATGTGAAAAAGTGTGGTGAAGAATAATACTCCAAAATAGATTGCGCCGTAAAGCATGATAATATTTGTAAACTCATGGAGCGATGGAGATAATGAACTTAACATCATTTTATGTACAGTGGTTTCGCCGGTATTGTTCAGGTTCACAATAAACAGTACTTCTATAACTACAGATAGAATAAGTAAGGCAATTTTTTCTTTCTTCACAATAAAAGCAATCCAGGAAATCCTTAAAGAATTTATCAACATCATCAACACTGAAAGAATCATAAAAGTATTACTAATAAAGGACAGTTCTTCCGATTTCAAATAGTTTGCAGTTAAAGAAGCAAGTACAAAGAAAACTACCATAGTTAAAAAATAAATATGCTGCGTACTGCTTTGCTTGAGAAAGAATAAATGTCTTAGAGCAACCAAAACATATATTATGAATCCACCAATGAGTAAAACATAACCGAGAGTTAACCCGGTAGAAACCAAACCGGGATTATTCAGTCTATCGTTCACATTTTCAAAGAGCAGCGACATTATCGATTCAGAGAACATTATTAAAAAGAAGACAAATGCATTTAGTATTCCAATATTCATTATTAATGAAATCGGACTTACCTTTCTCCTTTCAATGAAGACAATTAATGAAATAAAAAGGAATGATATCGTTGCTAGAATTAAAAAGTCACTAACAACTCTGTAAATTATCAGGTTCGATGCTGGCAGAAATAATTTAAATATCAATAAAATCCCACCAAAAACGAGAAACAACCTGAACTGAAAATTCTCTATGATTTTAAAAGAGTCTTTTTTCAAATAAATCCTAAGCTCTCCATCATTTATAGTAGCTGATAAGATACTGAAATATTGAATTAGAATAGGAAAATACGTTTTTTAATAAATTATGTAAAGAAAAGTAGTATAAACGGAATTAATACGGGATGTTTGAAATAAAAAAACGCCCTTTTCAGGCAGTTTTTATAATTTTGGGGTTGTGAAGTAAAAAATAATTAATCAAGATTCTTATCGTTTGGCTTCATCTCTTTCTTTAATTCTTTTTTCCATTCACTCATTTCTTCTTTTAGTCTTCTCATCTCCTTTTTTAGTTCTTCCATCTGCTCTTTAAAATCACTGTCACTATTATAATGTTTCATGTAATTATCAAATTTTGGTAAAAATTTAGTTACTACCGAATCAGAAAAATTATAGTAGTTTTTCCAATTATAATTTTGTAATGAATCAATAAATTCATGTTGCATATCCAATAAAGAATCCATATCAAATATATTATATTCAAATTCGTAACTATCTGTTGAATCACCTTCGATCTCGATTTTTATTTTATTGTCAAAATGCTGAACCTTAGGAATGAATTTGGAATATAACCGGAAGTTCATAGCCACACTATCAATAGACCTCATCAAACTGTCGTAATCGGGAAACTGTATATCAGGGAAATCAACATCAGAGATCTCAACCTTACACCAATTTGAATCAGATATAATTTTAAAATTTTTACTCCAACTTCCACTTTGGTTCTGATTTTTCCAGCTTGAATCATACTTAATATGAAATTGAAATTCCTTTATTTTTTCTCTTTCTGCTGAAACTTTTGATTTCTCCTTTTCTAATTGAGTTTTTGTTTCTTTCATACTTAACTGTGTTTTAATAGGATCATAATCAATATTTTCGGAAAAGATCGAATCCGGAGTTATGAAGATATAACCTTTATGCTTAACCGTTCTTACCTTATGTACATTATTTACAACAAGAGGACTACCGGAAACTGATACAGTACGGGGAACAATCTCATGAAATTTTTTCTTATTAGATCTTTCGGCAAACGTCAATAAATCAGTTTGTATCGCTTGCTGGTAATTCCATAGATTGGAATTAAGAGCTAAAGTATTCG
>JARRKK010000284.1:0-3604 GCA_037388105.1 Ignavibacteriaceae bacterium | reverse complement strand
GATGAGACCGGTGCCCGCGGCACTCGGACACGAGGTCGGATCGATGAAGGTCCCAGTGGTGAGACCCTGGACGAGGTTGTTTTGCTCTCTTCAACAAAATCTCCTGCCTTTAGTTGGTAGAAATAAATACCACTTGTTAGATTCTTGCCTTCTACGGAATGACTATTGAACTGAACTTCATAATTGCCTGCTGGTTCTTCTTCATCAACTAATGTTGCAACTTCTCTCCCAAGAATGTCATATACTTTTATTGTAACTAGACCTATCTCAAGAACTTGGTAATTAATTGTTGTACTTGGATTAAATGGGTTGGGGTAGTTTTGGGAAAGTATAACATAATTTTGCACTTTATTTTCAAAATAGTTTCCAACCGATGTAAATACCCCATTGTTTGTTTTTAAGATAGCTCCATTTGAGCCACACATCCAACCAACATCCTTATTTAAGAAAACCAAATCACTAGCAATATCGTGTTTTATTATTGAAACATCCCAATTTAAACCGCTGTCTGTCGTTACTAAAATTTCCCCATCTTCTTTCAGCAACCAACCTTCATTTACATTGTAAAAGTACATGGATTGTATCCAAGCTCTCCCTGCGCTTGGTATAAGTTCAATCCAGTTTTCCCCACCATCGGTAGTTTTAAGAACTTTATAAGAAGTTCCTGATGCCCAACCATTTAATTCATCAACCATTATAATTTTATTCAGCCTAAATTCTGATGTAAATTTCAACGTCCAACTATTTCCAAATTCACTAGATTCATATATATATCCGGTACTTCCATTTCCATATCCTACAATTATTATTTTATTTTGTTCAATAAATTGGACTTCCTCAGATCTGTTCACATTTGGAGGCAAGTTAATTTCTTCCCACAATGTTCCACCATCCGAAGTTCTGAACATTTTTGTACCCACAGCAAAACCGTTTAAGGAATCATAAAAACAAATACTATGTAAATATCCACCAGTATTTGTAATTTGATCATCCCAGGTATTCCCGCCGTTAGAAGTTTTTAATATTCTCTGGCTACCTGCAGCCCAACCGATTGACGCATTAATAAAATATAATTTATTTAGTTGTTCAAAATTTGACTTTGGATTTCTATATTGTTCTGACCAGTTCTCTCCTGAATTATTTGTTTTATAAATAATATCAAATTGAAAATCATTTGAAAAACCAAGAATATATCCAACTTCATCATCAGCGAAAGTTATATCATTAAAAAAGATAGAATTATCCCCACCATTAAGTTCGGTCCAGTCAATACCATTATTAGATTTAACTATTGTACCGCCAAAACCTACCGATATTAATTCCGACGAGTTTAAAACACTAAGAGAGGTCAAGTTATTGTTAACTATGGTTGGAATCCAATTAGTACCCCCGTCCGTGGTTCTCAGGATAATAGGTTTAAAATTAGTGTAATAGGAGTAGCTTACAGCAAAGCCGACTGAATTGTTTAAATATTCAACGTCACTGAAGAATAAATTTTCATCATAATACTGTTGGCTCCAGGTCATTCCTCCATCAAAAGTTTTATAGATGGAAGCTTCAGTGGCAATATAACCTTGCAAAGGACTTACAAACGTACATGATGGTCTTAAAAAGTTGTTAGTTTGGTTTATTATCGTCCATTCTAATCCACCATCCGTGGTCTTAATAACGACTTTATTTCCGACAATCCATCCAATCGAATTATTAATAAATGAAACATCAAAATATTCATTTTCAGTAGTAAATAGGGATTCTATCCAATTTAGTCCACCATCTGTTGTTTTCAGAATCCTGCCATTTCCTGGTAATCCGAAAGTACTACCAACAATCCATCCATCATGTTCATCAATGAAAAAAACTTTGTGTAAGTTATAACCAAATGCTTGAGCTGTCCATTCATTTCCTCCATCTGAAGTAGTTAATAACCATCCATTGTATAAATCACCATTATCATCGTGCGATACAATAAATCCTCTCTGCTGATTTATAAAAATTACTGATCTCAACTTATGCGCAGTATTAGCAATATTAAGTTTAACCTCCCAATTAATCCCACCATCACTTGATTTCATAAATGTAGACTCATCTCCAACGGCGTAAATATTATTATCATTAAGAATCATTACATCATTTAAATTATAGCCTTGCGGTAGAGGATTCTGCCACTCCCATTGTGTAAATGAAGTTATTGGAATTATTAATACTAAAAACAATATTTTTATTGTTCTCATTTATCACCCAATAAAGTGAAATTTTATTTAAAAGCAAGGAACTATTTATAGTTAGTGATATATGATACTATTTCAACAAAATCATCTTCTTTGTTTCAGAAAACTGTCCTGCTTTCAACTGGTAAAAATAAATTCCACTAGTCAGATTCCGTCCTTCGACGGAATGACTATTGAATTGAACTTCATATCTGCCTGATGGTTTTTCTTCGTTAACCAGAGCTGCAACTTCTCGCCCAAGAATGTCATATACTTTAATTGTTACAAAACTTATTTCTGGAATTTGATATTTTATTGTTGTACTTGGATTAAATGGGTTTGGGTAGTTTTGACTAAAAGTGTAATCCAGCAAACTCTCACCAGGCTCCACGGAGACAAAGTTTGTATCACCACTTCCAATTAATGGAATAACCTGAGCAATTCGCTCTCCTTCGGTATCCCATCTCAAATGAAGATTATCATAGTAATCTTTATCAATCTCCGGTTTAAATTTTACTGTTAATGTATCTGTTCCAAAAGGTACAAGGGCTATTGGAAGAGTATCAAGTACAGTGTAGGCTGTATCATAATTATGAATGCTATTTATTTCAATCTGCTGATCTGAATTATTAGTTATCTCTAATTGCAACTGAATTGAATCGCCTGCAGGAACGTAACCAAAATAAAGTGATGCTGGATTACCAACAAATAGATTTGTTTTCCAGGGAAATTTATATCCCCGATAGTTATAAATTGTATCAGGAAGCGATAAAAATAATACGACCTCACCATCAGGCTTTACTTCGCTAATAGCAGGTAATGAATTGGAACCCCAGCCAATAATTGTATTATGATTATCCAATCGATTAACACTTCCCATTGCACCAGAGAAGGTTTCCGGATCATTTCTGTACTCCCAGATTAGAGTCGCAAATTTATTTACTTCATCAAGCTGGTATTCTGCAACTCTTGAGAATTGTGGTGAGTGTAAATTACCGTTATCAAAAAGTGTAATGTTTCCATTGGACAATTTTTTAATGAAATGCTGATGTGAAAATCCGATTGAGTCATTGATAAAAGTGAATTCATTATTTTCACAATATTCACCCCCCCACCGCCAGATAGTTTTCCCAGTCTGTCTGTCAATCTTTGTAATTTCATCCAAATGCCTGCTTGAAATTAATATGTTGCCATCCAGGTCAACTTCAAGAGCATTAGCATGTACATAATCAATCAGAGTATCTGTCTATTCTATGTCATAAGTTGCATCTGTAATTAAAGTGATCCCAGCTCCTCCATTGAAACACAACATTTCTATCTTCATCCTGCTCTTGAATAATTTGACCAACTACTATTGCATTAGGGTCACCACCCGGTACAACAGTATCCATAGCAAC
>JARRKK010000283.1:2721-6350 GCA_037388105.1 Ignavibacteriaceae bacterium | reverse complement strand
GCGAACGAAAAGATGACCTTACTAAAATAAGTTGATATAGACGTATCTGATGAAAATTCAGTATTAGTATTACTTCTTTTTTAAGGAAGAAGAATTATTCTGTTTTTACCTACCTGTAATTAATACCTATTATCAAAATAAAACACTTATTTCTAAGTAAATCTGCACAATGCTGCATTGCTCTAATTGGCACTTGACTTGAAACTAGCCATAAACGAAAATCTCAAAAGTAGTTTATGGCAAAAATCTTTTATTCCATCTTTCTCTTTATTATCCTATCACATCAATTTGTTCCAGCTCAAATCGTGAATAAAGTACTTATTTCTGGTTTGGGAGGGCAGCATGAAATTGATGTTCAATCTGCTTTTTATCTTGGTTATGCAAGTTACAACAATACGCAGTTTCAAGGTGAAGTATTGATTTATCCAAATAGTCTTCAGAATAGTTTTATATATGCCGTGCAGAATGGTTATGATATGATAATAAGATCAACTACAGGATTGATGACAGGAATGCAGCTTGCGTATAATTATCCAACAATAAAACTGGTAATGCCCTCCGGAAGTAACAGTTTTGTTCAAACATTTTCAGGTGATGTAATGAGTTCACCCGTTATAATAACGGGTGCCGGAATAGACAGTAACGTTACAGGCTACGAGGTTGAGTTTTATTCTGAAGACCCTATAACCGGAAATAATCTATCTAGTTTTTCAAACGGATATATCGCCGGTCAAATAGCATTCATTGCAAATACACTTGAGGTTAGTATTGATTCATCAGAGTATTTAGCACGTAACACCGGTTCTCAAAATGGAGAATTTGATCCTTATAGTGGGTTCGGGAAAATAATTATTGAGAATATATTGGGTGAACCTTTTCCGGTTGAACTATCCTCCTTCAATGCAAATGTAACGGGCAATGATGTGACTCTGAACTGGCGGACTGAAACTGAGGTTGATAATTATGGATTTGATATACTTCGAATGTTTTCCCAGAACGGAGAGGCTAACGAATGGATTACAATTGGTTTCGTTTATGGAAATGGAAATTCAAATTCTCCTATTGAATATGAATTTATTGATGCGGATGTCAGTTCTGCAGGAACTTATTTTTACCGTCTAAAACAGTTTGATAATGATGGCAGTTTTGAATATTCAGATATGCTTACAGCTGAAATTGATGCCCCGAATACCTTTCATTTGAGTCAAAACTATCCGAACCCTTTCAATCCTGAAACAAAAATTGATTTCACACTACCGCAAACAGAAACAAGTTCGTTAAAAGTTTATAACATTCTTGGTGAACTCGTAAATGTAATAATAAATAATGAATTGGAAGCGGGAACTCACTCAGTAATATTTGATGCTTCAAAATTTCCAAGTGGTGTATACATTTACAGGTTAGAAACAGAAAACTTTACCACCACAAAGAGTATGACTCTGCTCAAATAGACTCACCATTTTTAAGCGAATAATATTTCACTCCTATAGTGTTTAATTTGATTGAAAGGATATAAGTTGGGGAAATCCATAGCTGTAAGTATCAAATTAGTTTAAAGTTACAAATCTGGTCCTTGATTCAAACAGATAATATTCTAATCTTAGATTAAATTTTCTAACAATTTAAGTATTTGGAGATATCATGAGAGGATTGAAATATAGCTTCATTTTTATTCTACCCCTGATAGTATTAGTATCAGTTGCATTTTCCTGCAATATCTTTTCTAAGAAACCTGCTAATATTGATAAGGTTGATGATTTTACACTTTTTGACTATACAGGAAATAAGCATTCACTCTCCGATTACACAGACTCAACAGCAATAGTAATTATATTCATTGCAACGCAATGTCCTGTTTCAAACGCATATAACTCAAGGATGGAATCGATTTTTAATGAGTATAGTGAGAAAGGAATAGCATTTATTGGAATAAATTCGAATAAACAAGAGGATGTAGAAGAAATAGCAGAACATGCTGAGGATAATAATCTCACATTTACAATTTTAAAGGATGAAAAGAATGTTATTGCAGATGAGTTTGCAGCATCGTTTACGCCTGAAGTATATGTTCTGAACGAAGATTTTAATATTATGTATCACGGACGTATTGATGATTCCAGAAGAGAATCTGATGTAACTACTACAGATTTGAAAGACGCACTGGATGAAATAATAGCAGGTCAAGATGTTAGTAATCCCGAAACAAAAGCATTTGGTTGTACAATAAAAAGAATCTAAAATGAAATTAGCGATGATGTTATTATATGCTGCAGTATTATCAATTACGTTTTTCATTCAACCTCAGTATACAAAGCCGGACAAAAAAGAAATAAAAGAAATTGGATTAGATGAACTGTCCGAAATAATTAACTATAGAAAGAATAAAGTTTTAGTTATTAATATTTGGGCTACGTGGTGCCTTCCGTGTAAAGAAGAATTCCCCGGACTTATAAAGCTATCAAATCAGTATGAAGATAAAATTGATGTAGTTGGAATAAGCATTGATTACCCTGACGAAGTAGAATCAAAAATTTATCCGTTCCTGAATAAAGTTCAGGCAAGCTTTACTAACTACGTTAATGTAGAAAAAAATGCGGAAAAGTTTATTAACTTTTTGAATGGTGAATGGAGCGGAGCCATTCCGGCAACATTTATATACGATATAAATGGAAACCAGGTAGAATTTTTTATTGGCAAGAAGTCTTTCGAAGAATTTGAAGAAGTTGTGTTAAACTATATTAACTGATATTTTTATTAGCAGTGTCGCTTTTCTTAAATGATCTGGCGATAAAAAATATTCCTAAAATTATAAAAGGTATTGAAAGCAATTGTCCCAAGTCCAGCACCATTCCGGCTTCAAATCCCGATTGAATTTCCTTAAAAAACTCAACAAAAAATCTGAATGTAAAAATTAATACAAGGAACAGACCGAATAATAATCCGTCATTCAATTTGTCGTGTTTCCTTTTATACACAAATAACAATATTATGAAAATTATTAAATATGCTATTGATTCATATAACTGTGTAGGATGACGCGGAATATTATCTACCCTTGTGAATATAAATGCCCAAGCTACTTCCGATGGTTTACCAATAATTTCAGAATTAAACAGATTACCAAGCCTGATAAAAAATCCGGCAGATGCAACTACAATTACAATTCTATCAAGAATCCATAGTGGAGTTACCTTCTTCTTCTTTGCAAAAAAATAAAGTGAAGTTATAATACCGATTGCAGCTCCATGGCTTGCCAAACCACCTTTCCAAACCTTTAATATTTCCAAGGGATTGGACAGATAATAGTCGGGATTGTAAAAAAGGCAGTGTCCCAATCTGGCTCCTATAACTGTTCCCAGGATCATATATACTGTGAGTTGTTCAACATCAGCAACTGGTTTATTTTCAATCTTATAAACCCACTGCATCACTTTGTAACCAAAAATAAAAGCTGATGCAAATAGCAATCCATACCATCTCACAGATATTGGCCCGATGTTAAATATCTCCGGACTAACATTCCACGTTATATAAGAAAGTATTAACATATTATTTCTAAATCTTTCTCTATCAGGACTTTTTCTTTCCTTTCTTTCTTGATCTGGACCTTTGAGGAACATTGTTGTCTG
>JARRKK010000283.1:0-2664 GCA_037388105.1 Ignavibacteriaceae bacterium | reverse complement strand
ACCCCATCTTCCCTTTAATATTTGGTATTCATGATTTTCATCAAAGATTTTTATAGTTTTTTCCTTATCATCTTTCCTTTTGGTTTTGATAACCTCCACAGCCTCTTCTGCAGAAATAGTATGAGGATCGAAATCATTTTTTAAAGAATAAAATTTACCGTTATGTTTGACATACGGACCGAATCTTCCAATTGCAGCGGTTATTTCTTCATCTTCAAATTCGCCAACGGTACGTGGCAATTGGAACAAGGCCAGCGCTTCATCCAGCGTTATGGTTTCTAACTTTTGTTCACGTCTCAATCCGGCGTATTGGGGTTTTAAATCTTCATTTTTAAGATCAGTTAACTGGGCAACAGGGCCAAACCTTGCCATGCGTACTGATACCCTCCGTCCGGATTTCGGATCAGTTCCAAGAACTCTTTCACCAGACACACGTTCAGAGTTTTCTATTGTATGGTCTACTTTTTCTTTAAATGGAAAATAAAATTCATCAAGCATAACTTTCTTATTGATTTCTCCTCTTGCAATCTCATCAAGTTCCTCCTCAATATGAGCAGTGAATTTGAAGTTCATTATTCTGGGGAAGTGTTCAACAAGAAAATCAGTAACCAACATTGCAATGTCAGCCGGGAAAAGTTTCCCCTTGTCAGCGCCCGTTATTTCAGTCTTTATCTCTTTTTTAAGTTTTTTATTTGGTTTAAGTGTAAATACGTTATATTCTCTTTCAGTCCCGCTTCTTTCTTCCTTATGAACGTAACCACGTTTTTGTATTGTACTGATTGTAGGAGCGTAAGTTGAAGGTCTTCCGATACCCAGTTCCTCCAGTTTTTTAACTAAGCTTGCTTCTGTGTATCTGGCTGCCGGGCGTGTGAACCTTTCTGTTGCTGTTATCTGTTCGTATTTTAGTATACTACCTTCTTTAATATCCGGTAGCAAACCACTTTCCAGAGATTCTCCATTCTCTTCATCAGATGATTCAAGATACACTTTCAGAAACCCATCGAATTTTATTACCTCCCCCTTAGCTGTGAAGTTTTCAGAGCTGTTTGATAAACTGATCTTTGCAGTAGTTCTTTCAATTTGCGCTTCACTCATTTGAGATGCTATTGCCCGTTTCCAAATCAGTTCGTACAACGCTATTTCCTCTCTTGAACCTGTGGTAGTCTCCACATTAAAATCTGTTGGTCTGATAGCCTCATGGGCTTCCTGCGCAGATTTAGATTTTGTTTTGTATCTTCTTTTATGAGAATATTCTTTACCGTAATCCTTTGTTATCTGATTTTCTGCAGCATCCAGTGCCTGCTCTGCAAGAGTTAGAGAATCAGTTCTCATGTAAGTTATCTTTCCCGCCTCATAAAGCTTTTGTGCAATTAGCATAGTTCGTGCAACCGAGTAGCGCAACTTCCTGCTTGCCTCTTGTTGTAAAGTCGACGTAGTAAAAGGCGGAGCCGGAGATTTTTTAACCGGTTTCTTTTCAATGCTCGAGACTAAAAAGTCAGCTTTGCTGCATTTCTTTAGAAACTCTTCAGCCTCTTCTTTTGTTTTAAAATAGTTTGATACTTCAGCTTTGAGTAGTGACTGTTTGCTTTTGCAATCGATGCAATCAAATGTACCAACAACTTTGTATCGCGAAATTGATTTAAACGCATCAATTTCACGTTCACGATCAACTATTAATCTTACCGCAACCGACTGAACCCTTCCGGCAGAAAGATTTGATTTTATTTTTCTCCAAAGTATAGGGGAGACTTCAAAACCAACTAACCTATCCAGAATCCTTCTGGATTTCTGTGATTCCACAAGATGATAATCTATTCCCCTTGGATTTTTAATTGCTTCCTGTATAGCAGATTTAGTTATTTCATGAAAAACAATTCTTTTTGTTTTCTTATCAGGAAGTTCCAGAGCTTCTTTTAAATGCCAGGATATGGCTTCTCCCTCACGGTCTTCATCAGTTGCCAACCATACAGTTTCAGCTTTCTTTGTTAATTTTTTTAATTCTCTTACTACGGCCTTTTTGTCCTCGGGGATTATGTATGTGGCACTGAAGTTGTTATTTACGTCAATTCCCATATCTTTCTTTTCAAGATCTCTTATATGACCGTAACTTGAAGTAACTAAATAATCTTTACCAAGATATTTTTCTATTGTACTTGCCTTTGCCGGCGATTCAACTATAACTACGTTTTTTGCCATAACTTTCTGATTAGATTAATAAACGGTTGCAATTTAACCTATATTTGCAACAAAATTCAAAACTAAGTATAATCTGCTTAGAATTGAGTAATTGAGTTTCGTTCATTATGATAAAATTTGTTCTCAAAATTTAAAATGAATTCTTAACTTAAACATTACAATGGATGTAAAGCAAATTTATAATGTTATTATGAAGGTGATCACATTTCCGTTCGTGATTTTAATAAAGATATATCAAATAATTATCTCCCCGCTGTTTCCGCCATCATGCAGATTTATTCCAACTTGTTCACAATACTCATTAGAGGCGCTAAATAAATATGGATTATTAAAGGGCGGCTGGTTAACGATTAAAAGGTTATCAAAATGTCATCCCTGGGGTAGCAGCGGATATGATCCAGTTCCATAAACTTGATTTTGGTTATGAGGAAAACATTGTCACTTAAAAATGTAATTACCAAAATTACA
>JARRKK010000282.1:0-4828 GCA_037388105.1 Ignavibacteriaceae bacterium | reverse complement strand
CAGGTAGAATCAGGAATACAATGAATAAAACTATAACTAATATTAGTATTTTCATTTTACTCACCCTTAATAAGTTATTCGGAAATAATACTGAATTTGACAAGAGTTTAGATACCTGTAAGTTATTTCTCTATTAAAATTCTTAGATATGCTATCTCAAATCAATACAAATAATTGGTCTTTAATTAATTAACAGTTTGAGTCAGTTAAATAATAAAGTGTAGAATTCTGTTATATTTTATAGTCACCAGATTACAGTATAAAACCTTCACAGTCATCAAATGAATTTAATATAGCCTGGGGAAATATTCGTCACGCCTGGAACGCCAAGCGTGACTGTAAGAAAAAGATTCTAATCAGTTTACAAAATCGACTAGGGAGCAGGCCAAAGCCAGCCAAATATACCTGCTGTAAATAAGGCATAAATCAGACTGTCAAACAGATTTTTAAACGTTGATGACCAACTTCTCTTGTACCAGATGCTGTCCTGTATTAGAGCTAAACCATAACCCACAAATGCTGTGCTTCCAACGAGACGAAATGCAGCCAGATAACGGGCTCCCGGACCTAATCCATGACCTGCGATATATGCAGCAAAAATCCCAACAACAATGCAATAGATAAACCACTGAGTTAGATTTTTCCCCATGTTTACAGGTGCATTTTCCATTACTGTTATAAATCCAACAGGTCCCTTTTTCATTTTTTCTATAAATTCCGGTGAGCCCATTTCCTTCATATCCTTAGCTCTTGGAAAGTTATATTCGCCGGGTGGAATATTATGTTTTCCAATATCAGCCATAACTTGGTCCTCATTTGGAAGCGGTCCGAAGTCATTATTATGATACTTAAATACCATATGAATAATTGAACTGAGGATAAAGACGGCTACTGCAGATAACAGTATAGGAAGCCACATCTGAATAATTGGTTCCATTTTATTTCCTCCAGGTTGTTAATTGATGTCTAAAATCTCCCTAAGACAACTAAGATAATAAAATGATTTTTGATCTGAAATAATAGGTAATAACTTTTAGGACATTGTAGTACTCAAAATAAAAACCCTGCTTAAGTTCTTAAGCAGGGTTTAATCATTTCAGGTAATATTTGGTGATTATTTCAGCAACGTCATTTTCTTGCTATCAACAAAGTTACCTGCTCTTAAAGTATAAAAATATACACCACTTGATAAACTACTAGCATCAAAATTTACTTCGTGGCTACCAGCTGGAACAACCTGATTAATTAGCGTTCCTACTTCCTGACCAAGAGAGTTATAGACTCTTAATGAAACCAAAGTATTCTCTACGGGTACTGAGAAGTTAATTACTGTGATTGGATTAAACGGATTAGGATAATTTTGATCTAATCTGAAATCAGTCAAACTAGCTATTATATCATTAGATACTTTATGTTTAGGCATTTTACCTATAAAAATGTATTACCGATCAGACTTGCTTCCCGTTTGCTGGCAGGGGCGGCATCAAGATAATAATCTCTCTGGAATGAGTGATGTTTTTAATGAAATATAACTCTGAACCACCTTCTGTAAGTCTGCAATTATTTCGAAAACTGTGTTAAGTGTTCTGTTTTTGAAAATTAGATTGTGTGAAGCTTCGTGAATCAAAACAAAAAGACAATGATCTGTAAACTGACCAATAAATAAAGCATCAATAATTGTAAGACACCACACCTGTTCTGCAAGAAAGTATGCAATCTCAATTAAAAAGCAACTACTAGAATTGTAATTGCGGCACTAACCGGATTCCTGCAGATCAGGGTTCTTACTTCTTCTTTATGCGGATCCGGCTATTCTGGATATTGAAATTCCTTCTTATTTCCTTAATCCACTATTTGTACTAACGTAACCAAATAAGTCGAAGGAACAAATAATATTTAGTAAGTAATATTAATTTCTCTCAAAACGCTGTTACAAAACCTAATTCAATTTGAGCATATTCGTTTGTAAAATTTTGTGTCAGTTCAAGTACCAGTCTTATATTTCTTCTCATCAAGTATCCACCATGAAGAGTTAGCTGCGTCAAGTCTAGATCAGACTCGTAAGAATCAATCCAGTTAAAAAGTGCTACACCGTACCAATGACTTTCACCCTTATCCGGACGAAAAATAAGTTCGGCAAATCCCCCCTGGGTTTCTACCTTATCAGGATTAGTGTTGTAGAAATATGGATTGTTATCATTTCTAAAGACATATTGGACATTCAGCTGTAATGGAGTAAAGTCAATTGTTGCATCCGCACCAATCATCCAGACATCATTAATTGCAGAGAAAGCTGGTGCATTAAAACTTTCCTTTTCTTCCGTGCCTGCATAACCCATTGCCCCAACTCTTAAGTTATCATTTACATCCTGTGAAATACTGAGGAAGGGATTTTTATATTTATCATTATCAAAATCTCCGGAAATGAAAGCCTCTCCAATACCATTTCCATTTACAACTTCAAGTGTGAGACTTGTTCCTGTATCAAATCCATATGCAAGCATTATTCCTCTATCGTAAGTTAGGTCAACATCTGAATTACCTGGTTGGACTTTATAGATATAGTAATCATCTTTTGTCAGACGTAATTCTCTTTTAAATAATGGATCACTAACCTGAAATTGTCCTATGCTGAAATCAAGTTCTGTACTAAAAAGATTATTGAACATTAACCAGGCATCTTCAATTTTTCCTGGCTCGCCGCTTTCAAGAATATAGTAAACATAATACGCAATATCTTTGGTGATTGTTCCACCTGAGAGTAGTTTAAATACGATTGGTGCAGTAAAATCAGCCTGTTCAGCATTTCCCTGGTTATATGTAACATAGCCTTCCAATCTCATTGCCAGCGGGACATCTCTTATAAGTGAAAGATAATCATCCCCGGTGTTCACATAGTACCTCGGTGCATCTTTGTCTTTCAATTGAAATCCGTTCCCTGCAAATTCATTACCATATGGCATTAGTTTGGGAAAGGGTTCGTGACAGGTTTTACAAGACATATTGTACTTTCTTGCAAAAGCTGGAATAGCAAAAATATCCGAACTTAAAATTATAATTACTATAATAGATAAGATTGTGAGTGTAGATGTATTTTTCATTTTTATCCTCTTTTATTTAGGTTATGGTGAATTTATTTCAGCATCTTCAATTTAAATTACAGACCCTGAAACAAGTTCAGGGTGACAAATCAAGGTAATATGGTTACATAAGTTGAATGATCATTAACTTTTATTATCTCTGATTCCGATTCAGGAACTCCGAGAAAATCAGCAACAGGTTTTACAAGTTTTTGATAATTAAGTACTGCTGTTACTTTCATTTCACCCGGTGCTGCATCATCAGGAATCGTAAAGGTTAGCGTTTCTATTTTTGTCTCCCTTGGACCAATTCTGTAATCGACACCCAAAGAAGCTGTATTCCATTGCTGGATTGTCATTCTTCCCTGCGGATCGAAGTATGCCATTCTGAAAATTCTATCGCCAATTGGAATTCCGTCTCGCTGTACTCCCTTAAAATCAGGATCATCAAGAGCAATTCCCATATCCTGATAAGCGAGCACATCAGCTCAACGGGCAAATGATAAATTTTCCCTTCAGTATCAACAGCTTCAACATGCATCCAGACTATTCTGTCTTCTACTGATCCGGTTGGAAATTTGTGACCAGTTTTTTGATTGAATAATGCAACTGTAAATCTGATTACCTCGGTTGGTTCTGCTTCTCTAATGTCGGGATGAATTCTTAATTCAATAGTTCCTCTAATTTTTCCAGGGTCGTGTGCACCGTGGAAAAGATGTTGCCAGACATCAGGATATTTGTTTCCGACATCCGCCGAGACACCTGGAGCTTGTGTCATGTGACAAGTTTGACAATTTACACCTTGTTTTGAGTAGGGTCCTTCTTTCCATTCAAGATGTGTTGATTTTACCCAAACCCCATATGGACTCTTTTCATTATGGCAGGTGCCGCAGAATTCTGAGGTTTGAATAAATTCTGATTTTTGAATTTCGTGTTCAGGCGATTCACCCGTTGCTCTCGGACCATATTTTACATTTCCGGGACTTGAAATAAAATTGAAATTGTAAGGTACATCCCCCTCAAAGCCAAGTATAGTATGGCAAAGATCGCAGGAAACCGACTCGTTTGCACGGGAATTCATTTCAGGTTTTGGGGGAGGAACATCTCCGGCAAGAAATGCAATAGGTGCATGACATCCATTACAACCAGCTTTTACTTCTGCAACTTTTTCATCTTTTTCTGCATGAGGCACTGCTAGTTTAAAATACTCAATCTCATCCCAGTGATGAGTATATGCTTGTGACATCATTGACTGCATCCATTGCTGATAGATATCAGTATGGCAGGATGTTCCGCAAAACTCAGGCGTCTGATAATTATCGTAGGATTGAGTGCCAAACGCTTCTGCACCTGCTTTCGTTTGCGCAACACTAAGTGTCGTCGCGTATAAAAAAATTGTTATGACAAAGAGTGATAAAATTTTCATAGAATCCTCCAAATAGAATTATGAATATAGAATAGTAATGAATTAATTGTTGGTGAGACTGAAATTGATTTGTTGATTTAAACGGTGATGGACTCAATGATAATGCAATTGATTCTGATGGAGACGGGATTCCCAACGGGCAGGATCCAGACTATGTAAAACCAAAAGATGGAACCGGACAAAAGAATCAATTCAGTAAGGGAAAAGGAGAAAACAGAAAAGGCAATATGAATGGATCAGGTAATGGAAGTGGTTCAGGAAATTGTGACGGCACAGGATCTAAAAGAGGCGGCAGAAAATAACCAGTTATGGTTTATGATTA
>JARRKK010000281.1:0-3668 GCA_037388105.1 Ignavibacteriaceae bacterium | reverse complement strand
GTATTTACTATTGTTGAGGCTAATTCCCAGCAATTGTTTATCCCTTTTTCTTCCAGCCATTCTTCCATTTCATTTTCAAGATTGCTTCTTGTCAAAGGATCCAGTTCATTCGGCTGTTTGGATTTTTCGTAAAACATTTCATTAAGACTTTTGACCACTTCAAGCTGTTCATCTGAAAGAGAAAGCTTACCTAGCTTATATTGTATTTTTTGCAATTCTGATATATTATTTTTCAAATGTTCAGCACCGCGAACAGCAGCAGAAGCGGGATTATTTAATTCGTGTGCAATACCTGCACTAAGCTTGCCGAGTGTTGCTAATTTTTCACTCTGCCTTAATGTTACTTCTTGTTGTAAATATGCTTGTTCAAGTTCGCGGTTCTTTTTCATCAGCTCGATTAAAAGATCTTTCTGCTTAACGAAATAACTTAAAGTTATAAATGCAATTGTGGATACAGCACCTACATTGATAACAAAAAATATAATTATAATGTAACCCGGCAGGTTGTTATTGTGGCTGATATCCGGCTGTATGATTCCGCTAACAACAATAGCAAAAATATAAGCAGTAAACCAGTACCATGCCTGTCTGGAGCTTCCACACAACAGGGCACCAATTGGCGCAAGAACACCCCAGAAAATAACGGTACTTCCCGAAATGAATCCGCCTAATGAAATCATCAGCATAAAGGGAAGCAGCAGAATCAATAAAAGCTGTGTAAAACGGAATAGTCTGAAATTTTTTATAAAAACTAATATGATCAGACTTATTGAAGATAGAAGTGTATAAGCAAAAGGAATTGTTGATGGAAATGTTTCATTAAAACTTAGATAAATTAATCCCCAAACGACTGCCGCAATACTTATTAGAATTGTAGTCGTGACCAGAAGAGATTTACGGAGTTTTGTTTCATCGTCATCTTCCGGTTTAACTCCTATTTTACGAATAGCAGGGAATATAACCTGCTTAAAGCTTAAGACTGAAATTTTAGACCTCTGCCTGAAATGGTTGAATGAAATTAAATAAATTGAAGTGCCGAATCAACACGCCGGTTGACTAATTAAACACAAATATCGGTCTAGGTGATTGGTAATCAGTGATCGGTAATCGGTATCTGGTATCCGGTTTCTGATATCCATTAACCGGTTTACCAACTGAAGGTAAGGAGGCAAACCCCCCCGGTGGATCAAAATTCTCCTAACCAGTTAATAAAATTACACCTATTGTTTGTTCCTCTCTTGCATCAGTAAAAGCTTCGTACATTTCAATAACAGTTTCCGGACGGAAAGCATTTCTAACTTTCGGGCGGTTGATGGTTATTTTAGTAATGCCATCCATTTTTTCATAGATGATGTCTTGGTATTCTATACGTTTTTCCATTTATAACTCATCTAAACTCATTAATTATTAATTTGAAATTTGAAAATAATCAGAATGAAATATAAGTTAGAATAAATTTAGATAATTATTTACTACTTTGGTAAATGGCTTCGATTCCTCAAGATGTTTAATAAGTCCAGTATTTTTAATTATGGGATGTTTTGCATTGGGAATTTTTTTACCACCTTTTCCATAATCCTTTTATCTAATTAAAACCAATATTAATAAGAACAAAAATAACGCAAATGCGGCTCCGGCAAAATAAACACCAGATATTCCGGAAAAAGTAAAGACAAATCCCATTATTATGGGACCGAGGGTTTGTCCGATTCTTAAAACCATTCCGTTCAAAGACATAAAAGCAGCACGGTTTTCGATAGGTGCCAGGTTTGTCAGCATAGTTTGCAAGCTTGGAATATTTAATCCCTGTGCCATCCCAAAAAGTATTAATGGAAATATCAACAACCACAAAGAGGGCATTAATGGAATCATTGTAAAGGAAATAGTATAAATTATAAATGCGGCTTTCAGTAAAATTTTATCAGAGTATTTGGCGGATAACCGTCCCAGCTGTGAAGAAGTAACAGCAGTTGTAAGGGATGCAACTGAAAAGAATAATCCAATAATAAATGGCGGAGCCGAGAAATCGGAATCAAGCAGGAAAGGGAAGTAGGTTAAGTACGTACCGTAAAGAAGAATAAAAGTTGATACGCTTAAAATGAAAATTCCTATTACCTGTTTATCTTTTATGCTCGTCCATGCTGTAATAAGATATTCTTTTAAATTTTGTTTAACAGCCGGTTTTGTAGTATCTAATTGATATAGAGCAAAAAATGCTATTGGCAATGCGAAAGCAGGGAGTAGAAAAGGAAAGTGCCAACCTATTGTTGCCAAAACTCCACCTATTGCAGGGTAACTTGCAGTACCTATGCTAAGAACACTTGCATTGCATCCCATTGCGGTAGCTCTTTCACTTCTCTCAAAAAAATCACCTATAAGTGTTACATTTAATGAGCCTAATGAAGCTGCTCCTATTCCTTGGAGTAATCTGAATATAAGAAGTATATGAAAATTTCCTGCGAAGAAACAAGAAGTACCCGCAACTCCGAAAAGGATTAGCGCCGGAATAAGGATTTTCTTTCTTCCGAATCTGTCCGCCAACACACCAAATATCGGCGTTAGAATTACACCTGGTAGAGTAAATACGGTGATTAAAAGTCCAATGTCCTGAGCGGAAACATTTAATTCCCGTTCCATCTTCGGGAACGCAGGTGTAATGCTAGCCACTCCAAGCACCGCTACTAAAGTAATGCTGAATATCACCTGTAGGTTCTTATTGTGGTAGAGTTTTTGCTCCAACAGAATTCAGAGATTGATTATTTACTCCCTTAACTTATAAAATATATTTTAAGTTTTTATAAAGGAGAGAATTTCAGGAATAAATCAGAACAGCTTTAGAAATTGATTTACTGCAGAAACAAATTTTGCTGGTTCCTCAAGGTGTGTATTATGGCCCGCATTTTTAATAATGGTATGTTTTGCATTAGCGAATTTGTTCACCAATTCGGAATTTAGATTACAATACTTAGTATCAAGTTCGCCTGAAATAAAAAGTATCGGACACTTGATTACGTTAAGGTTTTTAGTAAGATAAGGCATCTTTCCTGTGCTAAATCCTCGTAGTGTATTGATCAATCCTGTCTTTGAATTTTGTGAAATTCTGTTCCTGATTTGTTCCAGCCTTTCGTCAGAAAATCTTCTTTGTGTATTAAATATATCCTGATCCATCCAATGCAATGCAAATTTTTCCATACCTTCATTTTCTATATAAGATGCTAACTCTTCATCACTTTTTATTCTTTTTGTCCGATCCTTTTCATTTTTAATTCCAACGGACGTACTTTCTAATATTAAACCCTTAATTTTTTGAGAATAAGAAACAGCAAAATTCAGTACAATTCGTCCACCCATAGAGTAACCAAGAAGAATTGCTTTGCTTATGGATAGATGATTGAGAATTGTGTCTAAATGACCGACTAAAGACTGTGTTGTATGGTCCTTAACTTCATTTGATGAATCACTTTTACCATGTCCTATTATATCGATTCCAATGTAATTGAATCCTTCATTTATATTGGGATAGATAACACGCCAATCTTCTAATGAACCTGTAAATCCGTGTAGCATAAAGACACTATCTTTTTCTTTATCAAAAGAATTAAAGTGTTCGAAATTAATTTTTATTGAATCGGAAGTGATGATCATTTATCAGTGAATTCTTTATCAAT
>JARRKK010000280.1:0-3671 GCA_037388105.1 Ignavibacteriaceae bacterium | reverse complement strand
TCAATCATCCCAAATTGAACTCTCCGGAAATAAGAGAAATATTTGCAAATGCCGCTGTTAATAAACCGAGTAACTCAGATATTTATACTGATTACCTGGTTAAGTTTGTTGAAACATTTGGTAATATCGCAAAACCGGATTACATGAAATATTTATTTTTTGTTTCTGGTGGTGCACTCGCTGTGGAAAACGGACTTAAAGTTGCTTTTGATTGGAAGGTTCAGAGAAATTTTAAGAAAGGTTATAAAGAAGAAAAAGGACATCAGGTTCTGCATTTTAAAGAAGCATTTCATGGAAGAAGCGGGTACACTTTATCACTAACTAATACTGATCCTATTAAAGTAAAATACTTCCCAAAATTCAAATGGCCACGTGTATTAAATCCCAAAATATCATTCCCGCTAGAAGATCATCTTGATGAAGTTATTGCAAAAGAAAAAGAGTCCATAAATGAAATTAAAAGTGCAATAAATGAATATCCCGATGATATAGCAGTAATTATCCTCGAACCTATTCAAGCCGAAGGTGGTGATAATTTCTTCAGAAAAGAGTTTTTCCAGGAATTAAGAACTATTTGCGATGATAATGAGATATTATTGATGTTTGATGAAGTACAAACGGGGTTTGGATTAACCGGGAAGTTTTGGGCATCGGATTATTATGTACAACCGGATATTATCGCATTTGGTAAAAAAGCACAGGTTTGCGGTATAATGGCGTCGAATAAAATTGATGAGGTTCCCGAGAATTGTTTTCAGGTTTCAAGCAGGATTAACTCAACCTGGGGAGGAAACTTAGTCGATATGGTTAGATCGACCCACATTTTGAAGATTATTCAAGAAGAGAATCTTATAGAGAATTCCAAGGAAAGAGGAGTACATTTGATGGCAAGAATACAAGAGATACAGACACTATTTTCTGAGCTAGTAAGTAATGCAAGAGGGTTGGGTTTGATGTGCTCTTTTGATCTAACTGATAAAAATCATCAAAAGGATTTTTTAAGTAAATGTTTTGAAAATAATCTAATGATATTAGGATGTGGTGAGAAATCAATCAGATTTAGACCACCGTTGAATATTACGGATCAAGAATTGGATGAGGGCTTGCAAGTTGTTGAAAAAGTTTTAAATTTAATGATATCACATAAATAAAATTACATTACACTACTTGCTGAGAACGGCTCCGTTTGGAGCCGTTTTCATTTTAGGGTATTTTAGAATTTATGGATGGAAAACTGTTTATTGTAAGCACACCAATCGGAAATCTAAAAGATATTACTTTCCGCGCAATCGAAATTCTGCGTGAGGTTGATATTATTTTGTGTGAAGATACAAGAATTACATCCCGGCTTCTCAGTCATTATATTATTTCCAAAAAATTAGTTTCGTTCAACGCAGTTTCTGAAAAGAAAAAGATACAAGTTGTTATAGATAGATTGAAGAGTGGAGAGAACTGTGCTTTGGTATCTGATTCCGGAACACCTGTTATTTCCGATCCGGGAGTGAGATTAATATCTCAAGCAATAAAAGATGAGATTGAAGTTATTTCAATTCCGGGTCCGAGTGCTTTAGTATCAGCTTTAACTGTAAGCGGATTGCCAACTGACTCCTTTATTTTTGAAGGGTTTCTTCCACAGAAAAAAGGCAGACAGAAAAAACTGCAGGAACTATCAAACGAAAAGAGAACCATTGTTCTTTATGAATCCGTATACCGTGTTGTAAAACTAATAAATGAGTTAGATGAATATATGCCTGAAAGATATATCGTTGTCCTACGTGAATTAACAAAAAAGTTTGAAGAATCGTGGCGTGGTTTTCCGCGGGAAATCAAAGATAGTTTAAACGAGAAAAGAATTAAAGGCGAGTTTGTTATAGTTATTGCTCCGGATGGCTGGAGTAATAATTAAGATTCAATGATGTTAATCCTCACTATCATAACTGATGATGGACTGGATATCATAACCTTTCAATTTTTCTCGTCCGTTCAAGAATGAGAGTTCAATGATAAACAATAGCTGGACTACTTCCCCACCGAGTTTTTCGATAAGTTTTGCAGCAGCTTCTGCTGTACCGCCAGTCGCGAGAAGATCATCATGTATTAAAACCTTATCTCCCGGATTTATTGCATCTTTGTGGATTTCAATTTTATCCTCTCCATATTCGAGTTGATATGTTTGTGATTCTGTTTCTGCGGGTAATTTGCCTGGTTTTCGAACAGGGATAAATCCAACACCAAGTTTTTGTGCTAATAAAGAACCGAAGATAAAACCTCTTGATTCAACTCCAATAACTTTATCAATATGGACTCCTTTAGTGAACTTTATTAGTTCGTCCAGAGTTTTATTCATTCCTTCGGGTTCTTTTAACAGAGTAGTGATATCTCTGAATAGTATCCCTTTTATGGGAAAATCCGGTATGCTCCGGATATATTTTTTTAGTTCTGACGACATAAAAACCCTATTTATTTAAAAAACTATTTAATCCTTTTTGAAAATCATCTGTGGACCTACTGATTGTGTTTAACCTGATACAATAATTAATCGCATCTTCAACATTTAGATTTGATACCGCATCAATCATTGCCTTAGTGTCTCTTAAACTGTCTGAGTAATTTTTAATAATATTAGAAGATACATCAATAGCACCATCTAAAGCATTATAATATATATAATTAACAAAGCCTATCTCATAAGCTCGTTTACTATTAATTATATCACCGGTTATTAAAAGCTGTCGTGCTAATCCTTCCCCAACACGCTTAATTATAAATATTGAAACAATTGCAGGGAGAAAGCCTATTTTAACCTCAGAATATCCAAATTTTGAATGGGTTTCATCAGCAACTACTAAATCACAAACAGAAGCAAGACCACATCCGCCTGCAATAGCGGCTCCGTTAACTGCTGCAATAGTCGGTTTTGGAAATCTGTAGATGTTTAAGAAAAATTCCGCTAATTCTTCTGTGTCTTTCTCATTTTCAATTGTTGAGTTATTTCTAAGCTTATTTAGATATGAAAGATCTGCTCCGGCACAAAATGCCTTTCCTTCACCTGTTATTATTAACGCTTTTGCATCATCATCATCCCGGATTTGTAAAAGTTTTTCTTTCATCTGATAAACTAAATCGGGATGAAGTGCATTTCTTTTTTCAGGACGATTTAATTTTAATATCCCGATATGATTTTTTAATTCGTACGTTATCATAAACTGGCTTTAATTAATAAATTTCCAAGATCAGTTAAATATTCTTGTAATTAATAACATCTGCAAATATGTTGATATAAAAGCCAGCAGTCCTCCGGTAATTACCTGCATTATTGTATGGCATTTAAGACGAATACGTGACCATCCAACTAATATTGTAAAAATTGAAAAAATTAATGCTACTGGTCCGAATACGATTAACAGTACTGCTAAAGGACCTGCTGCACCCATAGTATGAGCACTAATTTTCCAGTGTTTATTGATGAAAATAGTTATTAACGTATTTGAAATATAACAAAACCAAAATGCTATTGAAATAATGTTGACCTTAAATAGTATAAGAATAATTATCCCAATAATAAAAAAAGAAATTGATATAGCCATTGGTAGCGTTCGTTCTTCCTTTACGGATGCATCCAAATCAATTATTAATCCTTTCTTTCTGAATTTCAGAAACAGGATAATTGG
>JARRKK010000279.1:0-3686 GCA_037388105.1 Ignavibacteriaceae bacterium | reverse complement strand
TTTATTCAATGGGTGTACCTTTCTTCATTGAGCCTGGTGTTACACAAGTAGTTGAGGGCAATAGAAACATTTCTTCGGGAGATGTATTTCCAAATGCTAATGATGGTATTGATAATGATCTGGATGGTTTGATTGACGAAAATTTCCAGGTTCATTATAGACAATTTAAACGTTCTGATGCAGGTGTAGTGCTGATCGATACATTGAATCCGGTTCAGCACAAGAATTATGTGAGTAGCATTGGACTAATGGATCCAATGATTGATGAGTCTCGTGATGATTTAATTGATAACGATAATGATTGGAATTTTGAATTAGATGACGTGGGTGCGGATGGAAAACCAAATACCGGTGATCTTGGTGAAGGGGATGGAGTTCCCACATCGGGTGAACCAAACTTTGATCAAACTGATGTGGATGAGTCAGATCAGCTAGGATTGACTAGCTTCCAATATTTTGTTCCGGCAGGTGATATAACAATGAGTGATGATGTAGATATGTGGTCAAGATTGCGACCAGGATTTTATGATGTGCCATCCTCTGTAGTTAATAATGTAGCTACAAGAGGTGAGGATGGAGACTTTATATTTGGTTCAGGTTATTTTCCACTTCTTCCGAGAAAAACTGAACGATTTTCTTTAGCTCTCGGCTTTGGTGAAGATCTGCCTAGTTCGATTAAATCAAAGAGAATTGCACAGACTATTTATAATGCTAACTATAATTTTCCACGTCCTCCTGAAAAACCTACTCTTTCTGTTGTCCCTGGAGATGAATCGGTGACTTTGTATTGGGATCGGATTGCAGAGCTTTCAATTGATCCAACACTAAAAATTAAAGACTTTGAAGGATATAAAATTTATAAGGGCACGGATCCGGATTTTACAGATGCACTAAAAATAACTGATGGGTCCGGTCAAAAGATTTTCATTGATCCTATTTTTCAAACTGACCTGGCTAATGGAATAACAGGTTATTTTCTTTCTTCTCCTAATTTGTACGATTTGACTAATGGCGCACCTTATTATATGGGTGATGACAGTGGCATTCAGAATTTTTACGTTGATAATGATGTTATAAATGGAAGAACTTACTATTATGCTGTTGTGGCTTACGATAGGGGTGATGCTTCGAAAGATATTTTTCCATCAGAAAATTCAAGGTTTATCTCTAAAGACGCACTAGGCAATATAACTACTGATATTAATACCGCTGCAATCGTGCCAAACGCACCCGTTGCTGGATACGTTCCACCACCCACCGGTGAAGAACTTACGAGAGTTTCCGGTAGTTCAAACTCTACGGCTTATTTCGAGGTGATGGATCCTTTTAAAATCTAGGATTCTACTTACACTGTGGAATTTAATGATTCTCTGATTCAGGGTGTGAGTATTGCTTACTCATATAATGTTTTAAATAGTTTAACAGGTGATTTAATTCTCTCGGATTCAAAAATGTCTCCCGATAACGGAGAAGTATTTAATGGTGTACGTCTTTCAATTGATACATCTTACCAACATCTAAACGCGGTGAAATTAGACCCCTCAAAGAGTCGTTGGAATGTAACTGATCCAAAAAGGCTTAAATATCAGGTTTCACAATTTACATTTCCCTCGGGTGGTATATTCGGGATAAAAGCTCCCAGAGATTATGTTATACCAATTTCAAGCGAGTATGCTGATTCCTCTGATAAATTAGATCTGATATTTGGAGCAGGTGCTCCACCCAAAAGGCTGGTTAACTTCCGGATATATGATATAACTGATCGGAATAATCCTATTCGAATTCCTTTTGCATTTACAGAGTCAACCAATTTTAGACGAGATACGTTGTCACATCTGGATCAATTAACACTTGCTACTCCGGATGCATCTGAGGTAACCTGGAAAGTGGTTTTTGTAGATCCAGATAGCACTTCCAGAATTCCGCAGGGAGGTGATTCATTATACCTGAGTATATATAAACCAATATCATCTGAAGATGAATTTCAGTTTACAACATCAAAAGCAGCATACAGTGTAAACGATGCACGGGAACAATTGAATAGTATTACAGTTGTACCAAATCCCTATGTTGTTACAAATGTATTTGAACAACCGCTTCCTCCAACAGTTCGCGGTAGAGGTGAAAGAGTACTATATTTCACAAACGTTCCTCCTAGCAGTACAATAAACATTTACACAAGCGCAGGTGATCTTATTCGCACTTTAGTACATGATGGTAATATACAAGACGGTTCCGTGGAGTGGGATGTAAGAACAGAAGAGGGACTTGATGTAGCATATGGAGTCTATTTTTATGTAGTACAAGTGGAGGGTATAAGCGATAAAAAAATGGGAAAGATTGCAATTATAAAATAGAAATTAAGGTAGTTAATCGGAGTTCAGTATGAAGAAAATATTGATACTAATTTTATTTGCTCTGTTTGCAGCGTTTTCATATTCCCAAACAAAAGTGGGTACAACTTCTGCAAATTTTTTAAGTATTCCTGTGGGTCCTCGTGCAACTGCAATGGGTGGAGCTTTTACAGCTGTTGCTAATGATGCTACAACTGCATACTGGAATGCTGGTGGACTTTCCAGGGTTCCACGCAGTGAGTTAACATTTGCATATACTGAGTGGCTTGTTCAGACCCATTTTAATTGGCTTAGTTTCGTTTTTAAATTAGATGATAATAATTCGTTTTCGATGTTTATAAATCAGCTAGATTATGGTGAAGAAGAAGTAACAGTACCATCACAACCAAATGGTACCGGTGATAAGTGGAAAGCGGAAGATCTTGCATTCGGAATCTCATATGCAAGAAATTTAACCGATAGATTTTCTATTGGAGGAACAGTGAAATATATATCACAATCGATATGGAACGAAAGTGCAACGGCTTGGGCAGTTGATGTTGGACTGTTATTTTATACACCGTTAGATGGTTTGAGTCTTGGTGTTAATATATCTAATTTTGGAACAGAAATGCAATTAGAAGGAAGAGATTTGCTACTTCCCGCAGACATTGATCCAGCTAACACTGGTAATAATGCGAATATTTCGTCTACGTTGTTAACTGATCCCTGGCCACTACCTCTCGATTTTGCTGTGGGAGTTGCTTATAATGCAGCAGACAACGAGGAGTGGAAATTTACTTTAGCTACTGACGTTCATGTTCCTAGTAATCAATCTACATACTTTAATTTTGGTTCCGAATTAATTTGGAATCAGGTTATTTCGTTAAGAGCTGGATACAATAAGTTATTGCTGGTAGAATCAGATTCTCCATTTACAAGCAATGGTGAAACCGGATTAACCGCTGGAGTTGGATTGCAGTATGACTTTGGTGGCTTTTTTGCTAAGTTTGATTATAGTTATAGCGACTTTGGAATATTTGATAGTATATCAAGGTTTTCTTTATCAGTGGGAATCTGATAATAGTAAATCAATCAATTAATTAACTAATTTATTCAATATAAGAGGTGTAAAATGAAAAAACTCTTACTCCTGTTCCTTGTTACTTCGTTGAGTACGTTTTTATTTGCGCAAAATTTTTCAATTAGGAAAGGCGTAAAACAAGGAGTGGAAAACCCTAAATCACCTGATGCAATAGTTCAGGTTCACTATGATGGTGATAATGATAATAATGCCGTCGGTGATGCTGGTACTACCTTTTTCGCTGCGGCTAAATACAGGTCGGATTTATT
>JARRKK010000278.1:0-7116 GCA_037388105.1 Ignavibacteriaceae bacterium | reverse complement strand
TTTTTTATTTCGTTTTGTATATACTCTGATTCCCAATTCATTAAAATATTAGCAACCCATTTAATAAAGTGTTCCGGTGTTTTTCCAGTTGGTAATGATATAACTCCATCCGGGTTTTGCTGAACCCATTCGATAAACCTTAATGCTACAAGCTTTCCAAGCTCGGGAAAATTATTAACCTGGATTACGGGAATTTTTTCGGTGGGTTTATAACACAGTTCTCTTCCAGATTTTACTAAATAGTATTGTTCGACTTTTGATAGCATTTAATGGTGTTTCCTAAAAAGTAAAGTAATGCTTTGATACATAAATATTGAGTTCAAGTAGTTACTAAACTTATAATTAAATAATAATAAACCTGATGTAGAATGCTATATGTAACCAAAGGATTTCTATTAATATAAGATCACAAATGAATTTTTAATGCTAACTGATAACTTTCGATTCCCAGCTATCCACGTAATTACCTTTTAATTTGGATCCAGCCTGTTTATCCAATAATACAAATACATTCCTGTGCATTTGTACAATGGTAGCAGGGCACATTGCTGTAATCGGTCCTTCCAAGGCGGCTTCTATGGCATTTGCTTTATATTCACCGTTTGCAAGCAGGATTATTTCTTTAGCATCCATTACTGTTCCCACCCCCATTGTAATAGCATACTTCGGTACTCCATTCATAGATTTGAAAAACCGTGCATTATCATTTCTGGTTTTTTCAGTTAGTGTTTTTATTCTTACTCTCGATCCTAATGAAGAACCGGGCTCGTTAAATGCAATGTGTCCGTTAGCCCCTATTCCCAGGATCTGAAGATCTATACCACCGCACTCAATAATTTGATTCTCATACCAATCGCAAAAAGCATTGATGTCTTTTGCCATCCCATGGGGTATGTGAATAAATCGTTGATCTATATTTATGTGATTAAACAAGTTTTCATACATGAAATAATGATAACTCTGGTCATGCGTGGGAGGAAGTCCAACGTATTCATCAAGATTGAAAGTGGTAACTTTGGAGAAATCCAACCCTTCATTTTTATGCATTCTGATTAATTCTTTGTATAAGCCTAATGGTGTGCTCCCTGTAGCGAAACCCATGACTAGATCAGGTTTTTTTCTTAGCCGATCGGCAATTATCCTTGCCCCCTCGATACTCATTTCTTTATAATTCTTTTTTACTATAACAAGCATATTAGCACTTCTTTCCAGTATTTATGTAATTATAAAAGTATTTATTTGAAATAATTGTTATTTGAGATTGTATTAATCTAGTTTAGAACCTATTTGTTTTGATTTCTCAAATTATGATATATAATAGCAGCAGCCACTAATCCGACTAATATTAATACCGAACCTGCTAAATAATCGGCGAATATTATATTACCTATCCCGAATAAAAACGAGTAAACTAGGATTAGTCCCATAATCCAATTAATAGTTAATTTTCCAAATCCGGTCCTTCTGTTTTTCTCCCCCACTAACTTTTGAATATGTTTCCATCCCAATCCTCCGGGATAAGTCCGTTTATAAAATGCGACCAGCTTCTTTTCTTCAACCGGTTTCGTAATAAAAGTAACTACAAGCCAAACAATAGTGGTTCCGAAGACAATGGGGTAAAGAGTTATAGGTGATTCCATTCCAAATCCGTAAACAGCTATTGGATATATAATTAGAGGAGCAATCATTGCTGAAATCTCAGACCAGGCATTTATTCTCCACCAATACCATCTAAGTATCAATACAGCACCCAGACCGGCACTTGCATTCAAAATAAATATCCAGGCACCTGAAACTGTCGTTAAGAAATAATTTGTAACCAACAAAGAGAAAATAATCATTGCAATAACTGCAATCCTTGAAATCAGCACATAGTGTTTTTCATTTGCATCGGATTTAATAAATCTCCTGTAAAAATCATTAATTATATAGGAGGTTCCCCAATTTAACTGAGATGCTATGGTAGACATATATGCAGCAAGAAATACAGCGATCAATAGACCAAGAAATCCCACCGGTAAATATTTGATCATTAATTTAGGATACATTACTCCGGGGTTAACTGTATTCTCATATTTTTCATAAAAATTTAAAAACTCCTCTGATTTAAATAATTGATCATCAGAGTTTATTAACTCCTGGTTGCTGTATGCTTCTACAACTTTTTCATATAGCTGAGGATTTTCGTTTTGTAACTGTTCAGGGTTTTCTGCTCTTGGAAGTAATACCAATGCAGCAAGCGCTACAAGAATCCATGGCCAGGGACGAAGAGCATAATGTGCAATTGTAAACCACAAGGTTGCAAATAGACTATGCTTCTCATCTTTTGCAGACATCATTCTTTGTGCAATGTAACCTCCTCCACCAGGATCCGCACCGGGATACCAACTTGACCACCATTGTAGCAATACAAAGGCAAGAAATGCACCTATCGGTATTGCGAGAACACCCGCTGTTACACCTCCGGCAGAAATCTCACCAATCCTGGGTAAAAAATCTGTAACCTGCGGAGCCAATTTTTCTTTGAGTGAAACAACACCACCGATTTCCGGAAGGTTTAAAACAATTATAGCCAGGACTATACAACCTGCCATTGCAAATACAAACTGAAAACTATCTGTTCTCGCTGTTCCAAGCAATCCTGAAGCTGATGAATAAATAGCGATTATAAATGCAGCAATTATTACCAGCAAAAATGAATTGATCTCAGGAAATGTAACGTGAAAAATTATTTGCATAGCCTTATGAACCCAACCCATAACTATGGCATTCATCAACAAACCAAGATATAAAGCTCTAAATCCCCTCAATACAGCAGCAGCTTTGCCTGAGTATCGCAATTCTACAAACTCCACATCAGTCATTATTTCGGCACGACGCCAGAGTTTAGCAAAAAAGAAAACAGTTAAGGTTGCACCTATAGCCATATTCCACCAAAGCCAATTTCCTGCAATACCGTTTTTTGCTACAAGTTCTGTCACAGCCAGGGGAGTATCTGCTGCGAAAGTTGTTGCTACCATTGCTGTTCCTGCAATGTACCAGGGTAGATTTCTTCCTGATAGAAAAAATTCTCCTGTATCTTTTCCAGCACGACGTGTATAATATGCAGCTATCGAAAAAACTATCAGGAAATAGAGTCCTATAATTACTATATCTAATATTTGAATATGATGCATTTATTTTTTATATGATTATCAATTACATTTATATCAATGAAGCCATAGATTGTTTTCCCCGTGTTGTTGTAAATTGAAATAACCTTAATTTTCTGTCATCTAATAGCAGCATAAGGAAAAAAGGAAAAATAAGATCTGTCGGAGTGCAACCATTCAATTCGGCATGTCTTAGTGGGGGATAGATAGTGTTACATGTTCCTGGATTGTTTACCAGAATCATGTCTGCAATTGTGATACCCCTAAAAATCGAAATAAGTGTGGTTCTGACTTAAATCTTTTGGAGATTTTCACTCCCAATCACCATGAAATTATGTTATTTAATTGTGAGATTACTATTTTGCGGAGAGTCAGGGATTCGAACCCCGGAAGGACTTGCATCCTTAACGGTTTTCAAGACCGCCGCATTCAACCACTCTGCCAACTCTCCGGTAGTAAACCTACATAATTTATACCGTAAATATATGAATACTTATTATTTTGATAAAGGAATTATTTCTAAATTGAATCATCAACAAACAAATTGTTAGTATAGCCATGACGGAAATTAATGAGTATAAAAAATTTGCGGTGCATCTTGCACTTATTAGTGGAAAGTTTATAAAAAAACATTTTCGAACTAACCTAACCATAGAAACAAAATCTGACTACTCCCCTGTAACAATAGCAGATAAAGGTGCTGAAGAATTGATAAGGAACAATATAATGTCAGAATTTCCTCAACATGGAATTTTGGGTGAAGAGTTTGGCAGTTATAACGAGTCCGCTGAATACAAGTGGATACTGGATCCGATAGATGGAACAAAGAGTTTTATTTCCGGTATCGCTACTTTCGGGACACTAATTGGATTACTGAAAGACGGTGTTCCAATTTTAGGAGTATTTCATCAGCCAATATTGGAAGAATTGTTGATAGGTGACAATGAAACAACCAAGCTTAATGATAAGATTACAAAGACGCGACAATGTGGAAAAATAGAAGAAGCAACGCTATTAGCTTCCGATCATTTCATGATTGGGAATTATAAAAATCAATCCGCCTTTGACCAATTGGCAAAAAAAGTTAAACTTTACAGAACATGGGGAGATTGCTTTGGATACTATCTGTTATGCACTGGTTATGCTGATATTATGGTTGATCCAATTATGTCACCCTGGGATGCACTTCCGTTAATCCCGATAATTAAAGGCGCAGGAGGAGTTGTAACTGATTATGAAGGAAATGATCCTTTGAAAAGTACCAGCATTATAGCTGCAGTGGATGGAATACATTCACAAATAGTAAAAATTTTGAATAACAATTAATTTTGTGAATTCAACTTCGAAATGAGGTCTTATATGTAGGGATAGAAAATGCCCCGGAACAAAATGAACCGGGGTGTTTTTAAATATTAAAGTGAAGAACCTATTTTTAATCTCATATTGACAAATAATTTCAGTACACCAAAATTTCCATCGGATTTGGTGCCTAATAGGAGTGAAGGACCGATTGAAAATGCACTAAAACCCCAGCTCTCGGCAACCTTTTGAACAGTTAAGTTAATTACATATTGAGGGAGACGCGTTTTACTACTTGTCATGGCATCAAACCAGAAATCGAAAGTGCTTCCTGCTAATGACATCTCTCTAAAATCAAACCCAAAATGCCATTCATTCAGATACCTGGCAGCATATACTTTACCTTTTGTAGAACCTAATATTTGTATTGGATACCTGAGTTCATAGTTAAAAAATGATCCTTGCATCATCCAGGCAGAGTATCTGATGGAGGAGTCAGGATTTAGCACTATTGTTCCTTGTGAAGTTGATAAGTATGAGATACTATCAGCTTGAGAAAAATCTTCTGTTGCATTTAAATAACTAATTTCGAAGAAATTTCCGAAGGGGAAAACATATCCTACTTGATACCCGGAACTAACTATCAGGTTGTTCTGATTCTCCTCGCTAAAAGTATTTATTAGCGCATCAATATTTGTAAACGCACCGAAGTAGGCTCCAAGTATATGAAAGTTTGTTTCGACATAGTTAGTGTTCAGAGGCCCCGAGTAACGTGTTTCTATACCAAGAGAAAGACCTATATCCTTTTTAATTGGAATTCCAAATCTCTCACCACCAAGCATTTCAAAAAATGGATTAATATACCATAATGTTGATGAAATTTGTTGTTTGGTAGGTGGAGCTGCAAATTTACTTATTTTAAGCTTACTCACCACTCGCGTGAAAACACTTCCAAAGTTCATATCTTCTTCAAGGTTTATCTTGAATGGATATGTAATTATTCTTGCTCTAATTTCAGGTGAAAGAGCAAGGAAGGGATATAGTGATCCCTTTATTGAAATTGTTTGATTGTTATTATCTCTTAAGTCGGTAATAATTTCAGCTTTTGGATCCGGTGGATCTATAAAAAGTTCTTGCTGGATATAAATGAACAAACTATCATCTAAGGGTTCCATCTGAAAGTAGTTTATGGGTTCTTCATCCTGTGCTAAGATACTATTATTAAATGGTACAAGGCATAATATACCTAAGATAAAAGCATATATTAGTTTCATGAAATTATTACCGTAATATTATTTTGAAAAATCTGTAAAGAAGAATGAGTCTCCCACCTGAACCCTGTCTTTAGTTCTTTCGTCTAATACTGTAAAGAAAAAGTTGGCTTTATATCTTCCATCAGCTTCCTGAAAATCACCATGGCGTTCAAGCCAGTCATCGTATTTTGATTCAGTAGCTGCCAATTTTAGCGAAACATTATAGACAAGGTTTCCTTTACTATCACGTTGAGGTCCGTTAACTGAGATAGGTCCGGAATAAGTTACCTTTAACTGATCTGGTCGGTTATCAATGATTGTTACAGTAAAAGCTGTTATTCGTTGTAATTCTTTAACATAAATATCGGAAGCATTCATTTTAGTGGTCACACTTTCGATCTTTATTTCTGGCGGCAGATTTGGTCCCACTTTAATTTTTTCTTCCCGGGATCCGAATTTTATTATAACTTCTGTCTGGTTCTGAAGATCAAATTTTCTTTCCTCACCCGGGGGAATTTCAACAATAGGGGATGATAAATTATTCGGGTCGTAAATCGATGTGGGAATGCTACCACGATTGGTAGCAACGTTCCATGTGTTTTGTATGAACTGCTGTTTAAGAGCAATAGGTGATTGGAGCTTAGTCTGCTCTTTAATTACCTTTTTGGGAGGAGGAGGTGCTTCTTTAATTTGCTCCTTAAGAACCTGAATACTCTTATTTAAACTTGCCAGTTGGTTTTTTAATTCCAAATTCTCTTCAACAACCTTAGGATCAATCTGAATGCTGAAGTCTATTCCAAGAGCATATAAGGAGTCGAGTATAGCTACCAGTGAGTCCTGAACACTAATATCAACTGTATCCTCTTCAAGAGCCACTCTATTTAGATCTAATTCTGCACCTTTTAGTGCAAGTACTGTAATAATAAAGATGTACAGTACCTGATAAATTACAAATTTACTATCTCTTTCACGTTTAATCATTTTTTAATTTCTCTTCTATTTTTTTACAACAATTGCTTCTAAATGTTTTAAACCAGCTAATGTTTTTTCGTCATTTAGAGAATTGGAAGCCTGAGTAATTGAATTAGCGAGATTACTGAGTTCTTGTAGTTTTTCCTTACTTATATGTTGGCTGCTGTTTATTTTATCCAGTATCTGTTGAATAGAAGAAAAGTTCTTTTGCATAAGGCTGCTTAACTTGGCTACATGTTCAACAACATCTTTATATTGTGCCATCTGTTCAACCGACATTGCGTCTCGTCCGCCTAGTTCGCCCTGGTTAAGTTGCTTCATCAAACTTTTCGAACTTTCGATTTGAATTCTTGAAAAGTATTTTTCTTTCAAATCCTTAACATGATTTGCAACATTCAGGAAATCAAGACCTATTTGGTCAAGTACAGGCTCGAACAATT
>JARRKK010000277.1:0-3699 GCA_037388105.1 Ignavibacteriaceae bacterium | reverse complement strand
GTTAGTTAAAAAGAGAGAAAACTTAATTGACAAAACATTCAGCATTTTGTAAGTTGAAATGGTATCAAATTTTGGAGTAGGAAAATGAACCTTAAAAATCCGATAGCGGACCTAAGAGCAAGGTATAATAGAGTGTTGAAAATCTCTATAATAGTTTCATTAGCATTAACAATTGTTGCTTTTAAATTCTTCCCGGATATTAAAGGTGAAACTGTTACCATGGAAGGTCCTCAGGAACTCTTTACTGTGGAAGATATTCAACAGACAAAGCAGGAGAATAGACCTCCACCACCTCCAAAACCTCCGATACCAATCGAAGCACCTGCTGATGATGTGCTGGAGGATATAGAAATCGCTGATACCGAAATAGATTTTGATGCACAAATGGAAGCACCGCCACCACCTGAGAAAAAGGTTGAAGAAGAACCTACCTATTTTGTTGCAGTTGAGGAAATGCCCGCACCAATTGGTGGAATACTTGCAATACAGAAAAAAATTGTATATCCGGAAATTGCAAAGAGAGCAGGAGTAGAAGGCAAAGTTTATGTTCTGGCTTTCGTTGATGAAGCAGGTACAGTAACAAAAGCACAAATCATCAAAGGTATAGGAGCCGGTTGTGATGAAGCCGCTCTTGATGCTGTATTAAAAACTAAGTTTACTCCCGGTAAGCAAAGAGGTAAACCGGTAAAAGTTCAGGTCTCCATCCCCATACTATTTAAATTACAATAATTTTTAGGCGTCTAATCGACGCCTTTTTTGTTTTTAAATTAAGACAATCTTTCATTTACATGCTATTCTTAACAACAAAGCCAAAATGGAACTAAGAACTATTAAACCACTTATATGCCAATCCTACCTTGAGGCAAAAGGTTCGCAGAAAAATAATCTCGCATGCAGTTAAGAGTGGGTGGGGAAGAATAGAACTATTTCAAGACATCACCGATTTTGATCGAAATCGATGATACAAATTAGACCACAACTGATAAGAAGAACTGATAATGAATGCGACAATGGCTATAAGAATTGAAACCTGGTTAGTCAGCAAGAAATATGTATAACCATAAATTGCTAATGGTAAATAGAATAAAATCCCCGTTACCACACCAGGTGAGTATGTACGGGTTTTTAATACTCCCTTCAAATGCCAGATTCCATTCGCTCCTAGTAAAGCCATTATCACAAGCCAGGCTATAATACCAAGTTGACTTGATCCAATTGCGCCAACATCGTAGCATAAAATTAAGAGACCGGCATTAATCAATATCAGAAATCGCTTGCTGATACTTTTCTTGATATCTGGTTTGTATTGGGTATACCAATCTATAAATCCGCCAGGGAATAAAAACTCTTCGATTATATGAAAAATTGCAGCTACAAGTGGCGCCCAGAAAAGCCAATTCATTTGTATCTCCTCTCCGTAGAAACTTTCCACAAAATTATGTTGCCAATAGATGTTTTAATCCGCCTCAAATTGTACCAATAACGAACTGAGAACCACTGCTACCAATTTATAATTCATTTAATTAATAGAACAAACTTACTTGAACGCCAACTTTTTAACAAAACGGCTTAACTGGTTAACCGCCTTACTGAAATTGCCTGGCTAACGGGGAGAATATGTTCGCGTGGAAAAGCTATCATTCAACACAATTTAAAACATCAAACCAATTCTTAATTCGAATGAATTGGAATTAACTTTTAAATTTTGATTTTCATATAATTCGTTAAAATCTGCATCGTACAAAATTTCGGCTAAAAGATTTAATGATAATAAATTTATTTCTGTTCCAACTCCAACTTTGAAACCAAATATATTTTTATTAAAATTTTCTTCAACTTCGTTTAATTGGTCAAATGAAGTTTCTTTATTAATTTCAAAATCAATTTTGGGACCTAACAAAATATAAGGTGTAAAAAGTCCAACATTTAATCTAAGTTTTCCGAATGCTGAAATATTTAAATAGTCAACTCTTGTATTCCAGGTAACAAAATCGCCAGTCCCATCAGGTTGATTTACAGTTGTTACAGGAACTTCCTGTTTCATTCCTTTCTGAGCGTAATTTACTTCTGTCACTATGCTTAAAAGTGGTATATCTAATAATTCAATGAATATTCCAATATTCCATCCAGCTCTACTATCCGGCTCAAAACTTAACCCTGATAATCCGGAAGAATTTGAGTACTGCCAATCTTGATTTGAAATTGTCGTTCCAACTTTAAATCCAAATCCTCTCACAAATTGAGCTTGAGATGTAGAAATAAAAGAAAATAAGATCAGTGTGAGAAATAGTCTGTTCATTATTCTTAGCTAGTTTAATTTAGTATTATCAGGGTTCACAGTATTGCTCTAGTCAAACACAACAACGGTGAAATAAGACGCATTGCCAAATATTTACCAAACTGCATTTAACTTGCTTTAACAAGTACTATTTGTAGATTAATTAAGCAATAACACTTACAACATCAAACTATAATTAAAACACGGTCTCAAAAATCTCTGGCGTAGCCATCCCTTCGGGAAAAATCGCCGATCCCAAATGACATGTTGGTTGAGAAGTTTGACATCAGCGAAAATAAATTACTTTTGATTATTTATAAAAATTGTTTTAAGATTATTTTATTTCAAATGAATTAGAGACTATCGAAGTATCGTTAGCAAGTATCAATCTATAAATCCCAATACTATCAATTTCATTATTAGGGATTATAAATTGAAAATCATGATTTTCTTTTATTGCTGTTACAAAAGAGATACATTTTAGAGACATCCATGAAAACCAGAATTTTTCAGACCAATTGTTCTTCTCTTTTCTTTGATAATACATTTCCAAGTATAAACCACATCTTAGAGCAATTTCAAAGTTAGAGTGTGTATTATTCTCAATTAAAACCTGGATACTATCTGTCGTAAAATAAGAATTATCTGAAGTATGAAAAACAACCCGATTGTTCTCCGTTGTTGAAAGAGGTTCCTGACAACCAATTGAGAAGAAAATCATCAACAAACTATAAGATATTATTAGTCTGATTTTCAAGTTACTATTTTAATAATTGATACAATGTAAAATAACGATCTGTAATTATGCTGCAACCCAAAACTTTAAGCCAAATCATTTGCAACAGCCGATTATTAAATCCTGCCGTAGCGAGATGCAAAACAAACTTTGTAAAGCTGTCTACAGGTTTAAAATTTAAATATGAAAATTTAGAACCTGCCTGCGGGCAAGTAAACTGATAATCAAAAATACAAGATTCAAAACCTAAAAAAATCCAACTTTATATGCGGTCTTGCTGATTTGCCGCTCAGACAGCATTCATCATGGTCTTTAAACTAATTGTCCAAAAGCAATATCATGACCATCGGGATCCTGAACACCAAATTCCTTTACCCCGTATGGTTTGAGCCCCAACTTATAATCGATGTTTGCACCATTTTGTTGATATTCGGTATAAAGAGCTTCCACATCTTCTACCCAGAAGTATACATTCCACATCTTTTCCACCACACGCCAATGAGGTGTTATTTCTGCTTTTTTTGGCGCCTGGCTAAGCATAACTGTTAGTCCATCACGTCGTACCATACAGAAGTTGGGAGGATCACCCTAAAGGCGATCATTTGAGAATCCGTGTTTGTCACGATAATGATTTGCAGATTTCACAACATCCCGGACAAGTAAGACAGGTGCTACGGATAAAATT
>JARRKK010000276.1:0-3703 GCA_037388105.1 Ignavibacteriaceae bacterium | reverse complement strand
CCAGAAGAATTGACAACGAAACAGTAGGTGAACCAAGATATAAAATTAGTTTTTGGAAAAGAGAAATTTCCAGGATCATAAATCCGGTGCCTATACCTGTAAAAATAATTAAAGGAAGTAAAAGACTTTTAACCTCAGCATTTTTTATTTTCTTCTTTATAACCGAATAGGGTATTACTACTACCACTAAATTGAAAAAAAGAATACCTATTAATAACCAGAAATGATCGTTTGTAATACCTCTATTTACTTTATAAAAGTAAGGGCTGTCATCACGGACCGGGGAGATATCATAAGGATCATTGTTTATGTAATCTCCTAAGGATACATCTCCATCCTCAATATTTTTTAACAGCTGGTTTTCCCTTGTATTTTTTGCTTCTTTCAAATTATAAGGGAGGTAAGTAACTGGTGGTAGTTCTTTCGGGATTTTAGAAATAACATTTTTAATATAAACAATTTCGCTTTGAGTAAAAGCTTCTTTCTTAATTACAATTGTCGGAGCATAATCCTGAGAAACAATTATAAAATGCTTAATAGCATCCTTGTAACTTATACCTTCTTTTTTAAGTGCAGTAAGAGTAGTAACTATTAGACGAATTAACTCCCATCTATTATGAACTGTAAAAATCAGGCGCCCTTCCGGTGTAAGAATTTTCATATAGTCTTCTATAGCTTCAACGGTTAGAAGGTAATTCTCGTTCATGGCAAAATTATCAATATTCTGAAGCTGCTCGGTCGATGGAAGTGCCATCACAATTAAATCAAACTGCTGATCAGATTTCTTAATATAATGACGTCCTTCTTGTATAAGTATATTAACGTTTGGAAAATCAGAATATATACCCCCGTTAAAATTTCTGTATTTTTTCACTATATCAACAAAATCAGGATTAATTTCAATACCCGTTATATTATTTATTCCGTCAAGCAAACCAGTTAAAACTTCTTTCCCGCCACCTGGTCCAATTACAAGCATGTTGTCTTTTTCATAATCGCGTAAAAATAATAAAGGAATAGTAGTAGTATGTCTCATCAGAAGATTATATAACAGAGGACTAAAGTTTTTCACATCTCCGCTAAACCTGTACATCTGCGTACCGGCTGAGCCATCCACAAATAATTGTCTAACTTCATCCTGATTGCTATAAGCAACCAAATCCGACCGCCCGTGAATACTCCACCTGCTATCTAAAATTTGTGATATATTGGCAGCATCAGGATAAACATAATAAAAGTCTTTTTCAGAAAATTTCCCTATTGTTACATTCCCCAAGATGTTTGTAGTACCATAAAATATTAATAAAGTAATAGAGATTATAAGAATAGAATAAAATGCAGCTATTTTACTTTTGCTGAACCCGCTGATGTAAAAACTTAATGCAGAAGAAAATACAAGCAGGGATAAAAATAAGATAGCATTCGGTGCTGCAAAAAGACTAAAAATTCCAATCGTTCCAACAGAACCTATTGCAGCTCCCGAAAGATCCGAGGCATATAGTTTGAAACTATGCTCAGCATAATATTTAAATAACTGGGCATAAAAAATACCGGCAAAGAAAAACGGTAGAAAAAGAAGGAAAAAATAAACAAATGGATCTGTAATCTTAAACTTTATAATTGCTATAATAAAAAAAGAAAATGAAATTCCTATTAAAAAAATTATCTTCGCAATTACATTAAATAACTCAGCCGGATTCTTATTTTTAATTCTATAGTAAGAATAAATTCCACCGCATCCCAAACCGAGAATCGCAAGAGAAAGTATAATAAATGCATAATTATTTACAAATATAACGGAGGAAATACGTGTGGAAATGATTTCAAAACAAATTACGGAAGCAGAAATAACAATTAAATTCAGGTAAATTACTTTTAATTTCGGCATTACTTGGAGAATATTTTTCTAATTAATCTTTTAATTGATCCAATATTTGTTTTTTTAGGTTCTCTGCTTCCGGGTAGTTCGGATTCTCAGTTAAGCATTTATTAATTAAGGTAAGAGCGGTTTTGAAATCTTTCTTATTTGAATAAGCTAATGATAGATTATATAATACTAACAAGTCCTTAGGATCTGATTTATTAGCCTCGGTTAAATATTTAATTGCATTAACGAAATTTCCAATGTACAGTGCCAATAGCCCATTTCTCTTTGGGGTATAATCTGCCAGATCTATTTTATTTCTTTCAAAAAAGTATTTAAGAATGGAATCAAGATCTCTTAGCCCTGGATACTGATAGATCATAACATTAATATATTTTAAATACTCTTTTAAATCGTCTCTTTTCAGATAAAACGTTGCAGCCATAAAATGTGCATCAATCCAGGATACTTTGTTTTCTATTCTAAACATAGCAATCGAATCGATAAAATCCTTAGGTTTAAATAAATTGATAAAATCATTTGGTTGAAATTCTGATATCGCAACTCTCTTTTTTACATACGGCCAATCTATCTTTAATAACCTTACAAAATAATTACCCATAACGGAATCGAGTTTTGTAAACACAAAATTGGCACGTGTAAGGCTATCCTGTATATTGAAGGGAATTGTAGCATTTTCTGTTTTGGGTAGATATCCCTGCTTTTCCATACAATCGTAGAATGCTCTCCCAATTAGTTGATATCCCTGTACATTTGGATGCAAATGATCTACAATTAAATTGTCTCCTACAATTCCCTCCGGACTTGCAGAATTAAATATTGAGTCAATCGGAATAGTTGCTACAAGAAATTCTTTTCCTAAATCGTCAATAATCTTATTCATCTTTTCGGGTGCTCTGAACCTTAGTGCGTCAAGTTCTTTTGCCAGTTTGAAAAGTGAATCTGCCTTTGTAAAACTATAACTATTAAATTCATCCACAGCTTCTTCATATATCTGATCTGCTGTTTTATAACCGGGGGTATTTACAGAAATAAATGGTTTTTGATCTTTTAAATTGCTTACCAGCCTTCCTAATATTACAGGTACATTTTTATCTTGAATCAAGTGTAGAATATCTGTCAGGTTATTTGCCAATTGTTGAAGACCTTCATCGAACACTTCAGAATTTAAAGGAATGTATTTGTCTTTTGCCATTCTGGACATTAGCGTACCTGAAGAGCCATTATCTTGAGATGAGAATAGTGATGAGATCCAATGAAGTGAGTTGCGTACTAATTGGGTTATTTTAAATTTATTTAAGTATAACATTAATTTAATTAAGGACCGGGATGAACCATAGGATTGTACTGAACCGACACCCAATGCTCCATAGTATTCATTATGCCCTGCATAGATTAATATTAAATCGGGGGTTTGATCCAATACTTCTGGCAAAAGATCTAACACAGTATAAGAATTTACTGCCGTCATACTAATATTTACAACCTCGATTTTAGTATTGGGGTAGACCAATTCCAATCTTCTGCGTATATAACGGGAAAATGATCCCATAGGATTAAACGGATATCCTTCTGCACTGCTTCCACCTAATACAAAAACTCTGAAAGAATTTGCCTTTTTATGTTGGTCAAAAACATCCTCGATTGTATTGGGATTAAAATCTCCACTCGTAAAATATTTCCTCCCTATATTCGGATTTATTATAAATCTCCCTTGTCCTGCATCTACCCACTGATCAAAATTATAACCATAATCTATAATCCTTAAGAAAATTTCCAGCGCAATTAAAAATATAATTGGAAGTAAGACTAATAATG
>JARRKK010000275.1:0-6415 GCA_037388105.1 Ignavibacteriaceae bacterium | reverse complement strand
TCACCTCCGCCGTAAGGTCCAAGATCGCCCCAGCCGGTATCATCGGATACAATCAGAAGAATGTTAGGTTTGTCCTGTGCAAACAAAGAAACGAATGCACTTAGGAAAAGAATTAACAAAGATTTTTTTATCATCGCTTGCCCTCCATTTATTAAACAATTAGTGAATTATTTGATAATCCTGAACCACAAACTTAATAGACTTTTTATTTAATTCAATGGATTTTATCCACTCATAAATATAGGAAAGTAAACATTTAATAATTTTTTAAAAATGGAAAAAAGACAATTTTTAAATCTAATTTGCTTTTGAAATGTGTATTAAAATAGTTTTTTGTAATTGTTTATTTTATTTTCTATTGCCCTGTTCTGCCGCTCATATGCTGCTGAATCTTTTCCTTGAGTGCGGAAAGGTTGAAGCTCGCACCGGGCTGCATCGGAGGAAAATCAATTGCTGTTTTTGCCAGCACCGCGACTTCCTGTTGTACAAATACGAAACGCCAAAACTCGAAAGCCCACCAGTTAGCGGCAAACAATGATTCATTGAGATTCATTTTCTCAAACGGGTCTAATCGAAGATTATAAATTCCCGGCCAATCCAAATTGACTTTTGGACCAAACCATCCGTCGGGTTGATCAATAAACACGTATTTGTAATTACCGATCCGGGCTGCTGCCAGCGTAGACTCGGTAAAATACCAAAGCTCATTACGTGATGACTTACCTCCCTTTGTAAGCATATCCATTTGGTTGTATCCATCCAGGTGAACTTTATAATTTTTACCATTTAGTGTTATCCCTTTTTTGAGATCTTCTGCAATATCCCCCTTATAGCCCGCTGCGGCAACGAACGTTGGAAACCAATCCAGTCCAGACATAACGCCATTAATAACCTGGTCAGGTTTTACTTTATCAGGCCAACGCATTATACAGGGTGAACGAAAACCACCCTCGGTACCCATACCTTTCCAGCCTTTATATGGTGTAGTACCACCGTCTGGCCAGCTGAAAACCTCGGTACCATTGTCTGTGGTAATAACAATGATGGTATTATTGGCTATACCCATTTCATCAAGTTGTTTCATTACTCCACCTATAACGTCATCAAACTGAGCCATTCCGGCTTCCTGTATAGTCCAATCGTTTTCGGGGTTTCGTAACGCTTCGTATTTTGGTGAGAGATGTGTAAACACGTGCATTCTAGTTGGGTTCATCCAAATGAAGAATGGCTTACCGTCTTTCTGTGCCTTTTTCATAAAATTTATTGTATAATCGAGTATTACACTATCAACAGTCTCCATATTATACTTAACACCTTTGACTGGATGAGGAGGTAGTGGTCCCTCGTCGGTTATTTTTTGTTTTCCAACTTTACCCCATCGAGGATCAACTGTTGGATCGTCAGTGTCGGTAGCTACGCAGTGAAGCATATTTCTCGGTCCAACCTTATCTAACAAATCCTGTGGATAGTTCGGGTGCCACGGATCTTCCATTGCATCGAGGTGATAGAGATAACCAAAGAATTCATCGAACCCGTGTACGGTGGGTAGATATTTGTTTTTATCACCAAGATGGTTTTTACCAAATTGTCCTGTTGCATAGCCCATTTCTTTAAGAGCTGTGGCAATCGTTGGGGCCTGTTCCGGCATTCCGATATCTGCTCCAGCCTGACCAACAGTAGTGAGTCCGGTACGTATTGGCAATTCACCGGTAATAAAGTTTGCTCGTCCAGCAGTGCAGCTTGCTTCAGCGTAATAATCCGTAAACAAAGCACCTTCCTTGGCAAGCTTGTCAATGTTTGGAGTTCGGCCAGCCATTACTCCACGAGAATATGCACTGATATTCCACATACCAATGTCATCACCCATTATAAAAACAATATTTGGTTTGTCCTGTGCAAACAGAGAAACGAATGCACAAAGAAAAAGAATTAAAAAGGTTTTTTTAAGCATTTCTGCCCTCCTCAAATTTGATTGATGATTGATTTATTTTAATTAGACATTAAGTCTAAACTTCTAATTTCAATGAACATTTATTTTTCAAGAAATTGCATATTCAAAGCAACAAACAATTGAAATTCTGGCTGGCCCACACCATAATGCAGCACAGTATATTGCGGCTCGATGAAAATATTATAAACTGTTTTACCTACTTTTAAAATTTTTCCAATTCCAAAACCTATAGGAACATTGTAATCCCCGGTTTCAATATTGAATATCCACAATGGTGCAGTTCTTAAATACACTCCATCACCAATCTGCCAGAACCAGAAGGGTTGAAGAACCATCATATTTGTTTTTGGACGATTTTCCTGTCCTGCCACAGAAGCTTGCCAGGTAACAAGTCCGCCAAATTGAACCTGGGGAGAGTCACCATTAAAGTAAACAAGGGCAGCACCAAGCTGCCATTTGCCGCTTCCAAGAAGTTCATCTGTTGCCGTTGGTGCGACAAGCATTGGACCGAGACCAAATTGCGTACTTGATTTCGGATTTGAAACCAGATAAGCAGCAAACACATTAAAGTCACCCAAACCAGAAACCGGATCTCCCTCGCCGTTTGGAACTGTAGAAATTGGTAATGAAGCACGCCATAGTATTCTGCCCGTTGGTTTTGCAAATCGTAACCAGGTATTATTAATAGATTGATCAGGCATTCCATACAAACTTGGCATATTTTATCATAAGTTTATCTCCATTACTACGTATTTTTAGAAAAGTCAAATGGGTTGGCTGTGAACCAACCCATTTAATATGTTTATTGAACTAGCTTTTATATTTTATAAATGACAAAGTAATAAGTGCTTAACTTTCAGTTACCACGTCATCATTATGCGCTTGGCCTCCTGTTCAAGGTTAATGTATGGCTCACCTTTGACCGTTACCGCTACGCCCTGGATTTTACCACCAGTGAACTTAGCAGGAGCCTTATAAAGTGAACTTACCGCATCACCGCTATCATAGCCGATGCAGAGACCATCGCCTGACAGGGTAAATTTGCCTGCCTGGGTTCGCATCTTACCTGAAGCTACCACTTTGTCGTCGATATATAGCTTGGTCTCACCCAGAATCTCACCATGCTCACCCGTGCCGGTTTTCTCGAACTCCATGCCAAAGGTGTATTTACCCGGTTTTAGTGTCACATTGGACTCAAACACCTGCTCTGGTGCAATGCCGAGGAAGTTGTATACATAGTAGAGCTTCTTATTCTTGATGAACAGCGTATGCCCGCCAAATCTGGAGCCGTGAGCGAAGATCACGCCTTCGGTTTTATCGGTGATTTCGACATTGGCAAGGATCTTATACGAACGACCGCGAACGTTAACGGCAACACCTTCCGGTACAGGTTCCGTATCCGGGTAATATTTGTAGGTGTCGCGCGGAGGTTCATCGCTGGGACGCGGAGTGCCCAGGATTTCTACGGCTACACGGTCGTCCAGCGGAAGCACGTTGTTCGCTTTCGCTTCTTCCATCCAGAGATCTTGCAGCTCTTTCAGTTTTTCCGGGTACTTGTCGGCGAGGTTGTTTGACTGGGACCAGTCCTCCTCCATGTTGTAGAGTTCCCACTTGTCCTCGTCAAAGTGGCCAGTGCCGTTAATCGGTGCATGGATTGCCGCTGCATGCCAGCCATCTTTCCAGATTCCACGTGTGCCGAACATTTCGTAATACTGAACATGCTTTGTTGTTGGGTCGTCTGGCTTTGCGTCAAAGGTGTATTTCATAGAAACACCCGACATCGGGTACTGTTTCACACCGTGGTTGAACTCCGGCATCTTGAGACCCGTAATCTCCAGAATCGTTGGTACGATATCCACCGAGTGGTGATACTGGTTGCGAATCTCGCCTCGCGCCTTGATTCCTTTAGGCCAGGAAATGATTAGCGGATCCGCAGTACCGCCCTGATACTCAGAATAGCGTTTGAACATCTTGAACGGCGCCGAGAAAGCCGCAGCCCAGCCGGTAGGGAAGTGTTCATATGTGTCTTGGCCCCCCAGCTTGTTTATGTACTTCATGTTCTCCTCGAGTGCATCCGGCCATCCGTTGAATAACTTGTTCTCGTTGACCGAACCATTCGGTGAGCCTTCTCCTGAGGTACCGTTATCGGCAGCGTAGATGATGAGGGTGTTTTCGTACTGACCTGTCTCCTTCAGATAGTCGATGATTCGGCCGATCTGAGTATCCGTGTATTCGGAATAAGCAGCCCAAACTTCTGCCAAACGGTTGAAGAGTTCCTTTTCCTTGTCGTTCAAGGTGTTCCAGGGACGTACGTAGTCAAGCGGATTCGCCAGGTCCTTCGGGATAGGATTGATGGCCGTGTTAACAGTATTTTCGGGGATGATGCCTCTCTCCTTCATGCGCTTGGTAGCCCAGATGCGATAGGCATCGTAACCGTCATCGAATTTACCCTTATACTTATCTATATATTCCTGCCAAACCTGATGAGGTGCATGATTGGCGCCCGGGCAAAACCACATAAAAAAGGGCTTGGAAGGATTGGAGGCGTTTTTATTACGCAGCATCTCAATTGCCTGATCAGTGAGGTCTTTGGACAAGTGATAACCTTGATCCGGCATATACGGCTGATCTATGAAGTCGTTATCCTTGACCAGGTCCGGGTACCACTGGTTAGTTTCGCCGCCTAGGAAGCCGTAGAAGCGGTCCCACCCCTTTTGCAATGGCCATTCGCCGCGATAAGCACCAGGCGCCACATCCTGCTCCGGCACGTTGTGGTCCTTGCCGAGCCACAAGGTGGCGTAACCATTTTCTTGCAACACTTCGGCAATAGTCGTTACCTGCTTTGGAAAGCGACCATTGTATCCCGGGTAACCGCTGGCAGTCTCGGTGATCGAGCCGTAGCTGTTCAGGTGGTGATTGCGTCCGGTCTGTAGTGTGGAACGCGTCGGTGCGCACAAGGAAGTCGTATGCCAATTAGTATATATCAGACCATCAGCGGCGAGTTTGTCCAGCGTTGGCATATGTAAACGGCCGCCGTAGGGTGACCAGGCTGACAGCCCTGTATCGTCGTACAGAATGAAGAGAATATTCGGCGAGCCTTTTGGCGCTTCTTTAGGGATGAACGGCGTCCAATCCGGTTTAGAATCGCGAGTGTCTAGTGCAATTTTACCTTTGAAGCCGCGCATTAGTTCAGCTTCAGTCGGTTCCGATGAGTCTTGATTACATCCTACCATCATTACAATTGCAAAGATTGTTGTAAGAAAATACGATGGTATATGAAATTGATTAATGTGTTTAAACATGAACACCTCCGTATAATTTATTATGATTTTAGTTACTTAGATTATTACTTAATCGATTATAAATATCTTTCAATGTTTTATTAATTCAGAATACTTTACTGCTGTTATTAATATGATCTGAAATCAATTCGATAATTATGTCACCATCGATAGGTTTTAACAGATAATCTATGACACCATAATCTTTTGCACACTTTCTGCTTTCCTCCTCATCGTAAGCAGTAATTACAATAACAGGAACAATTATCTTTTTCTCTTTTAAGATATCTAACAGGTCACAGCCAGTTATTTCCGGCATATGGATATCAAGTATTAATATATCACCCTCGTCTTGCCTGTATTCATCTAAGAATTCTTTAGCGCCAGGATAGGTCTTGCAAGTAAATCCTGCTGAATTTAAAAGAAGTTCAAAAGACCTTCTTACGGATTTGTCATCATCAACTATGTAAATCATAATTCTTAACTAAAGTTGGTAAAAGAAGAAAGGAATGTCTATAGTACTTTAGTTCTATAGTTTATTGAGGTTAGTGAAGAAGAGTTCAAAAAGAAATGATTATTTAGATGGGAACTTTATTCCTGCTTTCTCTGCAATTCGGACCAGTTCAGCGACTGATTTCACACCCAGCTTTTCAGTAATTTTTCCACGATGAAGTTTTACAGTATGTTCTGCTATGTTAAGTTTTTCGGCGATTTGCTTATTCAGCATTCCGGTAATTACATATTTGAAAACCTCAAGCTCTCTTTCAGTAAGTACTGAGATAAGACCTTGTAATTTCTTAAGTTCATCAAATTCTTTTCTAATTGTGTGAGATTTAGCTACAGCTTCTTCAACTGCATCAAGAAGCTGCTGATCATCAAAAGGCTTTTGAAGAAAATCAACTGCACCCTTCTTTAATGCCCGAACACTTTCGGGAACCCCGCCTTTTCCAGTAATGAAAATAATCGGCAGGCTGTATTGTTTGTTTATTAGTTCTTCCTGGAGTTCAAGCCCGCTTTTCCCTCCAAGATTTATATCGAGCAGAATACATCCGGTGCCGTTAAATGGTTCACGATTTAGAAAATCTTCAGAGCTTGGAAATGTTTCTACTTCGAACTCCATAGATTCAAGAAGCATAGGCAGACTTCTTCTTACTGATTCATCATCATCGATTACAAATATTTT
>JARRKK010000274.1:0-3748 GCA_037388105.1 Ignavibacteriaceae bacterium | reverse complement strand
CTGCCATCAGGTATCTACTTCTACCTCTTATTGGCAAAAACAAATACATCTGATCTTGAAATAAGAGAAACAAAGAAAATGATTCTTATGAAATAGTACTTTCAGTATTCTCAGAATTGTGGAATAAATGAATACCTTTGAGGTGGCAAAGTCAACATAAATCCTACGGAAGATGAAAGAGGGAGCAAATTCAAATACTGATTGAGCCTTCATTTGTATTAGGTATTAAACACAAAAAATCTCTTTCAAAATTGAATTAATTGGATGGTAATGAATTATTAGGTACTGCAGTTAAACAACCTTTTATCTTCCATAAAATAATAATAGGATATCAATTATTTTATTTATATAACAGGTATTAAGATCTTATATATTAAATAATTACATTAATTTACTATATATCATTATTTAAATTGATTTAAAATAGCTCACCATCCACCTCCGCCACCACCTCCCCCACCTCCACCTGAGGAACCGCCGGAACTTCCTGAACTAGAACCGGGTGCTGTCGAAGATGAAGAAATTGAGCTTGTCAAACTGCTTCCAACACTTGAAGCAATTTTTGATGCTCCCAATGAATCCCAATTCATTCCACTGTACCAACCCGGAGCATATTCATTCCCTTCGGCTTTTGCTTTTTCCAACACAGACTCAAACATTTTGCCCCATTCATTCTCAACATCTAGAGCAATCGCATATGGTAGAAACTTTTCGAATAATTCGGGAGTTTTCTCAGGTGCTTTTATACTGTTTAATCTGTCTTTCTCTGCGGCAGATAAGTACATCTTGAAACCTTCAATTCCATCCATTACATTCCTGCCCAACCTAGTTGGTGCCTTTAGTAAATGGTGAAAAACTATATTAATAATTATAATAATTACTATCCCAACTACTAATAATATTGAACCACTCTCTCTCAACAAATAGAGACCCATTATTTGTCCACCGACAAATGGAATTGCAAAAAGTGTAATAAATATTGCACTCAAAATAGCTGCACCCTTGGCTTTCCCCGCCAAAACCGATCTCCACGTTTTAAATACAGTAAATATTAGAAATGAAACTCCAACACCCCACATAGTATTCCATACGAGAGTAAAGATTAATTCCTCACTACCCATAGTTCCAGCGATTAGTATAAATATTACAGAAATGATTATTCCCGTTATAAAATATTTTTTATTGGTAAAGAAATATTGCTTCTCATATAAATTTTCTAATGATTTTTTTAGAGTTTTAATTGCACCTCTAATCGTAACATGATTTTTCTGTTTTAATTCCAGTAAAGCGGTATTGTTTTTAATTCTAAATTTTAAATTAGATAACAATTTTTGCTCATCTGTCGATAGTAAGTTGTTCGATACATCTAAGTTTTTAACTAGAGAATAATCTTTATTATCCTCCCGTAGTATTGTATAACCCTTAACACAAAGATTTATAATTGCAGCAGTAAAGGTTTTGTTATCAAATTTCATTTTACTGATAAAACGGCAGCTTGCCGGAGACAGATTTAGCGGTGGTTCAAACAAAGGAAAAATAATCCCTTTGTCCGGGTCTTTACCAACGCTCACCCATGCAATTATATAAAAGAGTAGCAATAACATTGCGCCAACAATCAAAACGATTGCAGATTTGTTATCAGCCAAGAAATATGAAAGCTTATCTTCAAAACCAGGTTGGTAAACAAATCCTTTCGGCCATTGTACAACAATTGTTAATCCTTCTCTTGCATTCAATTTATGGGTTGTGATAAACTTAACTTCTGAACTGCTTTTTATTTCTGCACGGAAGTCCATTTCCTTGCTTCCCTGTTTCCCCGTAAAACCCAGAGTTTTAATATTATTTTGATCTATTCCCTTTGGCAGAATAATAGTACTGCTGGCATTATCTATTTCAAAGTCCCAACCATTTCCCGTAACGTTCCAGTATAGTTCGTCATAATCATCAAAGTAGCCGAGCTGCCGATCAGTTTTATATTTTATACTATAAGTATAATCACCCGGGTTTAAAAAGTATGAAGCCTTTCCAATGTAAACCCTGATACCATTGTTCAACCTTTCAGTATGATAACTCTCGCTAATGCCATCTTTCAAAATTTCTTTTACGGTAAATGTTATTCTGATATCATTGCCGTAATTATCTTTATAATCTGTTGGAAAGTCTCTATAGATTCCACGTTTAATATTCTTCCCTTCTGCATGAACTTTTATTTCTTCGGTAACAAGCATTGAACCATCTTTATTCACTATAATTTTACTATCGTACGAAATTATCTTTTCCTGCTGAGCATTAGCTATTGCAAAAAAATTGAAAATAAAATGCAGACAGATAAGTTTGATTAAAAGATTCATATTTTTACTGTTGGAGAATTTCTTTCAGTTGCCAAAGTTATCTCAAAAAATTCTTCTGTTTTAAAATTAAAAATTCCTGCAACAATATTGCTTGGAAAAGATTCGACACGTATGTTATAACTGCGGACAGTGCCATTGTAATATCTACGTGAATATTGTAATTGGTCTTCAACCTCAATCAATTGATTCTGCAGATCCAAAAAATTAACATTTGCTTTCAAATCCGGGTAATTTTCAACTACGGCAAACAATGATTTCAGCATACCCGAGATATCATTTTCCGCCGTAGCTTTATCCTTTACATTCTCAATATGCACTGTTTTACTTCGCTTCTCGGTAATTTCATTAAAAAGATTTCTTTCGTAGCTGCTGTAAGCTTTAACTGTTTCCACCAATCCGGGAATCAGATTGTGTCTTCTTTTTAACTGTACATCAATTCCGCTCCAGGCTTCCTTAATCAAATTTCTATCTTTAATAAATAGATTATAAACTATGGCAAACCAAAGTATAATACCAGCAGCAACGGCTATCAAAAAAATAGTCAATCGCTAATTCCCTTCTTATTTAGATGACTGTATAACTCTTTTATATTATTTATTACCTTAACCTGAAGTTCTTTCAATCTGTCTATGTTTTGATGTCCGTTGCCTACTAAAAGACAATCAATACCAAGTTCGTTTGCTACCTCAAAATCATGTATTGTATCACCAATCAGAATTACTTCTGAACTCGTACCATCTACCGAAATTTCCTTCATAAGTTGTTTCCCAATATTTACTTTATCATCGGCATAAATATGATCTAGGCCTTTTATGAAAGTAAAATACTCTGATATGCCATGGTACTTAATGATCGTTGTTAAACTTTCTTGCTCATATGCAGATAGAAGATGTTGTCTGATATTCAAAGATTGGAAATTGTTTAAGACTTTCGCTGAATATGGAAATAGTTTACAATTCATTTTCTTTTCTTCATACTCTACCATAAATTCAGCACCAATTTTTTCAAATGGCTCCCTTGAGAAATTGTAGCCGGCTTTTAAATAGTATTCTCGAACCGGAAATGTAAAGATATCTTTATACCGATTTAATGTGAGTGTTGGAAGTGATCGACTGACTAAAAGATGGTTCATTATATTGTGACACAAATTAACATCATCGAATAGTGTACCGTTCCAATCCCAAATTACGTCAGAGTATTTATTTATATCCATACTCTCCATTTAGTTTAATAATTTACAAAACTCAAAGACCAGTTCGGCTGTAATTCCCCAAATAGTTTCTTCTTCGGTTCCATAAACAAATATTCTATGAGAGCCTCCCTCCCACGGACCTGAGTAGCGTTTAGGCAACTTCAATTTTGCTACCGGAAATGTTTCAACCACTTCACCATTTGGT
>JARRKK010000273.1:0-5160 GCA_037388105.1 Ignavibacteriaceae bacterium | reverse complement strand
TAACCTCATACTCAAACCATTGTTTAATCAATTTGAAAACAATAAAATCAAATATTGTTGATAAACTTGCCCTGCAGGTTGACTCTTTTCAGGAGGGTTTTGAGATACTTTCCAAATCAAAGAGTGTTGCAGAAATAGGGAAACAGTTTGCAACATTGTTAAGAGGGAACTTCTTTGTTACCGATATAGATATATTTTATAAAATTAATTCAAAAGATGAATGGAAATTAATTTACGGTAATGACAAATCCAGATCCGAAATCCTTGAAAACTTTAATGACGATAAATTACACATAAGTTATAAAGATAATACCGATAATATTGTGTCTATTATTAAACCTTTGATTGATAGATCAATAATTGGAATTACTATAGGTGCAAAACTTGATAAAAGTGATTTCACCGAGTTTGATAAAATATCTTTGCAAATATTCATTCAGCTACTCGATAATGCTTACCAATCTTTTTTAACTCAGAAAAAAGAAAAAAATCTTATCTTCGAATTAAACCAGAGAGTGCTGCAGTTAAACAATTTAATTGATACGGGTATCGATCTTACAAAATTTGAAAACCGTAACACTTTACTTGAACTGTCGATTTCAAGGGCAGCGGTTTTAACAGATGCATCTCATGCTTTAGTGCAGGTGCATAAAGGAGATAAAGTAATTGATGAAGCTTTATTCCCACCGGGATTAGATACTTTAGAAGTTTTAGAAAGCAAAAATAAGATTAGCGCTTCATTTAATTTTAAGGAAAATGATTACAACTTCACATTAGCGAACAAAGAAAGCCGAAAAGGCACAGGTTCTTTTACTGCACTTGATCAGATATTACTTGATGCGATTGCACGACAGGTAAATGCTGCAATTGAAAATGCTTTTCTTCTCCAGGAATCTCTAATTAAAGAAAGGATTGAACAGGAACTTGACGTGGCGGCATCAATTCAACAGAGAGTTATTCCCCGTGAACTTCCTAAAATTCCCGGTTACGATGTTTCCGGAATAAACATTCCTTCCAGAGAAGTTGGTGGTGACTACTATGATTGCATAGATTTGGGAAATGACAGGTTTGCGCTCGTTATGGCAGATGTTTCAGGTAAGGGAATTGCTGCGGCATTGCTAGTTAATACATTAAATGCGTCATTATATTCCTACCTGGATAGTAATACCCCGCTTCCTGAGATGACAGATAAACTGAATAAAATAATTTTTAATGCCTCACCTTCGGATAAATTTATTACATATTTTATTGCAGTGCTCAACACAAAAACGGGTGAACTCGATATTGTTAATGCCGGGCACAATCCCATTCTCTTATTAAGATCGGATGGAAAGATGCATAAGATTGAAGCTGGTGGAGTTGGGTTGGGCATGTTTGATTTTGGAATTCCATACCAGGGAGAAGCACTGATTATTAAGGTTTTATTATGATGAAAATATCATCGTGGTTAATATTTCTTTTTCTAACAACAAATATTCTTCCGCAAAACAATCTTGTATTTGAACACTATTCAGTTCAAAATGGATTACCAAATCCAACAGTATACGAACTCTTACAAGATCAGTACGGTTTCCTCTGGATAGGAACTGGTGATGGTTTATGTAGATATGACGGATATGAGTTTAAAGTATATAAAAATAATCCAAACGACAGTACAAGCCTGCCAAGCAATACTGTTCTTTCAATGATTGAAGATAGCGAAGGTGATTTATGGCTTGGCGGAATTGGATTGTTTGCAAAGTACAATAGAAAGACCGGAACATTTATTCCACTGGCTATTGATAGGGGTGCAATAACCGGGACTATACAAATTTGGGAACTGTTTGAAGATTCTAAAAATAGAATTTGGATTGGTACACGCAACCACGGGGTTTATTTATTTAATAAAGAACAAAATATTGCTCAAATTATTAATAAAGCAGAAAAAAAGACTCAAATTGACTGGGGATGGGTATTTTCAATAATTGAAAGCCACGATGGTAAGATTCTCGCAACTGATTCCAAGACCGGAATATTCGTTTTTGATGATCAGGATTCGGTATTTAATAATTATGCCAATTTAACAATTCCGAATTTCAAAATTAATGTTTCATTGTTTGAGGATGAATATAATAGATTTTGGTTAACCGGCGGATCCGGTGTTCGAATGATTGATCCTGTGACAAATAAAATAAAAAATATCAACATTTTTAATGCTGATAAAACAGTAATCAAAGATTCCACAACATACAATATACTCAGCGATCAAAATGGTTATTTATGGTTAGGATGCAAATCTGAAGGTTTGTACAGATATAATCCTGTTACAGGTGAATCATTTCATTATAAACCCAATACAAACATTAGTGGTTCTATAAATGGCAGTCAGGTAATATCAATCTACGAGGATAATTTTGGGATTCTTTGGGTAGGAACAAGGAACAGTGGGTTAAATAAAGTCGATCCCAAGAAAGAACCATTAAATATTTATCAATTGCCTTCGGATAGAAAAGAGAACAATATTAATTCTGATCAGATTAATGCAGTAGCTGTGCAGGAAAAAAACAGGGATATCATCTGGATGGGTACCGGTAATTTAGGTTTAATAAAATATGATAGAAAGAATGATGAATTTTTTCAATATAAATACGATCCTCTTAACTCTAATTCAATCTCCGGTAATAATATAAGATCATTGGAAATTGGTAATGATAACAATTTGTGGATTGGAACAGATAGTTCACTGTGTAAACTGGATACGAAGAATAATGTATTCACTAAATATTTAACTGATATATTTGGATTAACTTACACTTCAAATATAAATGATATCCAGATAGATGTAACCGGAAGAATATATATTGCTACCGCCCACGGCGTCGATCTCCTGATACCAGGTACTGACATCCACAGATTCGTGCCGTCAATTATGAATAGAAAATACAAATCTGAACTGCTTTCCTTAATCAAGTTACAACTGAGCCAAAGTTCTATAGCATCTATATTAAAGGTTGGGGAACAACAGGATACTACCAAAGAATTCGAGTTAGAGAAATCTACAAAAGTTTTGGTTTTCTGCGGGGGGGAAGGTCAGATTGATGTTTCGAATTCAACATTTGATTACGGCTGGATAGAAAACACCGATGGAAAAATTGTTTGGGCGATGGATGACATGTATAAAACGTTTTATCTGGGTGGTGGAATTAAGAACCGAAGTTTAGCCGGTTGTATAGAACTAAAACCAGGAAAATATAAATTAAGGTATCGTTCAGATGTTGGGCACTCTTATGGAAACTGGAATGTAAATGCACCCGATGATTCATTATTGTATGGAATTCAGATATGTGAAATTGGAAGTGATTTGTTTAATCAACTTTCGAACGAACTTACGGATGAAATCTCAAAGAAAAATTATATGCCGCTGGAATCAGCATCTTCAATTTTTTTAAGCAATAAATATGAAAACATTTTATGGATTGGAACAAGAAACTCAAGATTTATTAAGTGCAATCTGAAGGATAATTCGTTTAAAGAATTCTTCCCCGACACCATCATTAATTACTCTGCAGCAAATAATGTTGCTGATATTCTTGAAGATTCTGACGGAAAATTGTGGTTGGCTACAAATAAAGGTTTGGCAGAGTTCGATCCATCAACTGAGAAAATTAATATTTATACTGATGAAGATGGATTACCGACAAATTCGATTACGGCAATACAGGAAGATTCATATGGAAATATATGGGTCAGCAGTATTGCCGGGTTGACAAAAATTGTAAGAGTGCCGGGAGAGAAGAAGTATACTTTTATAAATATTGACATTGCCGATGGATTACAGGGTTACAGTTTCACCCGGGCAAGCTGGAAGACAAAAGATGGAGAACTGTTTTTTGGTGGATTTAACGGTGTGAATTCATTTTACCCGGGATTGTTAAATCAAACTTCACCTGAAATTGTAATAACTGATTTTAAAATATCTAATCAATCAATTACTGCAACCTCAGAAGATTCCCCTTTGTCAGAAGACATTAATGCTGTAAAGAATATTAATTTATCTTTCAGTCAAAATGATTTTTCACTCGAATTTGCTGCCATTCATTTTTCCAGGCCACAGAGAAACAAGATAGCTTATAAACTGGATGGTCTTAATGAAGATTGGGTGTATGACAACCGAAGATTCGCATCCTTTACGAATTTGAGCCCTGGTGAATATGTGTTCAGATTAAAGGGTGCAAATGGTGATGGAGTTTGGAATGAAAAAGAAAAAACTATAGCTATAACGATATTACCTCCGTGGTGGCGAACTACCTGGGCATATATATTATATGGTTTTATACTTGTTGGTGGCATTTTTGGAGTTGACCGATTTCAGAGAAGAAGATTATTGAATCGTGCTAGAGAAACTGCGCGGATGAGAGAAACCGAATTAAGAGCTCAACTTGCTGAAGCAGAAAATGAAAGAAAAACAAGAGAGCTGGAAGAAGCACGGTCACTTCAATTATCTATGCTTCCAAAAGAACTTCCTCAATTGCCAAATCTCGATATAGCTGTTTATATGAAAACCGCAACGGAAGTCGGTGGTGATTATTATGATTTTCAGGTAGGTATGGATGGAACTCTAACCATAGTAATAGGAGATGCAACCGGACATGGATTAAAAGCAGGAACTATGGTTACAGCAACAAAAAGTTTATTTAATACACTTGGTTCAAATTCCGATATTTTATTAACTTTTAACGAGATAACAAGATGCATCAAACAGATGCAAATCCATATGCTCTCGATGTGTTTAACAATGATGAAGATACAGAGTGGTAGAATGATAATGTCTGCTGCAGGTATGCCGCCTGCATTACTTTATAGGAAAAATGATATGGTAGTTGAGGAAATTGTATTGAAAGGAATGCCGTTAGGAGCAGTACAGGATTTTCCGTATCAGGTAAGAGAGACTAAATTGAATCCTGGTGATACTGTATTATTATTAAGTGATGGTCTTCCGGAATTATTTGATAAAAACCGGGAAATGTTTAGTTATGAAAGAGTGGTACAGGTATTCAGTAAAAACGCACACAAATCTCCTGAAGAAATTATTGATGGACTGAAGTCTGCCGGATCAGAATGGGTAGAAGATGGTGAGCCTGATGACGATGTGACTTTTGTTGTGATCAAAGTTAAGTAGAA
>JARRKK010000272.1:0-7118 GCA_037388105.1 Ignavibacteriaceae bacterium | reverse complement strand
TTGTATTTATCTTAATAAGTGCTCTAAAAAGCGAATTTTGTTGACTTTCTAAACCTATACCACTAATTTAAGCGGTTCAATTATTTTTAATCTATCACACTATAACTTTACAGAATGAAAGAATTCCGATTTCGAATTATACTTGTACTTGCAGCCATAGTATTAGCTGTATATTTACTATATCCTACTTTTGCTGACTATCAATTCACAAATGATATTAATAAGATACTCGAAGAACAAAAACAAGAATACCTCACTGCCAATCCAGATCTAACAAATACTCAACTTGATAAAATGCTCAATGTTGTCGAAGACAGCATCCGAAGTGCTGATCCCGATATTATAAAAAACCGTGAGAAAAGAATAAAGCTTGGTCTTGATCTTCAGGGTGGAATGAGAGTTGTACTTGAAGTTAACACCGCACAGTTATTGGGAAAACTTGCTTCTAATCCTGATGACACATTTAACAACATTTTAGCCGAAGCTCAGGAAGAATCTAATTTATCTGACGAATCCGTTGTAGATATCCTCGGCAGAAAACTTACAGAAAGAGGAATTAGGTACAGCAGATATTTTGGCACAATAAGACAGGATGACAACGAAATTCTTGCCGGTCTTAAACAAGATGCTGAAGATGCTGTTACACGGGCACTAGAAATTATAAGAAACAGAATTGATCAGTATGGAGTATCAGAACCGACACTCCAAAGACAAGGCAGCCGGAGACTAATTGTTGAGCTCCCGGGCATTGCAAGAGAAGAAGAAGCAAAACAGTTATTACAAGGTACTGCATTGTTAGAGTTCAGACTGTTAAAAGATGCCGACTTTACTATATCCGTTATGCAAAAGATTGACGATGCACTTGCTAAAACAATCGGAGTTTTTCCAAGTGATTCTTCAAAAAATCAAAAACGTGCTAATCTTGATTCTTCTTTAGTTGCAGGAGAAACTGATACCAGCGTTACTGATACACTTAGTGAGCAACAACTTACAGAAGAAGAATTCAAACAGCAGCACCCATTCTTTGCGATTGCATTATTGGATCCTCAGGGAAGCAGTGCAGATGCTTATGTGAAGGAGGATGATAGAAATAAATTACTTTTACTTCTTAGCAGACCAGAAGTACAAAATGTTATACCTAATAACGTTGAATTTGTTTTTTCAGCTAAACCTATCGGACAACAGGATGGTCAAAATATATACATACTGTATTTGATGAACAAAGAGCCTGAATTAACTGGTGGAGTTGTTACAGACGCACAGGCAACTATTGATCCCAATACTTCCGCACCGATTGTATCGATGACTATGAACAGCGAAGGAGCAACGGATTGGGCAAGAATCACCGGAGCCAATGTAGGAAAACGTATTGGAATTATGTTGGATGGTGTGGTTTTCTCAGCTCCCTCAGTAAGAAATAAAATTACAGGGGGCCGTTCTCAGATTGAGGGAATGGCAGACGTAGAAGAAGCAAAATTGTTAGAGATCGTCTTAAAGGCTGGTGCTTTACCTGCACCTGTTGATATTATTGAGGAACGGCAGCCACAAGCCCGGCGAACACTTCTTTTTATTCTTGGTGTTCTCGCCGGTTTTAAAGCGACTCTTACTTTACCGGGTATTGCAGGCATAATTCTTACAATTGGTATGGCTGTAGATGCAAACGTATTAATATTTGAGAGAATTCGTGAAGAGTTATCTACAGGTAAAACCGTTAAGGCATCAATAGACAGTGGTTACTCAAGGGCATATTCTGCCATAATCGATTCCAACATTACAACTTTTTTTACAGGTATAATACTCTATCAATTCGGAACCGGACCGGTGCAGGGATTTGCATTAACGCTTATGATTGGAATTGTAGCAAGTCTATTTAGCGCAATGATAATAACCAGGTTGATATTCAATATAATGACAGCTCGGGGAGTTAAAGTTACTGTCGGTTAATTTTTTAATGCTTTCAGGAGTACATTCACACAATGCGAATATTCGAAAATCTCAATTATAATTTTCTCGGTAAAAAAACAATTGCTTATATACTATCAACATTGCTTTTTGCTTTAGGATTAGTAAGTGCAATCATAAGAGGATTTGAGTTCGGTATAGATTTCAAAGGCGGTACAGAGATAGTTTTACAATTCGATAACCCTGTGGATATAGGAATAATAAGAACCGATGTGGAAAATATCGGCCTTGGAAATATTGAAGTTAAAACCTTTGGTGGTGAAACAGGTGTTATGATCCGTACTGAAGAACAGGTTATCCCCACAGCAATTTTTCCTTCAGTTGTTGGATATATTGAGAATGAGATAGAAAAGAAATTTCCCAATGTGCAAAAACAAAGAGTTGATTCAACAGCAAATTCCGTTACGTATGCTTTTGTTAATAAAGATACAACCGACGACGTAATTGATGCATTGTTTGAAGCGGGATTTCAATCCGGAAGAGTATCGGAGGAATTGGACAATAATCAGATGGTTGTCAGAGTCGGAATCGCAGACTGGATAAAAGAAAATTTAAACCTTAAGGTTAAGAATAATAAATTTATAGTTCTTAAAGAAGATATTGTTGGTCCTAAAATAGGTGAAGAATTAAGGCGTGATGCGGTACTAGCAATCTTTTTTGCACTAATTGTAATATTGGTTTACCTCGGATTCAGGTTCAAATTTATTTTTGCTTTTGGTGCAGTTGCTGCGTTATTTCATGATACATTAATTACACTTGGTTTATTCTCTTTGCTTTATGGAATGATTCCCGGTTTAAACCTTGAAATCGATATTACTATAGTTGCAGCGTTTCTGACCCTTATCGGTTATTCGATCAACGATACTGTTATTGTGTTCGATAGGATCAGGGAGAATATAAAAATCCATAAAACAAAACCTATCTATGATATAATTAATACAAGTATAAGTCAGACGATGAGCAGAACAGTTCTTACCGGTGGTACAACATTATTAACTGTTGGGGTTCTATTAATTTTCGGTGGTGAAGTGCTTAGGGCATTTGCTTTCACATTATTCTTTGGAATTATTATCGGAACATACTCATCGATATTTGTTGCTAGTGCTCTTGTCTATGAGTATTCAGAGAAGTATAAAAAGAAATTAGAGTTTTAACTCTAATTAATTGCAAAAAGAAAACGGTAGGGATAGCTGCCGGCTATTCTCAATTAAGCTACTAATCTTACTAACAAATAATATTTATTTTTCATTTATAATACCCAACAATACACTTTTTGCAATTGGAAGGACAGTCTCTTGAAATGGCATATCTACATTAATATTGCAGCAGTAAGTAGCTGCATTTTTTAGCTGCCCGTACCTTTCAATTAGATTAAGCCCTGTGCTTAGTATTGAATTTTCCACCTTATTAAGAGAAATCTGCATTAGCAGTTTTGTTTTTAATGATTTAGCAGATTTTTTCTTAGAAAAATATACTGGGGAAAAATATTCAAAAATTCTAAGCAGCCGGTTTTGATAATCAGGTATAATAAAATATCCTTCATTCTTTTTCGAGGGAACAGGTAATGCTGGTTCTATATTAATGTGATCGTGAACAAATTCATAAACGGCAATTCCCTCTTCCATTGCAGATTCAACAAGTGTCATTGTCCATGTAATCAACTCAAAAACTTCTGAATTATCTGACTGTTCACCACCATTATCGACAATGTTGGATTTTGACGAATCAATTGCAGGTGCCTTAAGTCCTTTTGATAATGATTCATTAAAGGGTTGATACTTTACATAAAGAGATTTAAGCATATTATCCAGGTGATATAACTGAAGAAGTTCCGGAAATAGCATATACTTGCGAAATTTTTCTGTATACTTGTTTAGCTCACCCATAATTTTGTACTGACTTGACTCGATATCTTCAATCGGAGATTGAAAATGATTTAAGATTGATTTATACATCCCCTTTGGCCTCGAAATAGTTATGACTGGTGAAGTCAACTACTATACCATTGAATTTTTATCAATTTTAACAGCAATAATTAAATAATGTTAATATCAAAATGGGAATTGATTACAAAATTGGGGCACAAAGAGAGTGAGAAAGAGATCAGATTTCAGGAGAATAATTCTTTAGCTAATATTAATCTCCCTTAAATGAGGCCATCTGAAGTTTTAGATATTTAATCTTAACAATTTGTTAAACTATCTAACCTGTCATTATTAGTATCTTTCGAATGTACTTAAATATTTGTAAAATTGAGAAAAGTAGAAGGACAATAAAATGGAAATAAAAAATATAGCCCTGGTTGCACACGACAACAGAAAAAAAGATTTAATTGAATGGTTTGAATGGAATTATAAAACCTTATTACCGCATAATTTCATTTGTACAGGAACTACAGGAAAATTAGTGGAAGAAGTTTTGAAAAAGAATGCTAAGGAAAACGATAAATCATATGAAGAAAAAATTCAAAAACTTCAATCCGGACCTCTTGGTGGCGACCAGCAGATAGGATCACTGATAGTTGAAGGTAAAATTGATTTTATGATCTTCTTCTGGGACCCGATGGAACCGCATCCACACGACGTAGATGTAAAAGCACTTTTAAGAATTTCCGTACTTTACAATATACCAATTGCCTGCAACAGGGCAACGGCTGATTTTATGATCTCCTCCCCATTGTTGAATGAAAAATATTCGAGAGTGCTTAAGGATTACAGTACCTATATCAAACGTTCGGTGGTTAATGTATGAATTATATCCTTTCGTCTTCCAATGTTATAGCGTTAATATTTTAATTTGCGAAAGATAAATGCTCCTCTACTAATCTTAATATTAATCGTGGCTGTTTCATCGTTTCAAAGACAGTTAATTAATTATTCAATGATAAGTTACCAAGCTACGCTCAACAAAAATTTCTTGAAGATCTGTGGATATTATTAAAGGTATAAACTCGATATTATAAAAAAAGCCCTTACTACTTATAATATAGTAAGGGCTTAAGGTCATTACACTATGAGATCTTTACTTCATCAACATCATCTTCCTGGTTTCAACAAAACCATTTACCTTCAGTTGATATAGATATAATCCACTTGGAAGATTTGATAAATTTAAGCTTACTTCATAGCTTCCTGTTTCCTTTTTCTCATTCACAAGATTCATAACTTCATTACCTAATACATCGAATACTTTTATTATAACAAATCCACTTTCCGGTATATTATATTTTATAACGGTAGAGGGGTTGAGTACCGTTAAAATCAAGCTGCATTAAATCGTACCTATAAAATCCGGGCAGAAGATTTTCATCAACAAAGGAATAATTATTAGTTTCTGTTGTAGTTCCAGAACCATTAATAAAACCAATTTTATCTGAATTTCTAAAAAGTTCAAATCCGTAATTATTTGTTTCAGCAGCGGTTTGCCAACTAATATTAACTTTGTTTCCAAATGTTTTTGCACCAAAATTATTTAACTCAACGGGTAAAGGATCACCCGGACTCTCAGCTACTGCATGATGGATAAATTTTCTTCTTCCATTCTTATAAAGAACCAATCTGCCATTCGGATCTTCTTTAACCTGGGCATATTCCTGAACAACGCTGTTAGAGTCTGTAGTGCCTTGTTTTTTATCGTGTTTATATCTTATTGTTCGCTTACCATCTGCTGTTTCAATTAATCCTGTAAGTGTAACTACATGACCGCGCCACTCGCCAGCTCCGTTCTGATACTTGTACATTAATTCAACATCTTCCTTTTCCCGCATTTGTTGTTCCAGCCAATCCCACGTAGGATAGCCTGATGTACCATTATCATTCCTGGCGTATGTCATTCCGGAAGTACTGTTAACATTACCTGAAAGCATTTGAGATTGAAATTTCACATAAATATTTAATCCAAGCGCTTCAATAAAATCCAACTTTCCCCTGATGAATTGATCAATCATCACACCACTATTAGCTGCACGCTGCATATATCTGCTAAGCGAATCGAGTAAAGCACGGTGAGAAAAGGGTATATCGACACCGTTACCCGGAGTATCCGACAACCATTTTAAACTATTGGATGCAGCGGCTGGTCCGCATGCATTTTTGTCACCGGCATAACTCGGAGAATCTCCATTATTCGCATCATCTAGGTCGATATTAGGTACTTCACATCCATAGTAATAGACGCTATCAACAGGAGAATTCTGATTTTCAGCAGGTTCTGTATCATCAAGATCAGGTTCTGCTAAATCTGTTGGATCAGTGTCTAAATTATCTGCATCATCTTCTCCATACTCAATGTTTCTATCAAACTGAACGAAATCCGGTGGGGGTGGAGGAAAAAATGGAAACTTCGACCAATGAACATAAACTCGCAGCACAGATGTTTGTGGAAAAGGTTGTCCGGGCATGCCTCCCAATGGTCCAAGTGGAAACCGGAAAGAGATCATTTGCGGGCTGGCAATAAATGAAGCATCAGGTAAAAAGACATTGGTAGCTACTAATATAAAACCTCCTGAAGTAATGTTTTCTATTCCCATTGTCAAATACAATCCCACAACATCCGGATGATAATACAATGTAATCAATCCAACATCCGAGGATGGCTGCGGTATTGTAAAATTAGTTAAATCGAGTTGTTGAATCTGTACATCCTTAAAAACCGGCTGCGCATCTACCTCTACTGGAATAAAAAGGACTACATGCAGAATGAGGAGAATAAAAAACTTAATGCGAAGTTTTTGTAAATAAGATATGTTCATAGAACCTCCTTGTTTATTAAATTAGTGTTAATAAAGTAACAGGGACTTCGGTTTCTTGGACAATCTATCTTTTGCGAACAGCCTCGCTTTAACTAAATGTATGCCCGGTTATCAGACTACATCAGTGTACTTCCATGTTTCTATATTAAAAAACAAGGAAATCAGTGCGATAAGTTACTCAGCTAATGCGAAGTTAAAATCATTTACAAATTTTTTAAAGTGCGTGTTTGGGCTCATCCAACAATTATAAAAATGCAACAATATATACTCAATTGCAAGCAGCTCAAATTATTAAATCTTTAAGAATAGTTGATTGAATTATATCAAGCATGCAAACTAATTTCTGAGATATAAATTAAATACTCAACCAAAAATTTTTAAATGAATAAATTAGATTACTAGTTAG
>JARRKK010000271.1:0-9888 GCA_037388105.1 Ignavibacteriaceae bacterium | reverse complement strand
TTAAAGCATAAATGTCGATGATTAAACAAATGGTAGTTAATTTTTTGTTGAAGCGCTAGTACCAGGTCTTGTCATGACTTAGATAAATATTGAAATACTTTTTAACAATTACAGATGATATTTTTAATTTACGTTTCAACTGTTAATGCATTTTATCGGTGGGGTGGTAACTCTAAATTTTGTTTTCTCCTTGTTTCATCACACTTTATAAATAATTCCTGGCATAACTCACGTTCAACGTGTGGAATTAAAATGCATTTTGGTTCGTTTCGCATATGGGATATTAGTTTTTCAGGTGATAAATCAGATGCCTGAGGCCAATAAATATTTGCATCTTCCATTGTCGATGCACCAAATACAACAGCCTTTAACTCTGCCCAAATACAGGCAGACATACACATCGGGCAGGGTTCGCAAGTGCTGTAAAGAATACAGTTCTTAAGAGATAAGCGTTGAAGCTTTTGCGTAGCCTTTCGAATCGCGTTGATTTCTGCATGATTTGTTGGATCACATTTCTCCATAACGGTATCATAAGCCTGAGATAGCAGGACTCCGTTTTGTAAGTTATAAACAGCCGATCCAAAAGGAGATGGAAATTCAGTTTCCAATGACGAAGAAGTAAACTCGACCAATCTTTTCATGCGTTTATTATGATGAACATCCTTAACTAATTTCAATTAACCCTCCTTGAATTAAAATAATTTATTGTTTAATACTTGATTAATATCAGGAATTAATAATATTTTAACTGCACTTTCTTTATTATATCTAAATTTAAAACAATAATTAATAGAGTTAAATTTCTTTAAAGGAAGCGTATGAAATCTATTTTCATATTTTTAATTCTAATTTCACTTCTTTCAATATCATTAATCAATGCCCAAAATAATAATTCTAAACCGGAAGTTGTTATAGGAATATTGTTGGATGGGAAATGGCAAGGAGATAAGATTGCCCTTGATGAACTAATCTTACAATGTAATGAATTACTGAGAGGTGAGTTCGATATCAAATTTCCAGAAAATAAGATCCTGTACGGTGAATGGAATCTTAGTCAGATAAATATTGCGTTATCAAAGTTGTTGGAAGATCCCGATGTTGATATCGTACTTGCTTTCGGAGAAGTATCCTCGAATGTAGCTGTTTTCAGAGGTGAGTTTCCAAAGCCGGTAATTGCTGCCGTTGCAATAAATTCAGAACTTCAGAATATGCCTCTGAGAAATGGCACGAGCGGTGTTGATAACTTGAATTACATTTCGTATACCGCAAGTCTCAACAATCAACTGCCAAATATGCGGGAACTATTCGATTTTGATAAAGCAGCTCTGCTAATAAATAAATTGTTTTTTGAAAATCAGAAGTTTATTCAAACTCTGTTTGGGGGGCAATTAGAAACTGAAGTAGATGATGTTACACTTAATTATATTCCTGTGGGTTTGGATTATGAAAATGTTTTTGATTTACTACCTGAAGGAATTGATGTGGTTATTTCCGGACCTCTACGTCAATTGACCTATAATCAAGTCGACGAATTGTTTAAGAAATTTATTGAAAAGGGGATTCCTGTGTTTACAACTTTCGATGAAACTTATGTTAAAGGTAATGTATTGGCGGGATATTCATCCAGAGATTTTTTCCCTCGTATTAGCAAAAGAATTGCTTTAAATATACAGAGCATTTTACTGGGTGAAAATCCAGGGAATTTACCTGTTAAATTTCCGGTTGATCAGGATTTTCTAATAAATATGGATGTGGCCAAAAAACTGAAGATATATCCATCCTGGTCATTAATGAATAATTCTATCTTGATAAATTATCAAAAGGAAGATGTTACAAGGGTGCTAACTTTACTTGATGTAATAACTAACGCATTACAATTTAATTTAGATTACCTGGCTGAGAAGAAAAGAGTCGAATCAGGAGTACAGGATGTTAATATTGCCAGATCATATCTATTACCACAATTAAATGCTTCAGCAACAGGATCTTTAGTTGATAAAGAAACTGCAGAAAACAGTTTTGGTCGGATTTCTGAAAAAATGATTATCGGAGACTTAGCACTCAGTCAACTTATTTACGATGTAGATGCCTGGGCAAACTATGATATTAATTCTCTTTACCAGGAATTAATAGAATATCAGTTGAGTCAGGCTGAGCTTGATCTTATAAGAGATGCAAGTATTGCATACTTTGATGTGCTTTTAGCAAGAACACTTGAAAAGATAAATAGAGACAATCTGGACCTTTCGAAATCCAATATGGAAATCGCAAGATACAGGGTAGATGTAGGCAGTGCAAATTTAACCGAGATATACAGGTGGGAAAGTGAAATTGCAAATAATCTTAAATCTGTCATCGATGCAAATGCCAACAAGAATTTAGCGGAGATAAATTTAAATCGGTTATTAGATCTTCCCTCAGAAGAAACATTTTCTATGGATGAGAAGAGTCTCGAACAACTAATTTCAATAGTATCAGGTGAGAGGATTATGAAATACTATATAAATAAATGGGACTTCAGAATATTTAGAAATTTTATGGTTGAAGAAGCTTTGTTGGAGTGTTGGTTTAAATCTAAGTCTGCCTTTATTTGAAGGTCTTGGTAGATTTGCAGAGGTTCAGCAGGCAAGTATCGAAATTAAAAAGTTACAACTTGAGAAATCGTCACTAAAGAATAGAATTGAACAGACTGTTCGTTCCGCATTGCATAAATCTGGAGCTTCTTATGCTGGAATGGGACAAGCTAAAATATCAGCCGGATCTTCATTAAAAAATCTTGAAATAGTTAGAAATTTGTACTCGCAGGGTTTAGCATCAATTACAGATCTCATAGATGCACAAAATGCATCATTAATAGCTGAGCTCTTAGCTACCAGTGCGCAATTTAATTTTCTTATCGATTTAATGAATGTTCAAAGAGCCATAGGGGAGTTTATATATACCTACAGCATTGATGAGCGGGATGACTTTGTGCGAAGACTAAATAATTATTACGAACAACATTCAAAGTAATTAAGTGCGGAGATATAATGATTAAAATGAATTTAAATTATATAACTAATGCAATCTTACTTTCACTTATTTTTATTTCCTGTGGTGAAGAGAAAGTAACTGAAGAAATAATCAGACCAGTGCGCTACCAGGAGGTTATAATTGGAGGGAGCGGAAGGATGAGAAGCTTTTCCGGTATAGCAAAAGCCGGTATAGAATCGAAACTGAGCTTCAAGGTTAGTGGCACGATACAAACCATTAATGTTAAAGTTGGTGATATTGTAAAAAGAGGGAAGTTGATTGCTACACTCGATGCTACCGATTATTCCATAAAAGTACAGGAAGCTGAAGCAGGATTAAAAGAAGCTGAATCACAGGAATTAAATGCAAAGAATAATTATGACAGAGCAAAATCACTTTATGAGACTAATAGTATTGCAAAGAGTGAGCTCGATGCAGCAAGAGCACAATTTGAATCTACACAAGCTGCAGTCGAACGATTGAAAAGCACTTTACAATATGCACGGTTGCAGTATAGTTACACCCGGCTTGTGGCACCAATTGATGGAACTATTGCTGAAATACCTGCAGAAATAAATGAAAATGTATCTTCTGGAAAACATGTAGTTACTATAACATCCAAAGGAAAAGCAGAAGTTGAAGTTTCAATGCCGGAAGTTTTAATATCAAGTGTAAAAACCGGTAAAGAAGTTACTATAACATTTGATGCAATAAGAGATAAAACTTTTTCGGGTAAAGTTTCTGAGGTTGGAGTTTCAACCGGCGGTTTATCAACAACTTATCCTGTTAAGTTAAAGCTTGATGAAGAAGATCCGCAGATAAGACCGGGTATGGCGGCCAAAGTAATATTTAAGTTTGAAGATTCGGATGCATTAAACCGAATTATCGTTCCGCCTTCTACTGTCGGGGAAGATAGTGAAGGCAAATATGTATTTACCGTTACACCAGATGCGGAAGGAAACGGAGTAGCCAATAAAGTACGAGTGGTAGTTGGGGAACTTACCGGGGGAGGATTGGAAATTATTGATGGGCTTGTTAATGGTGACCTGATTATTACTGCAGGCGTTACCAGAGTTCAAGATGGGCAAAAAGTAAAACTGTTGGGTAATTAGGAGCAGACGAATGAATATCACAAGATATGCGATAGAAAAAAACAGAGTTACCACTGTACTCCTGATTCTAATTGTTTTAGGAGGAATCATGGCGTATAACCAGTTACCACAGGCTGAGGACCCTGGGTTTGTGATACGTACTGCACTGATTACCACATATTTTCCGGGTGCAAGTCCGGAACGTATTGAACAACTAGTTACCAATAAGTTAGAAAAAGTTATTCAGGAAATACCAGAATTAGATTTTGTTTCAAGCATATCCAAAACAGGTGTATCGCTTGTCTTCACAAACATTAAAGAATCCTACAAAGATATGCGTCCGATTTGGGATAACCTTAGACGAAAAGTTGAAAAGGTTCGGGACGACTTACCTGATGAAATTATAGGACCAACAGTAAATGATGAGTTCGGTGATGTGTTCGGAATAATATTCACGTTAACGGGTGAAGGGTATACATATGCCGAGTTAAAGGAAGTGGCTGATGAAGTTCGTGATGAAATGCTTCTTTGACCCGATGTGGCAAAAGTTGAAATAATGGGTGCCCAGGATGAAAGACCTGGCGGAGATGTTAGAATAAATAATAGCAGAATTGTTCTAGAACCGATAGGCAATTTTGAATCAGTAGAACAAATTAAGCGAACACTAATCAGTCACCCGGTTACACAGGAAATAGTTCCACTAGAAGATATTGCTACGGTTTATCGAGGCTATGTTGATCCTCCGAAAACTAAAGTAAGAGCAAATAATATAGATGCACTGGCTTTAGCAATATCTATGAGTGTAGGGGGAAATATTGTAAATCTTGGCAAGCAGGTAGATGAGCTCATGGTTTGGCTTAAACAATCATATCCTATTGGAATCGAATTCGATATAGCTGCATTCCAACCTGCTCATGTGCAGAAAAAGATAGATGATTTTGTTGGTAGTCTTATGCAGGCAATGATTCTTGTGCTTTTAGTTATGCTCGTTTCATTAGGTATAAGAACCGGTTTGGTCGTTGCTACTCTAATTCCGATGACTATGCTGCTCACTTTATTACTGATGAATTTGTTTGGAATGCAATTAGACCAGATGACTTTGGCCTCGCTTATTATAGCATTAGGGATGTTGGTCGATAATGCAATTGTCATGTCTGAAAATATTATGGTACAGATGTCGCAAGGCGTACCACCTGTTCAGGCTGCAATTGATTCAGCAACCGAATTGCGTGTGCCGTTACTAACATCATCATTAACGACAGCAGCAGCATTCTTACCATTCTTTCTGGCCAAATCAGCTACAGGCGAATATGTTGGAATAATATTCGTTGTAGTTACAATTGCATTACTTTCTTCCTGGGTACTATCATTAACAATGATGCCGCTTATTTGTGCTAAGTTTTTAAATGTGAAGCAGAAGAATAAAGAAAAAACTTATGGCTCGTGGTTCTATCGGAATTATCGCTCCAACTTGTTATTTATTTTAAAACACAGACTAATTGCTATTGTCGCAATTATTATAATCTTTATTCTTACAATGATGGCAGCCGGATTAGTCCCGAATATTTTTTTCCCTCCAAATGATAAAGCAATCTTTACCGCTGAATTTGAACTACCTATCGGTACAGCTATTGAACGAACTGAAAATGCTGTAAAAGTTGTAGAGCAGTACATGCAGCAGGAGATGACAGTAAGTAATAATGAGTATAATAATTCTGAGGGAGTTATTAACTGGTCGACCTATATTGGACAGGGAGCACCTAAGTTTCTTCTTTCCTACAATCCGGAACAGAGAGCACCTGAGTACGGAATGATGCTTGTTAATTGTACTTCAAGAGACTATGTGGATAGTGCTATAACACTATTAAATAAATTTTGTGCTGCAAATTTTCCTGAGGTTATAGCAAAGATAAATCCATTGCCGCTTGGTCCGCCAATTACAGACCCTGTTGAAATCAGAATCTCCGGGAAAGATCCTGATATCGTATTTGATTATGTAGAGGAAGTTAAAAGGGAATTAAATAGTTACAATATGGTTTACAATATAAAAGATAACTGGGGAACAAGAACACAAAAAATTCTTGTTAAGATTGATGAAGCTAGAGCTAAACGATCAGGTTTAACTAATCAGGATATTGCTGTATCTCTTCAGACATTACTTAGCGGATTTCAAACAACCGAATTCAGGGAAGGTGATAAGGTAATTCCTGTGGTAATGAGAACTGTGGCAGAAGACAGGCAAAACATAGACATGATTGAAAGCCTAAATATATATTCCTTGCAAACAGGTAGAGCAGTGCCATTAAAACAAGTAGCTGATATAGAGCTTGTCTGGCAGCCGGCAAAAATAATGAGACGCAATAGATTAAAAACTATTACTGTTTCCGCTGCTTTATTACCTGGTTTTACTACTGTTGATGTAATTAATAAAATTGATAAGTGGCTTGAGAAGATCAGTACTGAGTGGCCGGTTGGTTATAAATATGAATATGGTGGAGAGATTGAAACATCGGAAAAATCTTCAAAGTCAATTGGCGATCAAATGCCGGTTGCATTTTTTATAATAGTACTTCTTCTTGTTTTTCAGTTTAACTCAATCAGGAAACCTCTAATTATTCTTCTCGTAATTCCTTTAGGTGTAATTGGAGTTTTTCTTGGTTTAATAGTTTTCAATTCCTACTTTGGATTCATGACTCTGTTGGGATTGGTATCATTGGCCGGAATTGTGATTAACAATGCAATTGTACTTTTGGAAAGAATTAAAATTGAGATAGACGAAAATAATCTTCCGCCTCAAAAAGCTATAATTGAAGCCGCTCAAAGAAGGTTCAGACCAATATTGTTAACAACTGCAACTACGATTGGGGGTTTGATTCCACTTTATCTTGGCGGCGGACCGATGTGGGAACCGATGGCAATCGCAATAATGTGCGGACTTCTTTTTGCAACTATTCTAACATTAGGTCTAGTTCCGGTTTTGTATTCTCTATTCTACAATGTTCGTTATAATGATTTTAAATTGGAAGCATAGCTTAGTTAAACCCTAACGATATCAAAATAGAGTTCACTGAGTGAAAATGTGTACAGAAGTCTTACTCTTTACTAATTTTTGAATTTTCGAGAACCACTGTATAAAAATACCCTGCACCAAAATCTTTATCCAAAGATATAATTCCTTCTGCAATTATAACATCTCCAACAGAAGCAGCATCATTACTGGTTACCAACAGATCATAACCGTTTTCATCACCAGTTCCATCCTGAATGTGTATCCAGTTTCGATTCATTATACCAGCATTATACTTTACAACTTTACCTTTAACTTTACCAGTACTGTTCTTCGAAGATTCTTTTTCACTGTAAATTTCACCAATACTTTTTCCATCCGGCAGGGGATCAACATTTATATCTTGCTTATCTAATGATCTTACATTGGAATGAGCATTTTCAATATTTTTATTCTCAGTTAATTTCATCGCATCATCAACAAACAAAATCGATTCAAATGTTTTGTCCAGAGATTCACTCTTAAAATCTATCATTTTCATATACTTGGAGAAGAATACCTGTTCGCCTTTTTCAATTTGCATTTGTGGAACTGCTATCCAATACTCATTTCCATTTTCATTAATGTTCAGGTATGTATAATTTGCGGCATCAATTTTTTCAATTACATATCCGTAGTGTGATTTACCCGATAAAGTAGTCTGTGTTTTGGTGGTTTCATCCGAATTTTCTTTTTTACCTCCGCAGCCTGGCAACAGAATAAGTGATAATAAGAAAAGTAATATTATTCGTTTCATCAATCTTCCTTAAATAATTTAATATTATTTGACAATCAAATATACTTATTCTTGGTGATTCATTTCCCGGTAATTAAATTACCCTCTAGCTTTCAGTTCAAAATTTATTTATGTTCAACCGAAGCAATGATCTTTAGAACGTGATAAATTTTACATAAAATAATATTTGCTCAACTCTTGATATTTAAAAATTCTACAGCTATCTTCTAGCTCGACTAAATCAAACTACTGCATGGTGAGGGCCATAATTCTATGATTACTCTTTTCAAGAGGAGTGCGAAAGATTCATTTGGTCTCTATTATTTCATAGCTATAGCAATAACAGCATTGTTATTGATTATTTCAATCTTATAGAGAGACCACTAAAAAATTTAATTTCTTCAATCTCCTCGGAGCATTCTTGTCTTCGAAATGGATGACAATGATGCCAATTAAAATCAATTTATCAACTAATGATTTTGATCCTTAGTTTAACTATTGTAATTGATCAAAAATCATTTTATTAAAACCATACTCGATAAAAGTAGGTACCACTATGTAATATATTGTTATTTAAGAAGTTATCCCCATTGAATTCAACTTCATAATAACCAGGAGATTTATACTCATTTACAAGTGAAATTATTTTCTTTCCGAGAATATTATAAACTTCGAGCATTACAAAACCTGATTCCGAAATTTGAAATCCAATTTTCGTACTTGGGTTAAAGGGATTTGGATAATTTTGTTTTAATTCAAAGCAGATGGGATTATTTTCAGGATCATTCACACTAACCGTCGAAAAATTGATGGGAGCAGTCCATACTTGATAAGTTCCTGATGAATTATCCATCCAAACCGGCCAGATTTGTGTATCGGTGGAGGTTAAGTCAATATTGTCCCCCTGGTAACCTTGCCCTAAACCGCCTATAGGTGCCGGTTTAAAGTTATGATCACTTATTTCATATTCTAACCAGCTAATACCACCGTCACTCGATCGAGCCAGAAAAACTCCGCTGGAATCAACTGTTGTATTTCGATCATCATAAAAAATAATATTAATAGCTCCAAATCTATCAACCTCAATTGCAGGAAAAAATTGAGTTTTTCCATTGTTAATTGGATCTTGATTTACTCTTATTCCTTCAGACCAAGTTGATCCTCCATCTGTGGAGAGGTTCATTACTATGTCAGGATCAGAACCGGCTGGCGATAGATCCTTCTGACCGGTAACAATATAAATCCATCCTCTTCTTGAACCACTCGTTGTATCAGCAGCAATACTCGGCAATCCATTAACTCTTATATTCCCTTTACTTGCCAATAATCCTGTAATACCATTAACGTTGAATGCATTTTCCTGAACATTCCAGTTCGTTCCTCCATCAGATGAAGAGCCGAATCCAACCAGAATTTCCCGAAAAGGGGAAACACTGGCAACACCTGCCCAGCAAACATATACTTCTCCGGTGGGCCCAATAGTAATGTCACCACCTGCGCAGCGATATGATGGATTATTAATCTGCTTCGGATTGCTCCAGTTTTGTGCACCGTCATCGGTTGATGCAAACCATACTGAGAAAGGAATAGTCCAGCTAACCCAGGTTGAATATGTCGTACCATAAAAAGAACTTGTGAGAACTGCATCAGTCGCTAGGGAAGCTCTTTCAAGATCCTGAGGTGAAGTTATATTTTGCTGAGGTGACCATGTTTGACCGTAATTTGTTGAGAAGTGTGAAAAAAGTCCGGGGATTGCAGAAGTTCCAAGTCTTGTCAGTATAAATCTTCCATCTTTGTCGATTATAATACCCGGATCGCCTCCGTGAAAATTAATTAGCTGTCCTGTGCAAGTATCATTTCCTCGCCAATTGTTGCCGCCATCTGTAGATACGTAAATGCCTTCGCTAACAAAGAATGGATTGAAAGTAAGCGTATTCGAGGAAGAGAAAAATACGTTTTGATCAATTGGACTCCTAACAATAAAAACTTCCGTTTGTGTTACG
>JARRKK010000270.1:9502-10102 GCA_037388105.1 Ignavibacteriaceae bacterium | reverse complement strand
ACAGAAGATGAAATCATAGTCTATATTGATCAGGACAAGTTTGAGAAGATAATTATCAATCTGTTATCGAATGCTTTAAAATTTACTCCGGATGAGGGATCTGTATCTGTTAGCATCAATCACTCTTTAGATAGAATTGCTAAAGATATTGAATTCGCAGTGATAAAAGTTTCAAACACTGGAGAAGGTATTTCACTGGATAAGCTTGATAAAATATTCGATCGGTTTTACCAGGCTGATGATTCTTCAGTAAGAAGACACGAGGGAACAGGCATTGGTCTTTCTCTAACAAAAGAGCTTGTGGAATTACACCATGGGGAAATTAAAGCTGAGAGTGAACCCGGAAAAGCAACAACATTCACGGTTTGTTTACCATTGGGGAAAAATCATTTGCATCCCGATGAAATTTTAGAAACACCCACTGAAATTGCATCTGAAATAGATACTGGACTCATTGAATCGACTTTTACTTACGAATCGGAAACAGAAACAACAACACACCAGCCGGCTAAAGATTCTTCTACACTTCTGATTGTAGAAGACAATGCTGATATGCGTAGTTATATGCGTGAGAGTCTTGAATCAAATTATAAAATAATA
>JARRKK010000270.1:0-9472 GCA_037388105.1 Ignavibacteriaceae bacterium | reverse complement strand
GCGATGTAATGATGCCAAAGATGGATGGATTCCAATTTTGTGCAGAAATAAAAAAAGACGAGCGTACCAGTCACATCCCTGTAATTTTGCTTACAGCGAAGGCTTCAGGAGAAAGCAAAATAGAGGGACTTGAAACGGGTGCTGATGATTACCTAACTAAACCTTTCGATACCCGCGAATTGCAGGTTAGAATTAATAACCTCATCGAACAACGCAAAAGACTGCAGAAAAAATTCCAAAAGGAAATCGCTGTTAGTCCACGGCATATTGCAGTCACATCCATAGACGAAAAGCTTGTCCAAAGAGCAATTGATGTTGTGGAGAAAAATATTAGTGATCCTAATTTCGATACTGCTTTAATGGCTAAGGAAATTGGTATCAGCCGTATGCTTCTTAACACAAAACTAAAAGCTTTAACAGGTTTACCTACTGGTGAGTTTATTCGTACTTTACGTCTTAAAAGAGCAGCTCAACTATTACAACAAGGCTACGGAAATGTTACTGAGGTTGCCTATGAAGTCGGATTTCAAAGTCTCTCTTATTTTGCCAAAGCATTCCGTGAACAGTTTGGTAAATTACCATCCCAATATTCAACTAAAGTTTGAATAACTATATCTATAAAGGTTCATTTATATCCATTGTCTTTATCCCCGCCATAATTTTATCCTCATTTAGCTCATCTTTTACAATAGAGATAAATTTATATACACCACAGTTAGCGGGTTGGTTTACCGGTTTATAATTTCAATTTGTAATCGATGGAGAATAATTGGTTAAAGAAACCTCTATTTATTTAACAAATAAGAAAGGGCAGAATGATGAAAAAAATTTTTGTTTACTTGTTTCTAATAACCACATTCATTACACAAGCATACAGCCAAATACAGTGGACAAAAGATCCTAATAATCCCGTCTTAAAACGCGGAGCGAATGGAACATGGGACGATGTAGCTGTCGGAAGTCCTACCATAATTTACAATGGTATTACGTATCAAATGTGGTATAACGGTAGTGATGGTAGTAACGCAAATATCGGGTACGCCACATCAACAGACAAAATAAACTGGAAAAAATATCCCACTCCGGTTTTGCAACACGGTCCGAATGGAAGCTGGGATGACGTAAATGCTCTTCATCCTTCTGTTTATTTTGATGGTACTACTTACCATATGTGGTATACCGGAGTTAACGGGAGTTTTGGACAAATTGGTTATGCAACTTCACTGGATTCTATAAACTGGACCAAGTATTCGGGTAATCCTGTATTAACATTGGGAACTTCCGGAAGCTGGGACGATCAAAGTGTGAACTCGCCTGATGTATTATTTATTGATGGTGTTTTTCATATGTGGTACACCGGATTCGATGGAAGCCATGAACAAATCGGGCACGCTACTTCACTTAATGGTATTGACTGGGAGAAAGATACGCTCAATCCTGTATTAAAAGTTGGAGATTTTGGAAGCTGGGACAATGCCAGTTCCACTCAGCCGTCTGTATTATTTGATGGAACTAATTTCCATATGTGGTATGGCGGAGGTCCGGATTTCAGTTGGAGAATTGGATATGCTTACTCGGAAGATGGAAGAAATTGGTATAAAGATGAAATGAATAATCCTGTGCTGGAACCAGGATTAACCGGTGATTGGGATAGCGAATATGTAGGGTATCATATTGTCTGTTTCAATTCCGATTCTACAGGATTTGATATGTGGTATACCGGGGCAGCAAGTGCTGGTTATACTGGTGATATCGGTTATGCTACGGCACCATTGGAAATTCCTTCTTTTGAGAATACATGGTATAAGTTGTTGTGTAACCCGGTATTTGAGGGAGAACCAGGTGAATTCGACAGTGATGAAGTACAGCATCCTTCTGTTGTTTTTCATGATAATCAATACCATATGTGGTACTCCGGTTATGGCGGAGGCGACGGATCCAGGGTAGGGTATGCTGTTTCTGACGATGGAATTAGCTGGAGCCGACGACCAAATCCGGTCCTACAGACCGGCAGCGCAGGCGCCTGGGATGATTATAGTGTCCAGGGTACCAGCATACTGTATAAAGACAGCACCTGGCATATGTGGTACACCGGTTATGACGGGGACGGTGATTTTTCATTTCAGATTGGCTATGCGACTTCAACAGATAAAATAAACTGGACAAAATATGAAAATAATCCCGTTCTCGGGCTTGGTGCCGGTGGGGAATGGGATGATGTGTATGTTGGCTGGATGCAGGTATTATTTATAGACGGGATATACCATATGTGGTATACGGGCAGAGACGGCGCCATTAACCAGATTGGTCATGCTACTTCGGTGGATGGTATAACCTGGGAAAAGGATCCTGCGAATCCGGTGTTGACTGCAGGTACAGCAGGGGCATGGGATGATACTGAACTTTGGAATCCGGATGTTTACTATGACGGCTTTTCCTTCCATATGTGGTACGGCGGTTCAAGAGTAAGGCACGATGAATGGGAAACGTAGGCAAGATAGGTTATGCTCAATCAGATCCAGTTATTTGCGAAGTAGGTGTTGAAGATAATAAAATCAATGTTGTACCAACTGAATATTCTCTTTCCCAGAATTATCCTAATCCTTTCAATCCAACAACGAAAATAAGATACCAGGTTCCCGCTACCGGTTTGGTTTCAATTCGGATTTACAATCTACTCGGGGAAGTTGTAGCTACACTTGTTAATGAAGAAAAACCGGTTGGTACTTATGAGTTAACCTGGAATGCAGAGAATCTCTCAAGCGGAGTTTATTTCTATAAACTGCAAGCAGGCAAATTTGTTGAAACTAAGAAGATGGTAGTGATGAAGTAAAACTTCTAGATAATTATTAAGTAGGTAGAGAAGTGAAGGGTATACTTTATAAAAATACAATATTACTGTTGCTTATTGGGATATTTATATTCAGTTTCATAACCCTCACATACGGACAAGGGTTAAGTTTAGAAAAAATAAGATTAAACCTGTTAAACAATCCACCATATAACGGCGACCCGGTTTTACGTGAACAAACAATTTTAGATTTAGATAATATCCTTAAAAATGATTCGTCACGAACATCATCAGAAGTAATTAACTTTTATAATTTAATGATGGAAAAAGTTAATACAGAAATTAATCAACCGATTACAAGCGGCATTTCAATCTGGATGATGTACAATCACGGATTTATAGTTAAAACTCCACAACTTGTTTTCGCGTTCGATTTAATCAATGGATATGAAGGTTGGCAAACATTACTGCCCGATGAATTAATTAATGAAATTAAAGTGTTGTTTATAAGCCATGTACATTTGGACCACTTTAGTCTATCTATTGCAGAAGCGGTTATGGCGAATGGCGGTTATGTTGTAGTGCCTTATGAATTTGGATTTAGGGGAAATACTCCAATGGCAGCAGGTGATAGCTTGTTGATCCTAGGATTAAATATTAAAGCATATGACGGTCTGCATAGTACACCAGGCAGGATTTATTATGTATCTACCTCTTCAGGCATAAGAATTATGCACACCGGAGACAATCAAACCTCCGAAACGTTACCAAATACAGATTGTCTAGATGTGCTATTATTAAATGCGTGGGTTAATGAATCCGGGCAATCCAGTGCTGTAGTTGGTATGCGAAATAGTATTAATAAACTTACACCAATTGTGATGGTTCCAGGACACATTCAGGAACTGTTTCATGATTATACGCCTGGTTCCTCATCAAGTCGGGTCCCATACGAGTGGGCTTTTGAAGTCGATGATATCCAGTTACCATCATTAGTACAAGTAATGGCCTGGGGGGAACAGTATCTCTATCCAGAACAGCCTGTTGAAGTATCAATTAACCTTGAAAATATTCCAGCTGAATTCAAGCTCAAGCAGAACTATCCCAATCCTTTTAATCCTGCAACAATAATTGGTTTTGGTGTTAGAGAGAAATCAAACGTAAAAATTACAATACTGAATTCAATTGGAGAAGAGGTTGGAACATTATTAAATGAAAATAAAGAACCGGGATTTTATCAGGTTGAGTTTAATGCATCTAATCTCCCAAGTGGTATTTATTTCTATCAACTTCGGGCAGGTAATTTTGTTGAAACTAAGAAGATGATCCTCTTAAAGTAATCTTTTCAAAACCCCCTGTCAATGCACCTCTGGAAGGTATATAGACTCCTTTCTGGCAGGGGATTTTATTATTACATAACTTTCCCAAATATTATATTTCTTGCATCTAGTTTAAATAAACGAGAGTAGGAAAGGTTCACATTAACCTCCTTGAAATATTTTAATTATTATTACTACAAAAAACGTAAAATAAGTAATCCGATATTAATGTTTGAATTTGCCACTATGAATGCACTTAAAATTGTAATTTCAATAATAAATTTTCAATCAATTTGATATTGAGAATACAGATCAGAATTCATTAATAAATCAATTTTTTCTTTGTTTTTTTGTTGTCGCTTTCTTAGTTTCAATAATCCCAACTGCATAGGTTAATTTCAACTTGACAATATTTATCAAAATATTTTTTCTCTCAATTCTGTTTCTCTTAGTTAAAAACGGTTTATCTCAATCTAACTTCTCCATCATAGAAGCACAGAACCAATACACTATTGAAAATATAACTGTATCCAACGGGCTTTATAATAACTATATATATGATATTCTACAGGATCATCTTGGTTTTCTGTGGCTTGCAAGCGATATCGGCTTACAAAAATACGACGGCTATACTTTTATTCTTTATAAACCAGATTCGTCGGATGTTGTATCTCGAAAAGCACTTAGACTTTATGAGGATAAGAATAAAAATCTATGGATTCAAATGGAAGAAGGATTGATTAAATATAGAAGGGAGCTTGATGATTTTAGTCAATATTATTTTGTGAATGGAGAAAACGATACAATACAATATCAGATCACAGCAATGGCAGAAAGTGTTGATAGTACATTATGGGTATGGATTCAGGATAAAGGATTATATAAGGTTGATCATCAAAACAAAACTTTTGAATCCCATAATAAAATAAATAATTGGTTTCGGACTATTAAAAATTCTATAATTCTCAAAAAAGTTTCTGAGAAAAGAATCTATGAAACCTGGGTTACATTTCCGGCTGGTTATTATGGTTCAGAACTGCATTACAAATTTGCATTAAAACGACAAGATGGAACTCTGGAGTGGGAAGCAAATCCTAATCCGGATAATCCTAATGCGTATGGTAACAGGATTCTTACCCTCAGCGGTGATACACTAATCTTACCAGTAGTATCATTCAACTCCATTATAAAAAATGATAAGAAAAGTGTGACAAGTGTGCAAAAATTGGACGTCATACCCACTTATGTCAAATTCAGGTTAAACCTGAATAAATTTGAAAAGCCTCTGTTGAAAGGAGAAGAAATACATATCAAGGGTAATAAGTTACCCTTGAAGTGGGATGAAAATATTCCAGTAAATTCTATGATTTTCGATCTGCAGAATAAGTTATGGATAGGTTTAGGTTTTTCGGGCCTTATTCAGTTTGATCTTGAAACGGGAAACTATGAACATTTTGTTGTAGATTTCACGAGTTCAGAGAGTATCACTTCTGAAGTCGTTAACGATGCAATCCTTGATCAGGAGGGAAGTCTATGGTTTGGTGGTAATAAAGGGCTAAGCAGATATAATCCTGATAAAGAATCTTTTGAAAATTACCTTATCGATCCAACAAATCCTTGGAATATCCTAAATCATATTTTTAGGATGACAGACGATGGACAGGGCAACATTTGGACAATATCACAAGAAGTTAAAGGTCTGGGTTGTTTTAATAAATTAAAAAAAGAATTTTTTCATTATTCAGCAGGAATGGATGCCTGGATCAGCTCTGTTACAACAGATCGGTCAGGAATTTTATGGCTCGGTAACTGGTATCAGGGGATTTATAAACTCGATCCACACGCTAAAAAATTTTCGGCTTTCTCAATAAGAAAAAATAAAACCGATATTCTTGAAGGGAAAAGAATCTTAGCAGTCTATGAGGATAAAGCCGGAGAAATATGGATAGGCGGAGAACTGGGTGGATTATACCGTTATAACAGGAAAACAGGAAAAACTTCATTTTATGAGATAAAAGACGGAAACTTTGAAAGTTGGTTAGAAAATTATATTTGGGATATTTTTCAGGATAGCATTAGGAACAACAGCGAAAATTCACGAAGATGCGAGTGGTAAATTATGGCTGGTGACAAGAAATGGTTTATTAGTTCATTTTAAACCTGGTACTTTTGAGACTGAATTTTATCCGCTTAATTACCCAGTTAATTACCCACAAGAAAGTCCTAATAGAAGTTATCCTGATCTAATAGAAGACCCGCGGGGATTTCTGTGGATCGGTTGGATTTTTGACCAGGGTAAAGGTGGTGTATTAAAGTTTGATTTGAGGAAGAAAGAACTATCGTTCATAAAACAGCTTGAAAAATTTAATATTTCCTCCTTGTGCATAGATGATGGGATTCTGTGGTGTGCAACAAACGGGCAAGGATTAATACGATACGATACAAAAACAGATACAAAAAGTTTTATAGGAACGGCTGATGGATTGCTTACTTATTCTATACAGGGTTTGGAGCAGGACACATCAGGTAATTTATGGTTAAGTACCCCGAGTGGATTAACAAGGTACAACCCAAAGAAAAAAACTTTTAATCATTATTTCAAAGAGGATGGATTTTTTACTAATAATTTTACCTATTCAGCTCATTCTAAATCCAAAAATGGTGAAATGATTTTTGGTAGCTTGCATGGAGTGATTACTTTCTATCCGGATAGTATAAAAACCAGTGGGTATATACCACCACTTGTCCTGACAGATTTAAAGATTCAAAATGAATCTATTGGTGTTGGCAAAAATTCACCTTTAAAGAAAAACATTTCCGTAAGTAATAAAATTGAGCTTGCCCACGATAATAATGATTTAACAATTACATTTGCCTCTCTTGATTTTAACCACCCGGACCGGATCAAGTATTCATTTTATCTGGAAAATTTTGAAGAGAACTGGCGGGAGCCCGGGTTGGAACATACAGCTTATTACACGAATCTGGATCCGGGTGATTATATTTTTAAAGTAAAGGGTACCAACAGCGATGGTGTTTGGAATGAAACAGGTGCATCCCTCAAAATAATAATCCTACCTCCCTGGTGGGAAACATGGTGGGCTTACACAATTTATATCACCATAATATTAGGTTTGATTTATTTTTTGCGTCGTTATGAGTTAAACCGTAAGAATTTAAAGCACGGTTTGGAATTAGAGCGTTTTGAAACAGAGAAATACCAGGAAATTGATAGAATGAAATCTCGTTTCTTTGCAAACATTTCACACGAATTCCGTACACCGCTTACACTAATTAAGGGACCAATTCAGCAGATGATTTCAGGGGAATTTACAGGGAATATAAAAAAGCAATACCAGATTATTCTGCGAAATACAAATCGATTGATGCAATTAATAAACCAGCTATTAGATCTTTCCAAGCTGGACTCAGGAGAAATGGTACTCAGGACGAGTCCTGAAGATATTGTTTCATTGATAAATGGTCTAACACAATCGTTCGAATCTCTTGCAAAGCAGAAGAATATTGAACTACAATTTCAATCATCGGATAAGGAAGTAACTGCTTATATAGATCGGGATAAGTTTGAAAAAATAGTCATCAATCTGTTATCCAACGCTTTTAAGTTTACGCCGGAGGGAGGGTTTGTATCCGTTAAGATCAGTTCCACCTTTGATAAAACTAGCAACATTGAATTTGCGAAAATAAAAATATCAAACAGTGGAGAGGGTATTTCATCCGACAAGCTTGATAAAATATTCGATCGGTTTTACCAGGCTGATGATTCTTCTGTAAGAAATTATGAAGGAACAGGAATAGGTCTTTCTTTAACAAAAGAGTTGGTAGAATTACATCACGGTAAAATTAAAGCTGAAAGTGAGCCTGGAAAAGTAACGACACTCACTGTTTATTTACCTTTAGGAAAAAAACATTTGCACCCAGAGGAAATTTTAGAAACACCAACTGAAATTACACCCGAAATAGATACAAAACTTGTTGAGTCGACTTTAACTCACGAATCCGAAACAGGAACAACAACGCGCCCAACAGTGAAGGATTCGTCTACACTTTTAATTGTAGAAGACAATGCTGATATGCGTAATTATATGCGTGAAAGTCTTGAATCAAGCTATAAAATAATAGAAGCAGAGAACGGAGAAGAGGGGATTCAACAGTCGTTGGAACATTCTCCTGATATGATAATCAGTGATGTTATGATGCCGAAGATGGATGGATTTCAATTTTGTACAGAAATAAAAAAAGATGAACGTACAAGTCACATACCTGTAATTTTACTAACAGCCAAAGCTTCGGGTGAAAGTAAAATCGAGGGGTTGGAAACAGGAGCCGATGATTACCTCACAAAACCATTCGATACCCGTGAACTGCTTGTTAGGATTAAAAATCTCATCGAACAACGCAAAAGGCTGCAGAAAAAATTCCAAAAGGAATTCACAGTTAGTCCAGGAGAGATTACGGTCACTTCAATAGACGAACGGCTTGTCCAGAAGGCAATCGCTGTAGTTGAAAAAAATATCAGTGATCCTAATTTCGATACTGTTATGATGGCTAAAGAAACGGGTATTAGCCGTACGCTGCTTAACACAAAATTGAAAGCTTTAACCGGTTTACCTACAGGAGAATTTATTCGTACCTTACGCCTAAAGAGAGCAGCACAGCTTTTGCAGAAAGGATATGGAAATGTAACACAGGTAGCTTATGATGTAGGATTTCAGAATCTATCCTATTTTGCTAAAGCATTCCGTAAACAATTTGGTCAATCTCCCTCGCATTATTCCACTAAAAAATTGAATAATCCCAAAGTAAAATAACCTTATTTCACCCACTATTTGATTGTACTAACCATCCTTTTATCCTCATATAACCAATCTTTTATAATAGTGTCAAAATTATGAACACCACTGTTAGCAGGGATCTTTATCAGTTTGTACTTTCGATTTGTAATTAAAGGAGGTGTATTAGCTAAAAAATTACCTCTATTTACTAACAAATAAGAAAGGGCAGAATTATGAAAAAAATTCTTGTTTACCTATTTGCAGCAATTGCATTTGTTATCCAAACAAATGCACAGGTTGACTGGACAAAACATCCAGACAATCCTATACTCACGAGAGGAGTCAATGGAGAATGGGATGATGTGCTGGTTGCAAATCCGTATGTAATATTTGATGGAACTACTTATCATCTGTGGTATGGTGGTTATGATGGAAGTACAGGTACTAATATTGGATATGCAACTTCGGTGGATGGTATTAGCTGGACAAAATATAATGATCCAGCCACCACATCTCCACCCTATGCTGATAGTGACCCGGTGTTGAAAGCTGGGCCTTCAAGCTGG
>JARRKK010000269.1:0-3836 GCA_037388105.1 Ignavibacteriaceae bacterium | reverse complement strand
ATCCAACGAATGGCATCTGTGCCAAGTCCAAACAAATCGGCTGCTTTCTGAATCCAGGTGTGAGTCTCTGATGATGCGTAAACAAGTAATCGTTTTGAAGCGTCTGATGACAATCCTTTTTTTCTAATAGACCAATCTGCTTTATCACTTCGTGCTGCAAGGAATCCAACAAAGTTTGCCATGTTACCGCCACTTACCATTATTCCTCCACACTTCCTTGGGTAAGCAATCATCTCAGCAATCCAGCTAATGGTCTGTGATTCAATCTCACTCGCAATTGGTGAAAGATCCCAGGCGCCCACATTGGGGTTTACTGATGCCGCAAGCATATCACCAAGTGCTCCTATTGGCGCTGCTGACGAGGTTATATAACCCCAAAATTTTGGATGACCATTGAATGTTGTGTATTTAAATATAAGTTCCGCTGCTTCCGATAAAAGTGTATCTGATTTTTCGCCATTATTCGGTATGCTCTTTTTCTTAAAAATTGTTTGTAATTCCTTTGGTGTTATTCCAGATGAAACTGGTTTGGAAGGAAGAACTTCCAGAAAGTCTGCAATATTATCCACAAGTTCATATCCGATTTTACGAAAATCATCCGGAGATATCTCTATTGGAGAATGACTTGTATTTGATTTTTCATTTGCCATCATTATTCCTTTTTATAAAATCACAAATTTGTTCTAGAATTGTATTCAAGTTATCATTTAGTTCTTCTGGGTATAGATATTAGTTTATCGTGAAAAATTTGAACTAATATATTTACTATTAATTACTTCTAGCCAGTCTAAATATTGTGTAAATGTGATGAGCTTCGTGGAGAAGAAAAAATTCAATCCATTGTACAATGTTCATTTTGCCAAACTTTTGATGAGTGCCTGTTTTTTCAAAGTCGGTGTCTTTCAGTTTTCCAATGAAATCAACAACTTTTTTTCTATTTGATTCAAGCCTACTTAGCAACTCCTCTTTATTCATTTGTCTCCACTCAATAAATTCCGGGTCTTCATCAGGATTATATCTTTTAAAGATGTTTTCTTTTCCATTCAGTATTAATTCCATCCTATCAAGAAATTTCAGATGATAATATGCTATGTGTGCTATATTATCTTTAATAGACCACTTATCTTTTGCGGGTTGTTTTTCAATTAAATTATTATCCAGATCTTTTATTAGTTCATAAATAACATGATGCTGGCTTTTTAGTCTATCTGTAATGGAGGAATAAATTTTCATTTTGTGTTCAGCTTTTGTATTTACGTATATCCATCAATCTAAATATTCGTACGCAGGGATTGTTAAAAAATCTTCGAACTTTTCATTCAATATCAGCCTGTCTAATAATTCCACAGCATTATCATAATTACCATCAGAAAGTTTTTCTATTTCTTCATCTCTGATTTTTTTGTAAAGATCTCCTGTAAAGGTTCCAAGTCCTTCCACATTCGTTTTTCTATTATTCCATATCCAAAGCTGGGATCGTGATATTTCAGCAGTTGCAGCATCTTCCATAAGATTAAAAATCCCAACTGCACCTACGCCCAACAGCCATTGGGAAAGATACTGAATTGCGACGGATATATTATTTCTTACACCGGATTCGGTTACTTTACCGCCGGAAACTTTAAAATCAATAAGATCATGTGCCTGTATTGAGACTTTTTTTGGTTCTTTATTAATTTGATTTGGATTATTACCCAGGTATTTCTCAAATACATTGTTTACAACAGGAACTAAATCGGGATGTGCTATCCAGGAACCGTCAAAACCATCATTTGCTTCACGCTCCTTATCTTCAGTTACCTTCTTCAGTGCAATGGTATTTATTTCAGCATTTTTACGACTTGGAATAAATGCAGCCATACCACCCATTGCATGTGCCTTTCGTTTATGACAGGTTGTTACCAATAAGTTAGCGTATGCTTTCATAAAAGGAACAGTCATTTTTAGTTGATTGCGGTCGGGCTGATTGAAATCCGGAATTTTATGGAATTTTTTTATTATGCTAAAAAGATAATCCCACCTTCCAGCATTGAGACCCGCACTGTGATCTCTAAGTTCATATAGTATTTCATCCATCTGAAATGCAGCTAATATGTTTTCAATCAGTACTGTTGCACGAATTGTTCCTCTCGGTATTCCAAGTTGATCCTGCGAATAATCAAATACATCATTCCATAAACGAGCTTCAATGTGACTTTCAAGTTTTGGAAGATAAAAATAAGGACCGGTTCCACGCTTTAATATTTCTTGGACGTTGTGGAAAAAATACAATCCAAAGTCTATTAGACTTGCTGAAATTGATTCTCCGTCAACCCTTATATGTTTATCTTCCAGATGCCATCCGCGTGGCCTGAGAAAGAGAATCGCAGTTTTATCATTCAGTGAATATAATTTCCCGTCAGGATTTTTGAATTCCAAAGATTTTCGAACAGCTGCTTTTAGATTAATCTGTCCATTAATAACGTTACTCCAGGTTGGTGAGCAGGAATCTTCAAGATCAGCCATAAAAACTTTTGCACCACAATTAAGAGCATTGATCATCATCTTTGCATCTACAGGTCCTGTAATTTCCAAACGCCGATCCTTAATGTCTTCAGGAGATTCTGCAACTGACCATTCTGAATTCCGAATTTCTTTTGTCTCCTCAAGAAATTCTGGCTTCCACCCTGAATTGATTTTATCCTGAATAATTAACCTGTCCTGTAAAAGTTTTTTTCGAGTAGGATTAAACTTTCTGTGGAGCCCGGTAATAAAATCAACAGCCTGGTGGGAAAGGATATCCTCAAATCCAGGTTCAATTTTTCCATCTATAGATACATTATTTGTCATATAAATCAGACCTCCAGGTTTAGCTCACGTGGAATTAATTCTTAATCTTACCAAAAATTTAAAAAAATGCTTGAATTATTTTTAAATAAGAAGGTTTGCTTTTTATTATGGAGCAACCAAGCTACGTGTATTTTAAAAAATTTTATTGCCATAGAATAATAAATATAAATTCATATGTTTTCAAAACAATTATTACTTTCTCAGGTACATTAAATTATTTTAAATAAATCGAATAAAATCAATTCAGGATGAATCAATGAATAATGATTTTCCCACCGATGATATGGCATTAACACATCTTCTGGTAATAACTGACCTTGAAAAATCAAAAAACTTTTATAGAGATATACTCGGAGCTGAAATCCATAGTGAATATGGAGGTACTTCCTGCGTTCTTAATTTCCAGGGAAATTGGCTGCTGATAGTAACAGGGGGTGCACCAACAAAGGATAAACCTGATGTTACTTTTGCGGCACCAATTAATCCTAACATTGTTAATCACTCCTTCACAATAAGAGTACAGGATTGTAACAAATCATATGAGATATTAAAATCACGTGGTGCTAAATTTCTTACTCCTCCTGTTAATTGGGGTAATGAGATCCGCTGTTTCTTTACTGATCCTGACGGACATCTTTTTGAAATGAGCCAACTGGTTTAATTATTTATTTAACAAAGTTAGAATCATCAATTGAAAGCAGGTAAAGAAATCGATAATAAACTACTACCAAATGAAAACCCTTTATCGCTCTATCCAATATTAGCTGTTAACTTTGTTGGTACACTTGGATTCGGTATCGTGCTACCGTTTTTAATATTTTTAGTGACAAGGTTTGGCGGAAACGCTGTTGTTTATGGAATAATGGGTGCTACTTACTCCGCGTTCCAACTAATTGGTGCTCCGGTGCTTGGTCGATGGTCGGATATTTACGGACGAAGAAAAATTTTATTGTTAAGTCAATTAGGCACTTTATTGTCTTGGTTTATTTTTCTAGCAGCCTTGTATT
>JARRKK010000268.1:0-3846 GCA_037388105.1 Ignavibacteriaceae bacterium | reverse complement strand
CTCCGGAAATTTTTGATAGGATTTCAGTTTTGTATATAGATATCTCTTATTGCCTCAACCATAGTTATAACGAAGCAATATCAATATCTATCGAATCAGAAGCTTGGATTTGACAAAGAGAATGTTGTTGTGGTTAAGCTACTTCGCGGACAGATGGACAATCATTACGATAGATTTAAGGAAAACCTGCTACAGGACAATCATGTAATGAGTGTGAGCCAGAGTGAGAGATCGATGGGTGAACCCTGGCCTGTAAATATGATAAGTGTTGTAGGACAGACTAATCCTGAAAGCAAGCGAATTGTAGGCAACCAGGTAGGATACGATTACCTTGAAACCATGGGTATCAAGATCTTGGAAGGTAGAACGTTTTCAAAAGAGTACGGCAGTGATGCAACAAACAGTATTATTGTCAACCGGAAAACTGTTGAATATTTGGGTTTGAGTAATCCGGTTGGTAAACAAGTAGATTACTTTTCGATAAATGGTCCGCGAAAAATTATAGGGATTGTTGATGATTTTAACTTTTTATCACTCCATAATGAAATTTCGCCAATGTGTTTGATTATGCCGTTTGTCGATCTCGATTACCTGTATGTTCGTTTTACGCCTGGTAATCTTGCGGAAAAAATTACAACCCTAAAAAATATTTGGGAGAAAACAAATCCCGGTGTTCCGATTGAGTACAGGTTTATGAATGATCAATTAGACCAACTCTATAATAATGAGCAAAGGCTTTCTTCTTTAATATCCGGTTTTTCGGGATTAGCAATCTTCCTTGCATGTATGGGATTATTCGGTTTGGTAACATTTGCCGCTGAAAAACGGCGTAAAGAGATCGGAATAAGAAAAGTACTCGGTGCATCTGTATCAAGTATAATTAAATTATTGTCGGCTGACTTTGTTAAGATAGTTCTCGCTGCGAATGTTATTGCCTGGCCTGTTGCTTATTTCGCATTAAACAAATGGCTGGAGGATTTTGCTTACAGAATACACATAAACTGGTGGATGTTTGCAATTGCAGGCGTAATTGCTTTAGTGATTGCATTGACTACTGTAAGCTTTCTGGCAATTAAAGCAGCAACTGCAAATCCTATTAAATCATTAAGGTATGAATAAGGAGAAGTGAAATGTTTAAAAATTATATCAAAATAGCAGTAAGAAATCTTAGTAAAAACAAAACCTATTCTTTCATCAATATTCTTGGGCTTTCGATAGGTATCACCTGCACTTTATTTATGATGATGTGGGTGGTTGATGAATTGAGCTGGGATAAGTTTCAAGATAATGCAGATACGTTATTCAGAGTCGAGATGGATCAGCCGAATCCAAAAGGAATGTTTCATGTAAATCTAACTCCCTTTCCAATGGGTCCCGCTCTAAAAGAAGAAATACCTGAAGTCAAGAACTCGACACGTGTGGTTTTTCCAGGTAATCTTCTAATGCGATCCGGTGAAAGATTGTTTTATGAAAGTAACGCTGTTATTGTTGATCCGTCATATCTTGAGATGTTCTCATTTCCTCTTATTAAAGGAAATGTTGAAACTGTTTTAAATGATCCTAGCTCAATAGTGATAGCGGAAGATATTGCGGAAAAATATTTCGGCAATGATGATCCGATTGGAAAAACTCTTCTCGTAAATACAAAATACAATTTCAAAGTAACCGGAGTAATGAAAAACCTTCCTGCTAATACTAATTTAAGAGCAAATATTCTCTTACCTTTTTCGGTAGCAGAGAAGATGGGTTTAAAATCTGAAGATTGGGGATCGAACCAAATTATTACCTGGGTTGGATTGTATAAAAATGAAAATATATCAGAAGTAAATAACAAGATAACCGAGCTTCGGGAACGTCATATGTTTGAACAGCTTAAGAATACCTCCGATGCAGATTTAAATCAAAAATCAACTGCACCGCAGTTATCATTGATGCCGTTAACTGATTTAAGACTTTATGAAAAATTTGGATTCGGACAATCAGTGGGAAGCATTCAAAGTGTTTCAATCTTTTCTATCATGGCATTTTTTATTCTCCTGATAGCGAGTGTGAATTTTATGAATCTTTCAACCGCTCAGTCAGTAGGAAGAGCAAAAGAAGTTGGAATGAGGAAAGTTCTTGGAGTAAGACGCACCTCTCTTGCCTTGCAATTTTACTGGGAATGCATTCTCCTCACATTTATTGCTTCAATCTTCGCTTTTGTTTTTGTAGAGCTGTTAATGCCGGTATTTAATTCTGTTTCCGGAAAAAATTTTACGTCAACTACACCATTACAATCAGAATTTCTACCGGCAGTTTTAATGATAGTTTTAGTGACTGGAATTCTTGCCGGTACTTACCCGGCGCATTATTTATCAAGCTTTCGACCAATCGAAGTAATGAAAGGGAGGTTTAAATCAGGTGCGAAAGGTTCTTTTATCAGGAAGGCACTTGTTGTATTTCAATTCTCCCTTTCAATAATATTTATAATTGGTACGATCATGATGTCCAAACAACTTCAATATATGAGAAATAAAAATATTGGTTACGAAAAAGAACATTTGATATATATCCGGTTAAGAGGCGAAACAGAGAAATCGTATCCAATTCTCAAATCGCAACTGGAAAATGAACCGTTGATAAACGGTGTAAGTGGTACTATGCAGCCACCGACTTTTATGAGCGCTAACGGCGGAGGTGCAGACTGGGAGGGAAAGGATCCGGATATTAAACCGCTGGTTGGTTATGCAGGAGTTGATTATGATTATCTGAAAACTCTGAAAATTCAGCTTGTCGAAGGAAGAGCATTTTCGAAAAATTATTCAACTGATTCTACTAACGGTGTACTTATAAATGAAACACTTGCAAAAATGATTGGAGGCGGTTCTCCTGTTGTAGGTAAAAAATTTGACTGGGTTAATAAAGGAATTATTACAGGAGTAATGAAAAATTATAACTATTCGCAGATACAAGCAGCGATCGAACCACTCGCGGTTTATCTCTCTCCTTCGCAGGTTAATTTTGCGATTGTAAGACTTAATGCCGGAAATATAGCTGAGTCATTAGATGAAGTGAAGTATGTATGGCAAAAGGTCAATCCGAATTATCCGTTTGAGTATAGATTTTTTGATGAAGATTTCGCAAGGATGTTTCGGTCGGATGAACGTATGGAAACCCTTTTCAGTTATGCATCGCTCTTTGCCGTATTAGTTGCATGCCTGGGATTATTTGGATTGTCATCGTATATAGCTGAACAACGTACCAGAGAGATTGGTCTTCGTAAGGTTTTAGGGGCATCAGTTTCGGAGATCACAACATTATTCTCTAAAGAATTTGTTAAATGGGTTTTAATAGCAAATATTTTAGCCTGGCCATTTTCATACTTTTCAATCGAGAAACTTCTACAGGATTATGCGTACCGCATTCCTTTTTTATGGTGGGTTTACCCGCTTACATTGGCTATTACTATAACAGTTGCTTTACTTACTGTTGGTTACCAGTCAATAAAGGCGGCAATTGTAAATCCAGTTAATTCATTAAGGTATGAGTAGTTGATGGAGATAAAACAATGTTGAAACATAATTTTCTTATAGTTTTCAGAAGTTTCAAACGATTTAAGAGCACGTTCTTTATTAATCTAATTGGCTTATCCACAGGTCTTGCCTGTGCCTTACTGATTTACCTTTGGGTGAATGATGAATTGAATGTAGATAAGTTTAACAAAAATGATAACAGACTCTATCAGGTGATGGAAAATGCTCATCTTACAGATAGAATAATAACTCAACCGTACACGCCGGATCTTCTTGCTGAGACTATGGCTGAAGAAATACCTGAAATTGAATATGCAACGGCAGTCACTCCTTC
>JARRKK010000267.1:0-5613 GCA_037388105.1 Ignavibacteriaceae bacterium | reverse complement strand
CCAAATCCGGCTCATCATCAACAACCAAAATTCTTGATGGCATATATTACTCCTACAAATGAAATATAAATTAGATTGAAATAATTATTGTTAACTATTTTGTTTTTAATATTATGATAGCTGTATTTCTTAAATCTGTTCATAATTCAAACCAAAATAGCTAACAATAATTATTACAATCTAATTTATATTTCATTTGTAGGAGTAATATATGCCATCAAGAATTTTGGTTGTTGATGATGAGCCGGATCTGGAACATCTGGTACAACAAAAATTCCGTAAGAAAATTAAAGAGAGGGAATTTGAATTTGTTTTTGCACATAATGGCGTGGATGCACTAAATAAACTCAATAACGACGGTGAAATAGAACTTATATTGACCGATATAAATATGCCCGAAATGGATGGTCTTACACTTTTAACCGAACTTTCGAAACTGAGTACAATTTTTAAATCAGTGGTTGTTTCAGCATACGGTGATATGGAAAATATTCGTACTGCGATGAATCGAGGCGCATATGATTTTGTAACTAAACCGATTGATCTAGATGATCTCGAAACTACAATCAATAAAGCAATCAAAGAACTTCAGGTATTAAAAGCGGCGATTGAATCCAAAGACAGATTAACCATATTAGAATCTGAATTAAAAATTGCTACTGAAATACAAACCTCAATAATTCCTCAAACATTTCCGGCTTTTCCAGACCGTACTGAATTTGAGGTATTTGCCAAAATGATTCCTGCAAAAGAAGTTGGGGGAGACTTTTATGATTTTTTTGCGATTGATAAATCACGAATTGGGGTTGTTATTGGAGATGTTTCCGGAAAAGGTGTTCCGGCTGCAATGTTGATGGCAATAAGTCGTACTTTGTTAAAAGCTACAGCATTAAAAGGAATATCCCCGGATATCTGTCTAACCGAAATAAATAATATAATAGCTGAAGAAAGTTTATCTACAATGTTTGTATCGCTGTTTTATGGAATATTAGATACACGTAATGGAAATTTTGAATGCTGTAATGCCGGACATAACCTTCCTTATATTATACCTCACAACGGAGAAATAAAGCAAATTGAAAATGTGGGAGGATTGTTTATTGGTGCATTTAAGGATTCAGAATACGAACCCCAGACAATAACCTTAAAAGCTAACGATTCATTATTTCTCTATACTGATGGTGTAACAGAAGCAATGGATAAAGATGATAATGAATTTGGAGATGACCGATTAAACAAAACGTTACATAAAATGTCAGACAATACTCCAACTGAACTTACAAACAGTATAATAGCTGAAGTAAAAAAATTCTCAGAAGGAACAGTTCAAAGTGATGATATTACTTATTTGGTTTTAAAATATTATGGTAAAATTAACTGATTTCCTTTGCAAGAATAACAGGCATTCTACGTTGAATAAAAATTTATTACTTTACATTCTTATTCTCTTCGCAGACTGTACATTTACACAATCACCACACGAAGCCGGCAATCCATTTATAACCAGTTACAGCACGCAGGAGACCGGTGCTGATGTGCAGGTATGGAGTTTTGTTGAAGATAAGCGTGGAATAATATACATTGGAACAGCTCCGGGGTTACTTGAATATGATGGCTCAACCTGGAGAACCATAGAAGTTTCAAATAAATCTTTTGCACGTTCGATGACTATCGATGAGAATGGGCGGATTTATATAGGTGCATCTGCCGATTTTGGGTATCTGGATCGTAATGAATCAGGAGAATTAGAATTTCTTTCATTGCTCGATTATGTAGATGACAGCGATAAAGTTTTTAGTTACGTATGGACTACCATTGTTACTGAAGAGGGAATATTCTTTCAAACATTTGAACGCATATTTTTGTTCACTCCATCAAGTCATTCCCAGACATCTGACAAAATAACGGATTGGGAAGTTAAAGTTTGGCGAACGACTGCAATGTTCTACTATGCATTTTGGTTAAACGATAGTTACTATGTGCAGCAGGGTGGGGTTGGGTTAATGAAGATGGTTAATGATTCATTAATCCTCGTTCCGGATGGTGAGAAGTTTAAGCATGATCGTTTACAGGTAATGTTACCTTACAAGACCAATCATGGTGAGGAAGAAAATGAGATTTTCCTGGTCGGTGTATTTAACAAAGGACTGTATTTGTACGATGGAGTTTCTTTTGCACCGTTTAATTCCGATGTTAATACTTATTTAAAACAGAGTACTCTTTATAAAGGTACTTTTTTATCTGATGGTTCTTACATTTTTGCTACGTTAACAGGTGGCCTGGTGATAATGTCACAGGATGGAACCAAATGGCAAAGTATTAATCTTGAGTCCGGCTTACCAAACAATTCAGTAACGGCACTATTTGTAGATAGTCATGGTATAATCTGGTCAGCACCGGAAAATTATATAAGTTTGGCAGAGTATCCTTCTCCTCTAACATTATACGATGCATCCTTGGGATTAAACGGAACTCCTTATGATATTACACGATTTAAAGGAAGATTATATGCTGCAACTTCAAATGGATTGTCGTATCTGGATGAGAAAAGTTCAACATTAAAACCAGTCTCGGGTCTTCTAGCTGGTAACTCGCAAACATTTTCACTACTTAAGATTAATAATCAATTACTCGCTGCAATAGGAACAGGTTTGTATAGTATTAAAGATGACAAAGCTGCTGTAATTAAAAAGTCGGAGGGTAACTCCTTATTTCTTCAATTTCTTTGTCGTTCAATATCAGACACAAATAGAGTATTCGCTGGTTTGATAGACGGTATTACTTCGTTCTACTTTAAAAATGGGATATGGATAGATGAAGGGAAAATAAATGGAATAGGAGAATATATTGCATCGATTTCTGAACCTGAACCTGGAGTTTTGTGGCTTGGTACAGACTCTCAAGGAACTATTAAAGTTGAACTCAATTTAAGAGAATTACAAAATCCAGTCATTGAGCATTACGGTGTAAAAAGCGGATTGCCACCTGGAGGTTGTTGGGTTACAACCATTTCAAATCAGATAAAGATTATAGGAACAGATGGTGTTTACGATTATAACGAATCTGATGATGAGTTTTTAAAAGATTCCATGTATAATAGTATTAGCATTGGAAATGTTTCTTCTTCTTCAAATCTCGTTGAGGATAAGGCTGGAAATATTTGGATTTGTCTTGGTAATGAGGCCGCAGTTTTTAATCCTAAATCTGATGGATCATACACAATTGATAAGACTCCTTTTCGAAGATTTTCCAATATGTCCGTAAGCCGCATTTATCCAGAAGACGATGGAGTTGTCTGGTTTGGTACAAATGAAAATTTGATTAGATACGATCCAACAGTCAAGAAAAACTACAAAGCTGAATATAATGCACTTGTACGTAAAGTAATGATTGACGATGATTCATTATTATTTGGAGGTTATGGAAATTCTTTAAAAAACAATTTACCCCAATTATCCTTTGAACACAATTCATTAAGATTTGAATATTCTGCGACAACTTACGATGACCCGGCTACAACGCATTATCAATCAATGTTGGAAGGATTTGATAAACAATGGTCATCGTTAACAAAAGAGGTAAACAGAACTTATACAAATCTTCCTGCAGGTGAATATACATTCAGAGTTAAGGCAAACAATATCTATAAGCACGAAAGTAATGAAGCTACATTTTCATTTAAAATATTCCCTCCCTGGTATCGTTCCTGGTGGGCCTATACACTCTATGCCATCATATTAATTACTGGCATTTTTGTTGTAGATCGTATACAACGCAAGAGATTAACTAAAAAGGAGAGGGAACGAGCAGAATATCGTGAAACTAAACAAAATATTGAACTGTTAAGTGAAATTGGCAAAGATATAACAGCAAGATTAACAATTAAAAGTATTATTGATACTGTTTATGAAAATGTAAACACCATGATGGATGCAACTGTATTTAGTATTGGTATTTATAAAAAAGAAGAAAATTCAATTGTTTTCCCTGCTGCAAAAGAAAAGGGTGTGACACTTCCATTATTTTCTAATTCATTAGATGATGAAAACAGGCCTGCTGTTTGGTGCTTTAAAAATAAAAAGGAGATTTTTGTAAATAATTACGAAGTAGAGTATAAAAAATATGTTAAAAAACTTAAGGAAGCTTCAGCTGGGGCTAATGCTGAATCATTGATGTATCTTCCACTGATTAGTAAGGACACAGCAATTGGAGTTATAACAGCACAAAGTTTTGTAAAAAATGCATACACAGATTATCATCTGAATATTTTGCGAAACCTAGCTACCTATACAGCAATCGCATTGGACAATGCAGAAGCATATACAAAATTAAATAAAACCGTAGAAGATTTAAAATCTACTCAGGAGCAGTTGGTATTGCAGGAAAAGCTTGCATCGCTGGGTCAATTGACAGCCGGGATAGCTCATGAAATAAAAAATCCGTTAAATTTTATTAATAATTTTGCCCAGCTCACTTTAGAATTAATTCAGGAGTTACGTGAAGAATTACTTTCTGAAAAAAGCAAAGTCCCCAGAGAAAGAGCTGAGGAAATAGAAGCATTATTAAAAGATTTAGAACTAAATGCTTCTAAAATAAATGAACATGGTAAACGAGCTGATAGTATTGTGAAAAGTATGCTTCAGCATTCACGAGGTAAATCTGGTGAAAAACAGTTAACAGATATAAATGCGATGCTGGAAGAAGATTTAAATCTCGCATATCATGGAATGCGTGCGCAAGACACAACATTTAATGTAAAAATGGAAAAAGAGTTTGATAATACGATTGGAAGTGTTAATATTGTACCTCAGGATATCAGCAGGGTTGTCCTCAACATCATTTCCAATAGTTTTTATGAAGTACACAAAAAGAAAAAATATACAGGTGATGGATTCAGTCCAATGGTGACTCTGAGTAGTAAAAATTATACAGATAAAATTGAAATTCTTATACGCGATAATGGAAATGGAATTCCGGAAAATGTTAAAGATAAGCTATTTAATCCGTTCTTTACTACGAAACCTGCAGGTGAAGGCACTGGATTAGGCTTATCATTAAGTTATGATATTGTTTCCAAAGGACATAATGGAGATATTACCTTTGAAACGGAACCTGGAAAATATACAGAATTTAAAATTACACTACCTAAAAATGCAAACTGAAACTGGAGAAACTATATGAGATTGATGGTTGTTGATGATGAACAGGATGTACAATTCCTGTTTCAACAAAAATTCAGAAAAGAATTGAAGTCGGGTAAACTTGAAATGCACTTTGAGTTCAGTGGAGAAAGAGCACTTGCCTATGTTGAAAAACTTAATAACGAAGATTCTTTCCTAGTCCTTTCAGATATAAATATGCCGGGTATGAATGGATTAGAATTGTTAAAAAGGATAAAGGAAAAATTCGAAAATATAAAAGTCTATATGATTACAGCTTATATTGATGAGTACAATTATCAAACTGCAATGGATCATGGGGCGGACGATTACTTCACCAAACCAATCGATTTCGATATCCTTAAAAATAAAATTATAAAAGTTAGTTGATATGATATTCATGATAGAGAGATTTCACTGAGTTGCTAGTAGACTTATTAGTTCCTTATATATG
>JARRKK010000266.1:7724-9309 GCA_037388105.1 Ignavibacteriaceae bacterium | reverse complement strand
ATTTCAATAATTTTAGCATCATTTTTTCAAATAGCAGGCAGAATATATGTTCAGTAAAAAATTGTTTCTTCCTACCCTTGTAATCATAATTCTTTCATTTCCTTTTAAGAATTTTGCTCAGGATTATTTATCTCAGACACATGAAGATGCGTATCGACTTTCTCAACCAGGACTTATTTATGATGCCCGTGCTTTAAGTATGGGTAATGCTTATTCAATAATCGGGAATACATACACTGCAACCCTTATGAATCCAGCCACGCTTGGATTAGCAGATAAACCCACATTTTCCGGGACGATAAATTTAAATCTCTACTATAATGAGGTTAAATTTTTAGATGACAGTTTGGATTCTCATAAAACCGAAACAAACTTTAGCCAGTTTGGTGTTATATTTCCAGTTGCGAATGATAGTGGCGGTCATAATTTAGTATTTTCCATCGGTTATAATAAATCAAATGACTTCAATAGGATTGTACAGTTTGAAGCGTTTAATGCAAGTACAAATACAATAATAAACGATCTGACAGCAAATAACAGTGAAATTACAAAATCATTACAGCTGAGCTATTTAACTGTCATCGATACAGCATCCGGACTTCTTGGAAATACAACGAATTTAAATGGAAATCTTAATCAAAAAGCATCTGTCTTAGATGAAGGCAGTATCAATCACTGGTCGGTTGGATTTGCTTATGAATTTGCTCCGAATGTTTTCTTTGGAGCCAGTGCAAACTATGCGGTTGGAAGTTACATCAGTAACCGCGAATATTTTGAAATAGACACAAAAGACATTTATGGTAACGATGTACAGACTATCCCAGGCAATGATACTACTGCCGGTTTTGAGCAATTTTATTTGAACGATGTAGTTGAATGGAATTACAATGGATGGGATTTTAGGTTTGGATTTCTTTACAAATTCTTTGATTTTATAAGTATTGGCGGCTCAGTCAAGTTGCCTACAATATACTCAATTATTGAAGACCATCACTTTAATGGCACGAGTTCATTTTCTACTGGATTAATAAATCAGCTTGATATCCCGGTGATTGAAACCAGATACGGAGTAACCTCACCATTTGAATTTACAGCAGGAACCGCGGTTAATCTTTGGTTTATTACTGCAACTGCCGAGGCAACTTATATTGATTATACTCAGATGAAATTCTCCGGCGATATGGAAATAACTCAACAAGCTGCACTAAACAAAGATATTCTTGAACGATACAGACCAATTGTAAATATAAGAGCAGGTGCAGAATTTCGGTTACCTTTTACCGGTTTAAGTGCAAGAGCAGGATTTATTTACAATATGTCACCATTAAAAGATGTACCTACTGAATATGACAAAAAGTACCTTACAGCGGGTCTTGGAATTAGTTCTGGCGAAGGTGATTTTGAAATGAACGTAGGAGGAATGCTTGGCTGGTGGGATAAGCCAAGTGAAGATTTTGGCGGCAATATACCAACTATTTACCAAAGTGAAGCTGAAGCTAATATTCTTATTTCTTTTACGCTAAGATTTAACTGATAGAGTATAAATAGAAAATTAAATTGCCCCGATTTTTAATCGGGGTTTTTT
>JARRKK010000266.1:0-7681 GCA_037388105.1 Ignavibacteriaceae bacterium | reverse complement strand
TTTTTTATTATGTTATTTAACAATCTACTTTCGCAGAGAATATAAAATATATCACCTCCTCAATAATAATTTGTAACAACTATCTGTAAATTTGTTATTAATCCAATCGAAACTTTTGGTTACATAAAGTCTAATAAATAAATTATCTTTTACCTTATAATTCCACATAGATTTTAAGATTGGATATTAATATTATAATTTATTTAGACTTCAAATTAAAGTATGCAATTTTTTGTCGTCGTTTATACTTTTAATAAATGAAAAATATAATAAGTTTCTTGAACATTACTAAGTAAATGTGCTTAATAAATAATTCAAATTATAAAATTTACAATTAGTTAATATTTACTTTTATTTATCTGGTGTTAAAGTAAAATGCTCAATTACATTTACATTGGAATTGGTTCAGCAATTGGGGGGATGCTAAGATTCTGGCTATCAAATAGTACTTATAGGGTACTACCTGTAAATTTTCCGTATGGAACGTTGATTGTAAATGTTATCGGAAGTTTCATCCTGGGAATGATTGTTTTTTACTTTAACGAGAAAGAATTATTGAATGCACAATTAAGAATATTTCTTTCCGTTGGTTTTTGTGGTGGATTCACTACTTTTTCTACATTTTCTTTAGAGACAATGAGTCTGTTTCGTGATGCTCAGTATTTATATGGATTTGTTAATGTCTTTTTTAACTTAGTCCTGTGTTTCCTTGGAATTTATATTGCTTTTTTAATATCAAAATTAATTGGATAACCCATGCAAATTGATGGTGATGCAAAATTACTGCGAATATTTATTGGTGAAAGTGATAAATCCCACTCAATGCCAGTGTATGAAAAAATTGTACGTGTGGCAAAACAATCTGGTTTAGCAGGTGCTACTGTGTTTAGAGGCATCATGGGCTATGGAGGAACCAGCAGAATTCATACATCAAAAATATTGGCACTTTCTCAAGATTTACCACTTATTATAGAAATAGTTGATAAAATGGGAAAAATTGAAAAATTTTTACCAACTTTAAATAAAATATTTGAATCAGCAAATTGCGGGGGAATGATTACAATTGAAAAAACCGATGTGCTGAGATATACAGCAATCAAAAAATAGTCATATCTTATAATTAAATTTCCAAATTAAATGGTAAGGCTGATTCCTACTGAATTAATAACCTGACTAAGATACAATTTCAGCAGTAAACTATTGTTGAAACTTCCAAAACTTCTGAATGCAAAAAGTGTTTGAATAAAATAATTTTTTGGAAAGTAAGTTCTTAATCCGTACACATCAGGTTTGTAATCTGGGAAATAGGCTGTATTAAACATCCAATCCCATATTGCCAATTTGGTGGAAAAGTTTCGGTTCCTGCCTTTACCTGTACTGTGATGCCATCTGTGCATTTCCGGACCGTTAATAATCTTTTGCAGTTTTCCTGTATGTATGTTAAGATTAGAATGAATATACATTCCCCAAACTGCACTTATTGCCCCTTTATATGCTATTACTTCCGGGGGAGAACCTAGTAAAACGATTGGTAAAAATTCAATGGTTTGGTTAATTGTTATTTCCAACGCGTGTGAGCGTGAACCTGATAACCAATCTACCTTTTTGGGTGAGTGGTGTGCTTCGTGAATTCTCCATAAATATTTATTCTTATGCTGCCATCTGTGCATCCAGTAGATATACAGATCATGTGTTATTGTAAAGAATATTAACTGTAACCAGATAGGAACATTTGCAAACAGTTTGAGTCTTGATAATTGTGTTGAATTGTCTATACTAACAATAATGTATCCAAAAATTAATATACCAAGTATATAGCTTTGTGCAATAGTGTATAGTGCCAAGTCATCAAAAAAACCCTCACGTAATATTTTTTGTCCCTCTGTATATGGAAATATTCTTTCAAGAATAATAAAGAACACTGCTGCTGAAATAATTATGATCATCATATAAATTTCAGGCTGTGTTAAATTACTGAAGTAGGCTAATATTCCGCCCCATATATTTTCAAAAATGTTAGCCTGGTTCATTCTCGTATAGATTCTCTTTTAATCAGGTACAGCACTGGATTTAACTTTCCTTAGTTTTTCAAGTGAAATTAACTCACTCTTATACACTTTTTTAATTCCATCGCCTAATGCAATTTCAATATCACGTATATTTCTTACCAATCGATGAAATCCATTAACTTCAACAGAAGCTGCCTGATCTGTACCCCACATTGCTCTGTCGAGTGTTATGTGTCTTTCCACAATAGCAGCTCCAAGCGCAACAGCAGCCCAGGTGGGGGATAGACCCGTTTCATGTCCTGAATAACCAATAATTGTATTTGGATATTTTTCACTAAGCGTTGTAATCATTTTTAAATTCAATTCTTCGTACCTGCAAGGGTATGATGATGTTGAATGTGCAATTATTAGATTCTCGAAACCAAAATCATTAACCGCATTCTCTATCTCTCCCATTGTTGACATTCCTGTAGAAATAATAACTGGTTTATTAAGTTTAGCATGTCTTATCAACAATTCTGTATCAGTTAAAGATGCTGATGATGTTTTAAATATTGGAGGATTAAATTCTTCAATAAATTCCACAGAGTCGATATCCCAGCATGATGCAAACCATAAAATGCCTATATCTTTACAAAATTTGTCAATCTCAGCATACTCATTCTTTCCAAATTCAATTTTATGTCTGTAATCGATGTAGGTCATTCGTCCCCACGGTGTATCCCTTTCTATATTCCATTGATCTTTCGGTACACAAACTTCAGGAGTTCTTTTTTGAAATTTTACTGCATCACATCCTGCAGCTTTCGCACCATCAATAATTTTCTTTGCAATTTCAACTGAACCATTATGATTTATACCAATCTCTGCAATTACAAATACCGGATGACCATCACCAACCATCCTGTCTCCGATTAATAATTCCCTTTTATTTTCCATTCAAACCTCAATAAGAAATAGAGTAACATCTTTTATAAATTTCTAATTTTTTGTTGCAGTAAATGCAATAATTAACTCAGCAAATTCTCTAAAAGCACCGTTCCCACTTCTATTAGTGCAAATGTAATCTGCAATATCCTTTATGAAAACGGTTCCGTCTGCAGGAGTACCCGTAAAGCCTACAACTTCCATCATTGAAATATCGTTAACATCATCACCTATAAAAGCAATATTTTCTTCATCAACATGGTTTTTTCTTTTTATTTCTTCAATTACTTTAACTTTGTCATCTACACCCAGATAGTATTCCGTGATTTTTAACTTACTAGCTCTTGTTCTAACCGAGCCCGAAATTTCACCTGTTACAATTATCGTTTCTATATCTGATAACTTTCGCAATCTTTCAACACCCATTCCGTCCCTTATAGAAAACCTTTTAAGTTCTTCACCCTCTGCAGAAAAATATACACCTGCATCTGTTAATACTCCGTCAATGTCAGTAACAACAATTTTAATCTTTTCTATTTTGGATTGTAGTTGTTCATTATCATTTTTTAATTTTTCATCAATTAGCATGCTGTCCAGCCTCCATCAATTACTAAATTCGCCCCGGTCATGTAACCAGATGCATCACTTGCCAGAAAAATAAGAGCACCTTTGTAATCCGTAGGTTGTGCCATTCTTCCAAGTGGAGTTTTTTGTTTGTAGTTTTTAATAAAATATTCATCCTGGTTGTTTTCAACACCACCGGGTGATAAAGTGTTTACACGTAAACCCTTGCTACCCCAATAAGCTGCTAAGAACTTTGTAAAAGATAGAACTGCTCCTTTTGTAACCGGATATGCCGCCGATTTATAGAATGATTGTGTACCATCAGGCATTTGATAAAGTGATTGATCTGGTGCAACCATACCGTAAGTCGATGCTATATTAATTATACTCCCACTCCCAGACTCTGCCATCTGACTACCTATAATCTGTGAGCATAGAAACATCCCAGTAATGTTTACATCTAAAGACTTTTGCCAAAGTTCGAGAGGGTAATTTTCAAACTTTGATTTTTCTGCTGCTGCTTGAGGATTTTCAAACATATCATTTATTGCAGCATTGTTAATAAGAATATCAATCTTTCCAAACACTTTTAATGATTTATCTAATAATGCTTTAACATCTTTTATTTTTGTAATATCGGCAGCAATCCCAATCGATTTATTTTGAAGTGTATTTGCGAACGCCACACATTCGGTATCATCCAAATCACAAACAATAATATTTGCACCTGCTTCATCAAGTGCTTCGCAATGATGTTTTCCGATCAAGCCAAGTGCGCCTGTTACTAAAGCAACTTTATTCTCAAGTGAAAATAGTTTGGGATAGCTTGTCATTTAGGATCTATGCAATAGTTTGTTTTGGTTTTGAGTTAAAGTTGCTCACTTTTCGGAAAACCGGGGCAACAGGTTCACCCTTTAATTTTTCTTTAACATTGTTTTCATCGATCGCCAGTTTAAGAATAGGGAGTACTTCACGATATGCTTTCAATGTATATTCTATATCATCATCGGTATGGGAGAAACTCATATTATGAAAACCACCCCATAGAATTCCTCTTCTAATCATTTCCTGCTGTACAAGAGATTTTAACTCGAGCGGATTTCCCGCTTTTGCATCAAAAGTAATTAATGAACGGCATTCATAACCAATACAATTAGTATAGTCCATTCCAAGTTCCTTTACAATTTGATTGTATCCATCCTTTAATTTTTTACCTTGCCTGGCTAAATATTCAGGAACGTTTTTATCTCTCAATTCGTTTATCGTTGCTTTCGCTGCAGCAAGTGAAAGTGCCTCACCGCCGAAGGTAGTATAAAAGAATACATCTTCATCCAGAACTTTCATTACATCTTTTTTCCCACATAAAATTGAAAGCGGCATACCATTAGCAACTGCTTTTGAAAACGTAACCAGATCAGCATCAACACCAAAATATTCCTGAGCACCACCTAGAGCAACTCTAAAACCAGTCCACATCTCATCAAAAATAAGTAAAGAACCATTCTCACTGCACAACTCTCTTAGTGCATTAATATTATTGCTGCAATATCCGAATCAATTGAATCCTTAACACTATCAATATCATTATAGTTCACGGTAAAAGTTAAATCTTTCGTTGATTCAGGAATACCGCTATTTTTATCAGTAACTGAGATATACCAATCGTGCCATCCATGATAACCACAACAAAGTATTTTTTCTCGTCCTGTGTAAGCCCGTGCAACCCTTATTGCAGCGGAAGTAGCATCAGCACCGGTTTTACTATATCTGATTGATTCTGCATTTGGTACCACTTCATTGATTAGTTCAGCTACTTCAATTTCCAGGGGATGCATTAATGAAAATGTTATACCGTCCTTTAGTTGATTCTTAATCGCATCATCCACTTTTGGGTAAGCATAACCGAGAGATAACGGACCAATTCCCATATTATAGTCTATATATTCATTTCCGTCAACATCCCACACGTGCGATCCTTTTCCTTTTTGAAGATATTTTGGTGCTACACCTTTAACATTTTGCTGTGGACCTTTCGCCAAGGTTTGTGTCGTAGCGGGGATAAGTTCCAGAGCTTTTTGGTACAGCTTATCAGAGTTAATTATAGTCGGAAAATCATTACCATCTAACTTATTTTGCATAGTACCATGTCCCATTTATTAATACATTTTGAATAATTCTTAATTAACATTTGTATCACTCTTTCTTATCGTTTTCAACTCATCAAGATGATTGCGATACCAGTTTACTCCAGCGTATTTTGAATTAATATTTTTTATTTCCGGTTTTCTTTCCAGTAATAACAGAATATCCTCTAAAGAAAATATTCTTTTTTCGTCAAACAGTTCATTATATACTTTTTCTATAAATCTATAATCTTCAGGATAATCTATTGTAAATCTGTGGCTAATGGAATAATTTTTTCCAGTTTCCCACAAAACATTTCCAATTTTGAATTTCTCAGGATTCTCCCAAAAATAAGGTGTTGTATGTTCGCGTTCTAATTCTCTGGTTGCATGTTGCCAGGCATATTCAAGTGCATTCATACTCATTACTTCCACATCATTTCCATCCGGATAACTAGGTGGATGAAGATTGCTGACAAAATCAAATTTATTTTGATTATCAATATAATACTTTAAAACTTTATCAATTATATTTGGATCTATTAACGGACAATCAGATGGTATTTTGACAACCGCGGCAGGAGAATGCTCCAGAGCAGCTTTATAATGCCGGTCGAGCAAATCCATTTCACTTCCGCGAAAGTAATCTATATCATTATCATTACATAGTTTTTCTATAACATCATCATTTTGTTCAGAACTGGTTGCAATTACATTAATAGTTGAAAACTTTGAAGCGCTGACTCTCTCATATAATCTTAATAGAAGTGGTTTATCTGCGAGAGGCATCAAGACTTTATTAGGAAGACGTGTGGACCCCATTCTTGCCTGAATTACAGTTACGATTATAGGCTGATTACTCAAACCTCAAAATCCTTTGTGAAGTAAAAAATTCTCAAGCAAAGTATAAGCAAAAAGATTAGTGTTTTACCTTTGCCAATTTCCTTCTAAACTTAAACTTTTCCTTCAAAGGAATCTGCTTTACCGGATTTTTTCTGATAGCAAAGATGCTAAAACACTCATTTTCTGCTAACAACCTGCGACCAATTTGAGCTATATGAAATGCTGATGTACCTCCGTTCTGTATTGGTACTAGATGTTTTAGTTTCTCTACATCAAATTCAGAATAAACGATTTTACCCAGTATAAGCCCAATATAAGCAACCGATGAAAATCTTGTAATAAGTGTATCGCAATTTGCAATCATAGGTTCAATCTGTTCATGATGAAACACCAATGAACCGGGTGCGTATTTTTTAATTTCTGCAAAGGCACGATCATAATTTTCATTAGGATGAAGTTTAAATATTAATTGCTTTCCTTGTGCTATACTATATGCTTCTTCAATAAACTTTTTCCGATTTTCATACTTATAAGTTTCACGCATATCAGAAGTAGCAACAAGTACAAATCCGTGATGTGGGAAATCATTATCTAAAAATTTTTCGCAATCATCAAAATTTGGAATTCCTGTAATCTCAATTTTTCCCGGATCAACTCCTTTCTGGATAAACAATTTGCGATATCCTTCAGAAGCAACGCAAAATTTATCATAATAATTTGATAACCCTGTAACTGATGTGCTTGCCATCCATCTTGGAAAATTAAAATACTTTACGAGATAAAACCCTAATTTTTCAGGATCGGTCATACCTTCCTGAACAAGTATTATTTTTTTATTCCTGATATTTTTCTGTATCAAGAGATCACTGCAAGTAAAAACGAGCGAGTAGTCATTCATCTCCCCGTTAAGATCCAGATTAAGATTATTATCCTTCTAATAGCAAGATCTTTTCTTTCAAAACAGGAAAATAGGGTGAACCGATTAAAGCGTTAAATACTGCGAGGTTTCCTCCTACTATCCTACCGGTTGTACTTCCTTTGGTTATTGCTGAAAGTTTTGATTGAGTAGGATACTTTAGCCGGCCTAACTTTTTGGTCGAAGTTATTATTCTCCAAAACATCTCCTCTGTATAGGAACTTATACCATTTGAAAAATCACTGGTAACCATTGGACCGGCAAATGTAACTAACCCTGCTTTATGAAGTATTGCAGTT
>JARRKK010000265.1:0-3872 GCA_037388105.1 Ignavibacteriaceae bacterium | reverse complement strand
TGTGCAAATGTTGTATAACAAAGTAATAATAGAAATGAAATTATTAGTATTACTGCGATTTTCAATTGAATTTTGCTTAAATGATAATCAATAATGATCCACATATCAAACTTATTAAAAATGTACGTATTAGATTAATTTCTCAAAATTGTTTTTAGCTGGCGCTGCATATGAAGAGCCGGTAGAACCGTAAGGAAAATAAAAAAGGGTCGGCTGATAACCGACCCTTTTAATTTGCAGAAGCTCATTTTAATATTATAACTCTTTTTTGCCCAGCTTTACTGTCACTTTAATAATCTTTCCTGTAAAATCGAATGGTATCTGGTAATCTTTATCATCCACAGGTGTTCCTGTATCAGAACCAATTGCAAAACCTTCGCCCCACATTAGTGCAATTGGTAAACTCTTCGGCATTGGATGACTGTCCGCAACAGTACCATCCACTTTTAAAGTTCCGCTTCCGCCTTTGCCAAATCCCGGTCCGTCTGATTTCCAGTCAAATTCAATTGTATGTTTGCCGGGTGTCAATGCATCCTTCGCCATCCATTTAACTCTTTCAAGTGCCAGCATATCCCATGTAAAGACAGGCTTGCCTTTTAAAAGATAAAAACCATAGCCGGCAAATCTTCCGCCGTCTGTCATCAGCATACCTTCTGCACCGCCATCAGGGATTTCTATCTCCGCAGTAATTGTGTAAGACCTGTTCAATAAGCTTGGTGCCGAGCCTGTTTCAGCAAACATAATATTACTAATCCTACTGGTATATTCAAAGTAAGTACGGTCAGGAGTGTAGGTTGGTTTTTCAGATATAAATCTTTTTAAGCGCGTATTGTTCAAAGGAAACACATTGTACTTGGTTGCTTCCATAGTAAACAACTGTTCCATATCACGCAGCTTATCCGGCATCTTGGCTGCAAGATCATTTGACTGAGTCCAGTCTTCATCGAGATTATACAGCTGCCATTTGTATCCGTTCATGATATCGGTAGGCAATTTTTCCAATGATAAATCCCATGGTGCATTGATCGGAGGTGCTGAAGCTATCCAGCCGTCGTGGTATATGGCCCGCGAACCGAACATTTCAAAATATTGAGTTCTTCTTTCACCTGGTGCGTTTGCATTTTCCCAGGTGTATGCCATGCTCACGCCTTCTATAGGTTTTTGTGCAACACCGTTTATCATTTCAGGTTCCGGAACCCCGACAGCTTCCAGTATAGTTGGCACAATATCGATTACATGGTGAAACTGATTGCGTATGCCTCCTTTATCTTTTATTTTATTTGGCCACATCATTGCCATTCCGTTTCTTGTCCCTCCAAAGTGCGAGGCAACTTCCTTGGTCCATTGATACGGAGTATCCCAGGCTATTGCCCAACCAACAGCATAGTGAGGATAAGTTTGGTCCGTACCCCACTCATCAAAGAACTTCATGTTCTGTTCAACGGTAGGATGAACCGCATTTGCCACGGCGAATTCATTGTAAAGTCCATTAACTGTTCCTTCAGGACTTGAACCGTTATCACCAGCGATATAAATGATAAGTGTGTTATCAAGTTTACCCATATCATCAATTGCTTGGATCACTCTTCCAATTTCGTGATCAGTATATGCAAGGTAAGCCGCATAAATATTTGCTTCACGTATATAAAGTTTTTTAGCCTCATCTGAGAGTTCGTTCCATTTTTTAAGATCTTTTGGCCACTCAGTTAGTTTTGCGCTCTGCGGAACAATTCCAAGTTTCTTTTGATTAGCAAATATCTTTTCGCGTTGAGCATTCCATCCTTCATCGAACAAATGCATATCAGTAATCTTCTTTACCCATTCAGGAGTTGGATGATGCGGTGAATGTGTAGCGCCCGGCACATAGTAAATCATAAACGGTCTGTTCGGCTGTGTATAATTGAGCATATTAATATGTTCAATTGCATCATCTGCCATAGCAGTAACAAGGTTCCATCCGGGATGACCAATGAATGGTTGAATGGGGGTTGTGTTGCGGAACAGGTTGTTTGGCTGCCATTGATTTGTATCGTCACCAATAAAACCATAGTAATAGTCAAAACCTTTCACATAACCGGTTGGCCAGTTATGGAACGGACCCGCTTCGGTTCCTTCCCACTGAGGAACGTTGTGATCTTTTCCAAACCATGCTGTATGATAGCCATTAAGTCGAAGTATTTCTCCTATGGCAACAGCATTATTTGGAATAACACTGTTATACCCGGGATAACCCGTTGCCTGGTCAACTACAACACCCGTACCGACCGAGTGGTGGTTACGGCCTGTGAGAAGTGCAGCACGTGTCGGTGAACAAAGTGCAGTTGTATGAAAGCGTGTATACCTTAGTCCGTTGTCAGCCACGCGGTCCATCGCCGGGGTTGGGATTACACCGCCAAAGGTTGATGGTGCTGAAAATCCTTCATCATCTATCATTATTAATAATACATTCGGTGCTCCTTCGGGTGGTACTATTATAGGCGGCCAGTAGGGTGTTGATCCCACTGCATTTGGAGTTATCTCTCCGCCAAAAACTGTAGGCGGTGCAGGCAGATATCTTCCATCAACGGTTATTGATGCACCGGGATCTCCGGGTTTTACTTTTTTATCCTGCGCTATGGTATTTATCTGCAGCAGAAAAAGACAAAGCACAAAACTTAGAAACATTTTTGTTTTCATAGATTTATAGCCCTCCATTTTTTATTTATTTAAATATGGTTAATTAGTATAAAGTTCATTTTCTTTTTAGCATCAATCAGATTCAGCAGCATTAAATTCTTTTGAAAGTTCGGTCTCGTTGTTTCCACCTGTTAGTGTAATTACTACTTTATCAAGTTTACCTGTAAATGGATAATGATTGGTCATACTGTATTTTTTACTAACAGGCGTTCCCGAATCTATGCCCACATCAAATGTTTCTGAAAGAGAGAAGGAAGAAATATGCATCGCGGGCATATCTACTTCGTCAACCTTTTTACCGTTGATATATAACTCTCCTTTTCCACCGGGAATACCTTTCATTTTACCTCCCGTCTCAATAAAGTTAAATTTGATATCGACATTACCTTTAGGAAGCGGCGGAGACTCAAGTGAATAATATTTACCATTATAATAGTTGTAATCGTAATAGACTTTGTTGTTTTTAATAAATAAAGTATACCCACCTGTAAACCCTCCGCAGGCTACAATCACGCCTTCTTCTTTTCCGGTTAAATTAAGACTCGTTTCTATTGTGTGCGATTTCCCTTTAACCGGTGGTGATGCTTTTTCTCCTATTCGTACTGCTCCCGGATAATAGTAGGTAAACACTTTACGGTCACCGAACAATCGATCCTGCTGTTTTGCGATTCTCTGGATCATATCGTCGTATAATGGATAAACATTATTCTGCCAAGCGAGTTCGCTCCATCTAGCTTTTAGTTCTTTTAGCTTATCAGGATATTTGTCTGCGAGATTGTGTGATTCGGAAAAGTCTTCATTTATATTATATAGTTCCCAAACATCATCTTTAAAAGGAATTATAACGTTTACATTCCAGGGCATTCTATTACCATGTATTGTTACTGCTTTCCAGCCGTCTTTGTAAATAGCCCTGTTACCGAACATCTCGTAATATTGTTCATTATGTTTTTCCGGTGCATCAGCATTGTCGAAGGAGTATTTAAGACTTATTCCATCCAGCTTCATTTGTTTGTGTCCATCTATTTCTTCAAGGAATGGTGTACCCGTAACATCCAGGATTGTTGGACCAATATCAGTTATATGGCAGTATTGATTTCTAATTTCTCCTTTTGATTTAATTCCTTTCGGCCATACAATTATCAAAGGGTCTGCAATCCCTCCATTATGAACGATCTGTTTAAAATATTTAAACG
>JARRKK010000264.1:0-3876 GCA_037388105.1 Ignavibacteriaceae bacterium | reverse complement strand
GTAATAAGCTGTACTTGCATTCTTTGTAGAAAATCCTCCTGTTGCCATAGTTGTAAAGGAATGGTTTATTGCATCGAATAAGCTCATTCCTCCGATCAGCAGCAGAATCATTTCAGCAAAAGTTAGAAATGCATAAATTCCCCATAATCGTTTTGCTGTTTCACTAACTCGTGGATGAAGTTTATCCGGAGTAATTCCGGGTACTTCAGCAGTGAATAATTGCATACCACCAATACCGAGTATCGGCAGTATCGCAAGAGAGAGAACAATAATACCCATTCCGCCAAGCCATTGTGTAAGACTTCGCCAAAAAAGTAATCCCGCAGGAACAGCTTCAATGTCTGCCAGGATCGTTGCTCCGGTAGTTGTGAAACCGGACATCGTTTCAAAAAATGCATCAGCATAATTAGGGATCGCGCCATAAACAACAAATGGAATTGCCCCGAATACAGCCATTGATAACCATCCCAATGTTACAATTAAGTAACCTTCTCTTTTACCAAGCTCTTTACTTTCTGTATTGCGTGTAAATAACCAAATGATCACCCCTACAATCGATGTGAAACAGCCTGAAATTAGTAAGGAAGAAATATCATCATCTTTGTAATAAATTGAGAAGGGAATACCTAACATCATAAATATACCGGTTAGCATAAGCAGAAATGCGATCATTTTGAAAATTATTTTAATATTCATTCAGCTGGTGCTCTTCAGGATTTAAATAATTTTTCAATTTTTTTCGCACCTCCCGGAAGAGAGAAAATGACAACTCTATCATTTGCCTTTATTTGTGTATTGCCAACCGCAATAATGCTTTCTTCACCTCTGATTAACCCACCAACAATAGCTTCTTTTGGGAAGTCAAGATCTTTCACAGGTTTTTTACTAACAGGAGAGTTCGGCTTAACAACATATTCAAATAATTGTGCATCAATCCCCTCCAGGGAAGTTTGGGCGATCACTTCACGTCTTCTTATATATTGAAGAATCTTTGTTGCTGCAATAAGTTTCATATTTATCAGTGAATCTAAACCAATAGTTTGCGTAAGAGGCACGTAATCTGCTTTATCTACAAGTGCTATTGCTTTTGTTACACCTAAATGTTTAGCCATAAGGCATGTAATTATATTTGTTTCTGCATCCTCAGTTACCGATATAAAAGCATCAACATCAATTATTCCTTCCTGTGCAAGAAGATCAATATCACGACCATCACCGCGAATAACTAAAGTGTCTTGAAGATCATCTGCTAAAGCAAGTGTCTTTTCTTCATCCGATTCAATTAATTTTATTTTCATATGTTTCTGCAACAGTACAGCCACTCTCCTGCCTATTTTACTGCCGCCAAGTATCATAATGTTATCAAATTTTATATTCTCTTTTCCTACAAGCTTGAGAATCATTTCAATACCTTCAGGCTTTGTGATTACAAAGACCTGATCATTTGCTAAAAATTTATCTTTTCCTTTGGGAATAATAGTTTTAAAATTTCGGTACATAGCCACTATCCTAAAATCGACGTTAGGATATTCCTGTGCTACTTCTGTTATTGTTTTATTGATTATTGGTGCATGTTTATCGAGCTTGAGACCCAGGACAGATAGTTTCCCACCTTCAAATTCCAACACATCAGTTGCGGCAGTTCTTTTTATAAGGTTTACGGTTTCCTGTGCAGCAAGTTCTTCAGGATAGATCATAAAATCTATACCAAGCTCCTGAAAGTTTACTTTTACGTCCTCAGCCAGGTATTCTGCATTTGAGATACGAACAATAGTTTTATCGGCTCCCATTTTTTTCGCAATTATTGCACTCGTAATATTTGTAGCTTCTGAAGATGTAACTGCAATAAAGAGATCGGATTTTTCTACTTTTGCTTCAATTAAACTTCGCAAAGATGTTGCAGAACCATTGATTGTTAATATATCAGCCATTGAATCAACCTGTGCAAGCCGCTGAGAGTTGTTATCAAGGGCAATTATATCGTGAGATTCATTGGAAAGTTCTCTGGCTATGTGGTAGCCAACATCACCAATTCCTGCAATAACTATTTTCATTATATTTTTATCTTAATAACTCTCTCTAAATTCAACAAGTAAGTTCATCAACTGGAAAGCAAAATACAAAATTTAGGATTTATAATGCAGAGTTGGTTTTAAGCATATTAAATTAATTATTGATTTGACTATACGATAGAAGTTTGATAGGTTACAAATATAATTAAATGGACAGGTAGTATTTTGGATCATTCTTCCAATAAATATTATTGTCCACGGTATGTTGTATTCCAACCAAAAAATTCAGTTCAGGACTGTACCAAATTCAATCTCTCTTTTGATAACGCCTACCTTGTCCTTTTACCTTTCTTAAGTGCTCAATATTGTTATTTTTCTGGTTTTACATAACAATCCCATTTCGATAATAATTTTATTTGGTATGAGTTATCGGAACTAATTTAAAACCTGATTATATCATCGATTTATATGAAAAAAATATTTCACATCTTATCCTTACTTCTAATCTCTATAGTTACAGGTTATGCACAGTGGGTATGGCAAAACCCACTTCCACAAGGTAATTCTCTTAACTCTGTACAATACATCAATGACAATTTGGTTTGGAGCGGTGGCATTGGTGGAACACTCATAAAATCCATAGATGGAGGAAATAATTGGGAAGTAATTTTATTACCAGAAAAGTTAACTGTGTATGACCTCTTTTTCATAAACGAGCAGAAGGGCTGGGCTACGACTGGAGCAGACAACGGTACCTATAAAATATTTTTAACCACAAACGGTGGGAGTTCCTGGGCAGTTCAGACTGATACAATTGTTAGTTGCCGTCCGATTGTTTTTGCTGACGAATTCAGAGGATGGACAGGTGACTGGGGAAATATCTGGGCTACTACTGACGGAGGAGAAAACTGGTTCCTTCAATATGATGGCTCTACCAATAAATTTAATTCAATATTTTTAATAGACGATCAGCATTTAATAGTTAGTATGGAAGCACTCAGAGGTGGACCACTCATAAAAACGGCAAATGGTGGAAAAGATTGGATAATAGATTCAACAATTACCTGGGTACAAGATGTTCATTTTCTTGACACGTTGGTTGGCTGGGCAGTAGGGTATAGTAATATAGGTAAAACAACAGATGGCGGGGCAACCTGGCAAATACAATATAACATTTTAGATGAAAATTGGATTGATATTTATATGCATGATAGCAATAGGGGTTGGGCAGTTTCGACTGACGGAAAAATTGTATCAACTACTAATGGAGGTATAAGTTGGACTCAACAAAAAAATCCTGCATATTCATCATTGGGAAGTATCACATTCAAAAACAGTTCTGAAGGTATAATTACAGGATTTCTTGGTACAATATTAAAGACAACCAATGGCGGGGATGAATGGATTGATATGGCAAAAGCAGTAACTAAGGAATCTCTCGAAGGAATTTATTTCTTAAATGAAAACGTTGGATGGATTGCAGGTTGGAATGGCTTGATCATAAAAACAACTGATGGTGGAAATAATTGGGAACTGCTATTTTCCGGTGTAAATAGTTCTTTGGGTGATATTTATTTTACAAATGAGATGCTTGGCTGGGCAACAGGTACTAATGGTACAATAATACATTCTACGGATGGAGGACAAAACTGGAAACCTCAAAAGTCGCCGGTTAATATATACTTGAGTGACATTGAATTTAGGTATTATCCAGTTGGTTGGATTATTGGAAGTGAAGTATTTTCAGATGGAAGACTATTAAAAACTACTGATGGAGGTAACACTTGGAAGGAAGCTAATACAATCTTTCCTCAAGGCGCAAATACGATCCAATTTACGAGTGAAGTTAGAGGATGGATAATGA
>JARRKK010000263.1:0-4302 GCA_037388105.1 Ignavibacteriaceae bacterium | reverse complement strand
TCGCGTTGCATCGAATTAAACCACATGCTCCACTGCTTGTGCGGGCCCCCGTCAATTCCTTTGAGTTTCAACCTTGCGATCGTACTCCCCAGGTGGAATACTTAATGCGTTAGCTGCGGCACTGAATCTAAAGATCCAGCACCTAGTATTCATCGTTTACAGCGTGGACTACCAGGGTATCTAATCCTGTTTGCTACCCACGCTTTCGCGCCTCAGCGTCAGTATTGGACCAAGAGACCGCCTTCGCAACTGATGTTCTTCCAGATATCTACGTATTTCACCACTACACCTGGAATTCCGTCTCTCTCTTCCATACTCAAGATCAGCAGTATCAAAGGCAGTTCTACAGTTGAGCTGTAGGATTTCACCTCTGACTTATCGACCCGCCTGCGCGCCCTTTACACCCAGTAAATCCGGACAACACGCGGCGTTGCTGGGTCAGGCTTTCGCCCATTGCCCAATATTCCTCACTGCTGCCTCCCGTAGGAGTCTGGACCGTGTCTCAGTTCCAGTGTGGCTGATCATCCTCTCAGACCAGCTACTGATCGCAGTCTTGGTGAGCTTTTACCTCACCAACTAACTAATCAGACGCAAGCTCATCGATAGGCGCCATATAGACTTTAACAACATCACCATGTGGTGCCGCTGCATCATCCGGTATTAGCTTCGATTTCTCGAAGTTATTCCAGACCTAAAGGTAGATTACTTACGTGTTACTCACCCGTGCGCCACTTTAATCGCTTTCCGAAGAAAACTTTCTCGTAGACTTGCATGTGTTAAGCACGCCGCCAGCGTTCGTCCTGAGCCAGGATCAAACTCTCCGTTGTAAATTTTAATTTAAACGATTGTAATCCTAGCGTTTGCACGCTTTATTGAAACCATTTAACTGACTGGTTAAATGCACTCACTCTTTCAAAGAACAAACCCTTCAAAAAGAAGGGCAACAAAGTTAATCGCTATTAATTCTAATGTCAAGGTAACATAAAGGAATACTATTTTACTATATGCTCTCGCTTTCCGGTAAGGTTAAAAATTAACGAAAATAGCATATCAAATATATGACTTTTCGCATGATTGTCAAGCATTTGGTGATTATTTAAATGCAGTAATTACCAAAAGAATTACTGTTGCAATACTCGCAAGCATTCCAACATAAATAGAATACTCAACTGCGTAGGATCTAAATGATCTCAATTGCTCCTTTGGTACATAAATATAGTCACCTTCCTGAATTATTACTTCTTGATTTATTGGTGATATCCATGCCCTGGAACCGCCTTTTATTACCATAATTTCATCTTCAACGGCAAGTTCTCCTAATCCACCTGCTTCATTAATATAATATTTGTAATCCTTACCTTCAAGAAAAGGAATATATCCCGGACTTGCGATTTGTCCAAATATATAGACTGATTTTCTGATTTCCGGGATTACAATTACATCACCACTCTTTAAAACATATTTTGCTATATCCGAATCTTCATTCCCAATCTTTGTAAAATCCAGGGAACTTCCCTCAGTTAAAACTCTAAGTTGGTTTTCCATGAAGAAATAAGAGGTATCCTCTGGATAAATGTTCGACATACGGTACATTAACATCGTTTCTAAATTTACAATTGTATTCCTGAGTTGGACATTCTCCAGGTCGTGTTGATCTTGCAGATTTATACCATACTGTTTTTCTAGAAAAACTGCTAAGCTGTTTCCAGTGTATAATTTTGCTCGTCTTAATGAAGCATGACTTGTAAAGCCACCTGCTGACTTCAAAACTTCATACAAAGTTGTGTTATTCTTAGTTATTGGGTATTGTCCGGGATTATTAACTTCACCAAGTACAAGTACGTAAAAGTTCTTTCGTTGTGTTTCAAGTGCAAGTACTTTTATTCTGTCTCCTCTTTGAATTTTTATATTCTTATTAATATCAATGGTATCTGCTATCATCGATTCCCCATCATAGCTGAGTCTGCTCAATACAATCAAATTGACATCTTCAAATGCAGGATTAATTCCCATTGCCAGTTCAAGAGCATCAAACAAGCTATCACCTTCAACATAGTGAAATATATCCGGATTATTTACAGCACCAGAAACAGAAAAGAAATTTCTGGTTATATCATTTGCCGGAAAGATTATAACATCATCATTTTTTAAATATGGATTGAACGATAAATCTCCACTCAATCTAAATCTTTGTAGGTCAACGATAAACTCCTCGCCGTTACTTCTTTTTAATATTATTCCCCTCAAAGAGAAATCATTTAGTTTAGTTTCTATTTCTTTTATAATCCTGGGATCATTTGTTATTTTAACTGCACGTTCTCTGGCTTCAAGATATAAACGGGTAATTAACTGATCAACTCTCTCTGCTATAAAAGCAGGAAAAGTTCCCGTAACCGGAAAATCACCCCCGACAGTAACACTAATGGTTGCATTGCTTAACAGATTTGTCTTATTCATATTACCATCAATTACCTGAGCAGGTACAGGTATTGATACAGTTAATAAAATAATGATACTTACAAACTGGCTAATCTTCATGTATTGTTTACCATTTTCATTTGAATATTTGCTACAAATTATATTGAGTATTGTAATAATGCTGGTATTCCCCCGAAATAATTCTTTCCCACCAGAGTTTATTTTTTAAATACCACTCTATTGTTCGCTCAATTGCATTATTAAAATTATACTGGGGAGACCAGCCAAGTTCATTTTTAATCTTGGATGAATCAATAGCGTATCGTTTATCGTGTCCTGGTCTATCTTTTACGTATTCAATAAAATCATCCGATTTGCCGAGTTGTTTTGTCAGAAGTTTCACAATTTCGATATTTGGCATTTCGGTGCTCGCACCAACGTTGTAAACTTCACCATCTTTTCCTTTTTCCAGAACAGCTTTTACAGCTTGAATATGATCTAAAACATAAATCCAATCCCGTACATTCAAGCCATCGCCATAGACGGGAAGTTTTTTATCCCGAATCAAATTTATAATCATTAATGGTATTAATTTTTCCGGAAACTGGTATGGGCCATAGTTATTTGAGCATCTGGTTATAACCACGGGAAGACCATATGTATGATGAAACGATAATACCATTAGATCTGCTGATGCTTTACTTGCAGAGTAAGGACTGTTAGGATGCAATTTTGTTTCCTCAGTAAACAATCCATCAGAACCTAAACTACCATAAACTTCATCCGTGGATATTTGTAAAAACTTTTTAACATTAAATTTTCTTGCGGCTTCTAACAGAACGCTTGTTCCTAAAACATTTGATCTGAAGAATACTTCTGAACCAAGTATGCTTCTGTCAACATGAGATTCGGCCGCAAAATTAATCACGTAAGAAATTTCATACTTCTCAAACAAGTAGTTAACAAGTTCTGTATTGCAAATATCACCCTTAACAAAATGATAATTTTTATTTATCTCTGAGGTAATAAGATTTTCTAAATTACCTGCATATGTCAGTTTATCCAGATTAACAATATTGTAATCTGATTCATTTTCTAAAATATAATTGATAAAGTTACTGCCAATAAATCCGGCACCACCAGTTATTAAAACATTTTTCATGTGTTCATAAATTCTTGATTTGGTTACAAGGAACTAGCATCCTAATCATTTTCTTTTTCCTAAGCACTCCATCTAAGGTGTGTAAATGTTTTTCAGTCTGAATCATTTTAAAAAGAAAAGAAACCTATAAATATTCCTGATTGAATAAAAAATGCATTCGCAGTCAAATCGGAAGGCACTCCATCTAATCTCTGGTCGTTATCGGCGGTCCAATCTTCATTAAATGCTAACTGGTAACCTAAACCTAATCGTACTATTATAAATCGGTTAATCGGTACATCCAGATTTAATGTTGGGGTAAACATCCAAAAACTGTTATTTAATGTTCTGTTAAAAGAACCGGTGCTGTCTGACCCAAATTCATCCCAGGTATTTTGCCAGGTAAAACTACCTGTATTGCTGAACATTTGAATTTCCAAACTACCTGCACCAATAATTGCGCCCACGGAAAGACCCATATCTTTTATAAAAGGCAACGTGTATTCGATCGTTAAACCCCCTCCGTTTAAATGGAACACTACTTCTTTATTTAAACCATTTATCACTGCGGATTTTGAGATCGAGCCTCCATAACCCATTCCACCAACTCTTAAAAATTTAATAAAACCAACATAAACAACCCCAGCACCGCCCGAAGAATAAAAACCACTGCTTGATAAACTTGGTATCCCAATATTTTGCAGTTCTAAATTAATAGGATCAACGTTTGGGAAATACCAGGC
>JARRKK010000262.1:0-7992 GCA_037388105.1 Ignavibacteriaceae bacterium | reverse complement strand
TCCATAGGCTATACCGCAAGCACCTGCTACAATGAATAGCATAGCAACTACACCTTTGATCACTGGTGAACTTAGCATTCCGCCATCCACACCTCTAAGGAATCCATAATTGTTCTCATCGGTATGATTCCCGAAAATGGATTCCTTAGAGGTGTGGATGGCGGAATGCTAAGTTCACCAGTGATCAAAGGTGTAGTTGCTATGCTATTCATTGTAGCAGGTGCTTGCGGTATAGCCTATGGAATTGGTTCCGGTAAATATAAAAGTGATTCTGATGTTGTTAATGGTATGGGTAAAGCGATGCAAACTTTAGGTCTTTATCTTGTACTTGTATTTTTTGCCGCTCAGTTTGTTGCATACTTCAAATGGACAAACCTTGGGATTATCTTCGCGGTGCAGGGAGCTAATGTACTTAAAGCATCAGGACTGGGGGTTATTCCATTAATGATAATGTTCATAATTTTTTCAGCTATGGTAAATATGCTGATGGGAAGTGCTTCAGCAAAGTGGGCATTGATGGCACCAATATTTATCCCAATGTTTATGCTATTAGGTTATACACCCGAACTTACACAGGTAGTTTATCGTATCGGAGATAGTATAACAAATATCATTTCTCCTATGATGAGTTTCTTTGCGCTGATAATAGCTTTCTTTCAGAAATATGAACCGAATACAGGTATCGGAACAATTATCTCTACTATGCTTCCGTATACAATCTTATTTTTTATTATATGGACGTTATTACTTGTAGTCTGGTTGTTTTTTGGATTTCCTCTGGGCCCTGAGGCAGAACTGTACTATAATGTAAAACGATAAATTTTTAATTATGTAAATTCTAAATAAAAACCTTGATAGGTTCTCAATTATCTATTCAAATATGTTTCTTATCTTTTGGATGTACAACATGTTCAGAGCAGCAAAATAGAGTGGCAACCATTAATTGAAGATGATGTAAATACCAAAGGGATTTTTGTGAAAATATTAAGATATGATGAAGCAGCCAAAAGAGCCCCGGTTATTTTATTAAAATTCGAGCCCGGGGCAAAATATCCCGCACATAATCATCCTGCAGGAGAAGAAGTTTTTGTGCTTGAAGGTGAAGTTAAATTTGGGAACAAGAATTTGTTAGAAGGTGATTATTTATATACCCCGCCAAACGGCAAGCATGCCGTATGGAGTAAAAACGGATGCATAATGCTGCTCAATATACCAGAGGAAGTAGAAATCTTAAAATCAAATAAATTTTAATTAAAATCCTTTCAGTTGTTTCCAGCTATATTTATTCCTGTGTTGTATCCGCATTATATCGATGAGTGTATTTTATAATGAAAAATTATTACTGAGTGTTTGTGCAATTTTATTTCAAAGTGATGACATGATACGCCCATAAATTGTCGTAATTTCACCTTTTAGATTTGGTATTTCGATAGTATGTTTTAGTCACATATGATTAAAAAGTATCAAACAATTAAGTTAACATCAAAAATAATGAAAGGAGAATCTTATGTTAAGTAAATCAAAATCATTCAGCAGTTTTTCTGTAAATGATGCAAAAAAAGCCAAAGAGTTTTATTCAAAAACCCTGGGGCTTGAAGTGAATGATATTCCCGGAATAGATGGTCCGCAAAGAATTAATCTACACGACGGGAATAGTTTCATGATCTATCCAAAACCGGACCATGTTCCTGCAACTTTTACTGTATTTAATTTTTATGTTAACGATGTAGAGAAAACTGTCGAGGAGCTTACAAAGAAAGGTGTTCAATTTGAAATTTATGACCTGCCGGACATAAAAACTGACAACAAAGGAATATTAAGAGAAGAGGGAATGCCGACGATTGCTTGGTTCAAAGATCCAGCAGGAAATATTTTATCGATATTAGAAGAAATGTAAGTTATAAAAATTACGTGAGGAAATAATATTATGAGAAAATTAAAATTGCAGGTTCAGATGTCTTTAGATGGTTTTGTAGGAAGACCAAATGGAGAACTCGATTGGATGACGTGGGATATGGATGACAAAATAAAAAATTACATTACAGACCTAACCAATTCTGTTGATACTATTCTACTGGGTAGAAAAATGACAAATGAATTTATCAAATACTGGGAAGATTTTGTAGAGAATAAACCGAATTCTGAGGAATACCCGTTTGCTAAACAAATGGTTGATTATCACAAAGTTGTTTTCACAAAAACTCTTGATAAAAGTACCTGGGAAAATACAACGCTTGCTAAAGGTGATATAGTTAATGAAGTAAACAAAATAAAAAATAAAAATAGTAAAAGGGATATTGTTGTTTACGGTGGGGCAGGTTTTGTTTCATCACTTATAAAAAATAATCTGATTGATGAATATCATCTTTTCATTAATCCAACTGCAATTGGAAAAGGACTGGAGATATTTAGAGACGTGGATTCGAAATTATCGTTAAAACTTATTAAGAGTACTGCATTTGATTGTGGAATAGTAGTGAACAAATATAAACCTAATTGATGTAGAAAAGAGTTTATAATTATAAAAGTAAAGATTGAAAGTATTTTACTATGCAGAAAATTACACCGTTCCTATGGTTTGATTATAATGCGGAGGAGGCAGTTAATTTTTATACATCGGTCTTCGGTAATTCAAAAATTGGAACTTTTGTTCGTTACGATGAAGCTGGTGCCGCTGCCGCAAAAAGACCGGTGGGATCGGTAATGACAGCTACATTCCAGCTTGAAGGAAATGAATTTATTGCATTAAACGGCGGACCGGTTTTCAAATTCAATCCATCCATTTCATTTTTTGTTATCACTAAAGATGAAAAAGAAGTTGATAATCTCTGGACTAAGTTTTCAGACGGCGGTAAAGTTCTAATGGAGTTAAACAAATATGACTGGAGTAAAAAGTATGGCTGGGTTGAAGATAAGTTTGGAGTATCGTGGCAACTGATGTTAACGGAAGATGAGATCAAACATAAAATAGTTCCTTGTTTTTTGTTTGTCGATAAGAATTATGGTAAAGCAGAAGCAGCGATGAATTATTATTTGTCTGTTTTCAAAAATTCAAAAGTTGGAGGCATTTACAAGTATGGTCCTGATTCTGCACCAAACATTGAGAATGCAGTAATGTATGAAGACTTCATTCTTGAAGGAAATAAATTTGCAGCGATGGATGGTGCGGGCGAGCAAAATTTTATTTTCAATGAAGCTATTTCTTTTATTGTTAACCGTGAAAACCAGGAAGAAATAGATTACTACTGGGAAAAACTTTCTGCAGTTCCGCAGGCAGAAATGTGTGGCTGGCTTAAGGATAAGTTTGGAATATCCTGGCAGGTTGTTCCATCTGTTTTAAGTAAGCTGTTAGTTGATAAAGACGGAAAGAAATCTCAAAGAGTTATGCAGGCAATGCTGAAGATGAAGAAAATTATAATCTCTGATCTTGAAAAAGCATATAATCAACAATAAACAATAACAATCATATGGAGAAATACCGTGCCAAAAATGAATCCTGTTGTACATTTTGAATTACCAGCCGATAATAAGAAGCGGATGACTGATTTCTATTCAACTGCATTCGGGTGGAAAACCGAACAACTCGGACCTGAAATGGGTGAATATGTTCTTGTTACAACTTCAGAAGTTGGGGAAGATCATTTTCCAAAACAAAGAGGAACCATAAACGGCGGTATATATCAAAAAGCAGATGACCCGGTTTTAAATTATCCATCCGTAGTTATTTCTGTAGATGATATCAATGAATCTATTCAGAAGCTTAAAAAAGCCGGCGGTAAAGTTTTGGGGGAACCTATGCCCATTCCTGGAATTGGATCGTTTGTTTCATTTATCGATACTGAAGGTAACCGGTTAAGCATATTGCAGCCGTTACCTATGCAATAACATATAGTCAGTGGAACAGTTGAATAAATATGAGAAATGTAATTTTTGCAATTAACAATACAATAGATGGTACTGCAGATCATACTTCGGTAATTGCAGATGATGAACTGCACGATTTCTTTTCAAATTTATTAAATGAAGCTGATGTAGTTTTAATGGGAAGAAAAACATACCAGTTAATGGAAAAATTCTGGCCGGCTGTTTACGATGATCCGCGAAGTACAAAAAGTATGTTGCGGTTTGCAGATAAATATAATCCTATTAAAAAAATAATTTTTTCAAGAACTCTCACCGAGGTGAAATGGGAAAATTCACAGTTAGCTAAAAAAGATCTCACTGGAGTTGTTTCTGAATTGAAGAAACAAAAAGGTAAAAATATTTTTGCAGGAAGCATCAGCATTGCCGAACAGTTATTAAAATTAAATCTGATTGATGAATTCTGGTTTGTTGTTCATCCGATCATTGCCGGCAAAGGTACACAATTGCTTGAAGGATTTGATCAGAGACGGGATCTTAAGTTGATCGATATTAAGAAATTTAAATCCGGTGCTGTGGCTTTACATTATCAGAAAAAGTAAAGGAAATCTCTATGAAATCATCAGCCGCTGAATTTCAAACTATTGATGAATATATTACCTGATGATATAAAAAAATATTATAACAGGTTCGTAAAACGATTAAGAAAGCAGCACCAAAAGCTCAGGAAGTAATTAGTTATCAAATGCCTGCATTTAAGTTGAGTAGAGTATTGGTTTATTTTGCAGGGTATAAAAATCACATCGGATTCTATCCCGGTGCAATAGCAGAATAAGTGAAGAATTAGAAAACAAAAGAAGAAATAGTAAGAGGTTTGGATAATTAACCGCACTGGATATATTTTTATTTTACTTATAATTTATCGAAAGTATTTTAATGAAATATACCCGGAGAAAATTCATTTCAACTTTAGGTGCAGGATCAACTTTCCTTATGCTTCCTGCCTTTCCAAAATTTTCAGATACCTTTTTTCCAAATGATAAAAAGTTTGGTATTGCATTAGTGGGGCTTGGAAATTACGCAACTAACCAGCTTGCACCAGCACTTCAGGAAACATCTCTTTGTTATTTAAATGGAATAGTAACAGGTACACCCGCGAAGATAGAAAAGTGGAAAAAACAGTATAACATTTCTGATAAAAACATTTATAACTATGATAACTTTGACAACATAGCCAATAACGAATCAATCGATGTAGTTTATGTAGTGCTTCCTAATTCTATGCATTATGAATTTGTAATCAGAGCAGCAAAGGCAGGTAAACATGTCTTTTGTGAAAAACCTTTGGGACTTTCCGTAAACGAATGTGAAGAAATGATAGCGGTTTGTAAAAAAGCTGGTGTAAGACTTTTCGTTGGGTATCGTTTACATACCGAACCACATCATCAGGCAGCGATGAAATTCAGAACCGAGGGTAGCAGTGGGATAATATATGTGCAATCGGAATTTGGTTTTAAAATAGGTGATCCTAGTCAATGGCGGTTAAAAAAATCTTTAGCTGGTGGTGGCGCAATGATGGATCTTGGAATTTATGCCATACAAGCTGCAAGGTATTCTATCGGTGAAGAGCCGCTTTCCGTAACTGCACAGGAATATAAAACAGATTACAAGAAATTCAGTGAAGTGGATGAAACAATTTCCTGGCAAATGGAATTTCCGGGCAGGCATGTTTCAAATTCCTACACTTCTTATACCACTCCCGCAAATCGACTTTATATCAGTACTGAAAACAGATGGTTCAATCTTTTTCCAGCATTTTATTACCATGGAAATCATGGTTCAACAAATAGAGGTGAATTAATTCTACCCGATATAAATCAGCAAGCAGTACAGATGGATACTTTTTCAAAATGTATTTTGGATAATCTGGAATCCGATGCGAGCGGTGAGGAAGGATTAAAAGATCTTAAAGTAATTGAAGCAATTTATAAATCAGTAGAAAGTGGAAATAAAGTAAAGGTATAAATTATATGAGCAAAGTCTTTTTTGATGTAGGCATTTCCCTGGATGGATATATTGCCGGACTAAACGGTGCTGCTAAAAATCCGTTAGGAGATGGCGGCATCGCAATTCATGACTGGATGTTCAAACAGAAAGCTTTTTTAGATCACTTAAAACTAAAAGGTGGCGAAACAAATAATAAAGACAATGATATAATTAAAAATATCTTTAGCAGGATTGGTGCTAATATAATGGGTAAAAAAATGTTTATTGAAGGTGAAGCGAACTGGCCTGAAGATGCCCCATTTCATTGCCCGGTTTATGTATTAACAAAAGAGAAACGGAAACCATGGGAAAGACCGGGTGATACAACATTTTATTTTGTTAATGATGACATCAAAACTGTTTTACAAGAAACAAAGAAAGTTGCAGGTAAAAGAGATATGAGGATTTCAGGTGGAGCAAGTGTTATACAACAATATCTTAATGCTGGTTTAATAGATGAATTCAACATTCACATTGCACCGATTATGATCGGCAATGGTGTTAGGTTGTTTGAGAATATTGAAAAGAAAAATTTTTCTGTTGAAATAAGTGAGGTAGTTAATTCTCCTCAGGTTACTCATTTATTTTACAGAGTAAAAAATCTTTAGAATTATATAGAGCAATTATGAAATTAATCGACATTAGCAGTCTAAAACCTTCAGGGGGTAGCACAGCAAGATTTCAAGGATTTCGGTATGAAGCGAATGTTTCATTTTTTGTAGTAAGATCGCCTAAAGGAAAAGGAGCAGATAAGCACCGCCATCCTTATGAAGAAACCTTTATTGTTCTTGAGGGAAAAATAGAAGCTATCGTTGATGGAAACACGATGATTATAGAAGGAGGAAATATAATGATCATTCCTCCAAATACCTGGCATGAGTTTAAGAATTGTTCAGATGATCCATTATTAATGGTTACTATTCATCCAGTGCCTAAGATGATACAGGAAGAGGCTAAGTAAGAAAGTTTTTTAATGAATAAAATTAAAATGAATAACTCCATAGAAAAATTGCTATACCTGGTTTACAAAAAGATCGGAATCAGTGATTAATTTTCAATGATCAACCAGAAAAAAATGAAAAGATTACAATTTCTCAAATATCTATTATTTATTTTATCTTTTACTTATTGTTTCTATTTAGTTATAAGCTGTAATGAATCTGAATTACCGAAAAACACTTTCCTTCCAACAATTAAAATGACAACTGAACTTGGTGAAATAATAATAGAAATTGATACAATTAATGCCCCAATTACTGCAAATAATTTTCTCATATATGTTGATGAAAAGCGTTTTAATAATGCCTCATTTTACAGAGTAGTTAGAATGGATAACCAGCCAAATAATTTGATAAAAATAGAAGTTATACAGGGAGGATTGAGAGATGATGAGAGTCCACTCAGTTTGCCACCAATAGAACATGAATCAACCGATAAAACTGGTATAGTGCATAAAGATGGCGTGATATCTATGGCAAGAGTTGAACCTGGTTCTGCCAGCTCCGAATTCTTTATTTGTATTGGAGATCAACCGGAACTTGATTTTGGCGGACAAAGAAATCCTGATGGACAGGGATTCGCGGCTTTTGGAAAGGTGATTGAAGGAATGGAAGTCGTAAGAAATATACAATCTCAACCGGATGAAAAGCAGATGCTCATTGAGCCAATTAGAATATTAGATGTGAATAGATTAGTTTTAAATAATTAATATCATAATAAGAATTAAGGAAAGGAAATATCTGATCTTAATTTACTAGTATAGAATACTCAATAAACATATTATTGAAATTGGTAACATTCCTTATTAAACCTTAAATTTATCCTTAAACTAATTTTTGAAATTAACGTTTAGACAAGTTCTAACATGTCAATTTATATACTGGATAGTATTAATATTATCTTGGCGGGAGTTTTTGTACTTCTAAATGGTTTTTTCGTTGCTGCAGAATTCGCGATTGTTAAGGTGCGTTCAAGCCGTCTGGAGGAATTAAAAGGCCAGAACAAACCATTTGCAAATACTGCTATCTGGCTTCACAAGAGACAAAACCTTTCTCTTTCGGTCTGTCAACTTGGTATTACGATGGC
>JARRKK010000261.1:0-6723 GCA_037388105.1 Ignavibacteriaceae bacterium | reverse complement strand
TAGGAAACCAGATTACAGTAACCTCTCCAAATGGCGGTGAAAACTGGCAGGCCGGCAGTTCGCGGCTAATCACCTGGGATGATAATATAAGTGCAAATGTTATCATAGAATTATTTAAGGGAGGAACATTTCATTCAACTATTGCAACTACTACACCGAGTGATGGCTCTGAAAGCTGGACTATACCTACAGCTATTGAATCAGGATCAGACTACGAAGTTAAGATAACAATGGTTGAAGATCCAAATATTTTCGATTTCTCTGATAGTAATTTTACAATAATTGGAAATCAGATTACAGTAACCTCTCCAAATGGTGGAGAAAACTGGCAGGCCAGCAGTACGCAGTTAATTACCTGGGATGATAATATAAGTGCAAATGTTACAATTGAATTATATAAGGGCGGATTATTTCATTCGACTATTGTAGCTACCACACCGAGTGATGGCTCTGAAAACTGGACTATACCTGCAGGTATTGAATCGGGGTCTGATTACAAAGTTAAGATAACAATGGTTGGAGATCCAAATATTTTCGATTCCTCTGATAGTAATTTTACCATAATTGGATACCAGATTACAGTAACCTCCCCGAATGGCGGTGAAAACTGGCAAGCCGGTACTACACAAAACATTACCTGGTCAGATAATATCAACGAGAATATTACTATTGATCTGTATAAAGGAGGGATATTCCATTCAGTAATATCACCATCAACATCCAGTGATGGTATTAAAGTATGGGATATACCGTTTGAACTTGAATCAGGTACAGACTACACAGTCAAAGTCACAAGTACAACTGATCCTGATTTATTTGATTACTCAAATGCTAACTTTACAATAATAGGTAATCAGATAGAAGTGATTACGCCTAATGGGAGTGAAAATTGGTTAATAGACAGTGCTAATCTAATTACATGGACAGATAATATTACTGGAAATGTTGAGATTCAACTTTATAAGGGTGATTCCTTCCACAGTTCAATAACTACATCAACTGCTAGTGATGGATCATATACCTGGAATATACCTGCCGGAACAATTTCCGGTTCAAACTATAAGATTAGAATAGCTAGTGTTATTAATAGTAATATTTTTGATGAGTCAGATGCAAATTTTACTCTTTCGAATGTGATAACAGTAACCACACCTAATGGTGGAGAGAGTTGGCAGGCTGGCACCTCAAAAATTATCAAATGGTCTGACAATATTACAGGAAATGTAAAGATAGATCTTTATACGAATTCGGGTTTTGATTCGGAGATAACGCCTTCAACTCCCAGTACGGGTAGCTATACCTGGAATATTTCTGCTGCAACTACAGCTAAATCAGACTATAGAGTAAAGATAACAAGTATTGAAGATGCATCCATTTTTGATTTTTCAGATGCGATCTTTGAAATATTTGAAGGTAATATAACAGTAGTTTCACCAAACGGAGGGGAGATATGGCAAGCAGGAACAGTCCACAATATTAACTGGACTGATAATATAGAAGCAGATGTAACAATAGAACTTTATAAGGGTGGAACCATTAATTCTATTATAGAATCATCGACAGCAAGTGACGGTGCGAGGAATTGGACTATCCCATTTACCCAAGAAGCTGGTAATGACTATCGAATTAAAATAACAAGTGTAGATGACCCTGCAATAACTGATTTCTCAAATCTAGATTTTACAATAGTAGAAAACCATATATCAGTAACTTCCCCTAACGGCGGTGAGAACTGGTTTGATACAGAAAATCACGTGATTACCTGGACATCCAGTTTACTAGGTAACGTTGAGATACAGTTATTTAAATCTGATGTATTCCATTCATCAATAGTAACCTCAACCCTAAATGATGGTGAATTTACCTGGAATTTACCAGGCACTACTATATCTGCATCTGATTATAAGATAAAGATAATCAGTGTTGATGATGCCAACGTTTATGATTTCTCAGATGCAAACTTCACAATTATTAATAATGATTTAACTTTAATAGCACCGAACGGAGGAGAACAATGGCTTACGGGTAGTACAAAGAGCATTACCTGGACTGATGATATCTCAGGTGATGTGAAAATAGACCTGTATAAGTCAGGAGTATTTGATTCACAGATAATCGCAGCTACACCGAGTGACGGCTCCTTCACCTGGAATATTCCGGCTGCTACAGCGACAAGTCCCGACTATAAAATTAGGATAACAAGTGTTGATCAGCCTGTGTTATTCGATGAATCAAATGCAAATTTTACGATATTCACAGGCGGAATTACAGTATCATCGCCAAATGGTGGTGAAAGCTGGCAAGCCGCTACTTCACAGATAATTATCTGGAATGATAATCTAAGTGAAAATGTAACTATTGATCTCTATAAAGGTGGAATACTCCATACTATTATAGATCCATCAACAGCTAGCGACGGTACGAAAAACTGGGATATACCATTTGATCAAGAATCAGGTTCAGACTATTCGATTAAGATTACAAGTATTGACAATCCAGACATATTTGATTTTTCGGACAACAATTTTACCATAGTAGGAAAACGTGTAACTGTAAGCTCACCAAACGGAGGAGAAAGTTATCTGATAGGGAGTTCACAGGTAATTACCTGGACGGATAACTTAGCAGGTAATGTCGAGATACAACTGTTCAAAGGAGGTGTATTCAATTCTTCGATCACCGCTTCAACACCGAGCGACGGTGAATTCACCTGGAATATATCTAACAGTTTAATTCAGGCCTCAGATTACACTATAAAGATATCAAGTGTGGATTATGGGAACATATTTGATTTCTCAGATGCAAACTTCACTCTGTCTAAGTTATAGTAGCAATACCTAATGGTGGTGAGAGTTGGCAGCTAGGAACTCAACACACAATAGATTGGTCCGATAATTTAAGTGAGAATGTTAGAATAGATCTGTTTAAGGGAGGAACATTTAATTCACAAATAACACCTTCAACTCCAAGTAATGGATCATTTGTTTGGAATATTCCAACAACTTTAGAACCAGGGTTTGACTATACAGTTAAGATAGTAAGTGTTATTAATCCATCAGTCTTTGATATTTCAGACTCAAGCTTTGAAATATTTGAAGGTAGTATAAAAGTAGTTATACCAAACGGAGGAGAGGTTTGGCAAGCAGGATCTTCACAAACTATTAGCTGGACAGATAATATAAATGAGAATGTAACTATTAACCTGTATAAAGGGGGTTCATTTCATTCTGTTATAGAATCATCGACAGCAAGTGACGGTACAAGGAATTGGTCCATACCTTTTACCTTGGAAGCTGGCAGTGACTATCGAATTAAAATAGCAAGCATTGATGATCCTGCTATTGCAGACTTTTCAGATGCTGACTTTACAATAATTGGTAACCAAATAAAAGTTACTTCACCTAACGGCGGTGAGAAATGGCTGGACACTAAAGATTATATCATCGAATGGGCAGATAATATAACAGAAAATGTTGAGATACAACTACTTAAAAACAATCTGTTTTATTCATCAATCACAACATCAACCCCAAGTGATAACGCCTACACATGGAATATTTCGAATAACGTAGAGACTGGATCTGATTACAAGATAAAGATAATAAGTGTAACTGATGGTAATGTATTTGATCTTTCGGATGATAACTTTACAATTATTAATAATTCAATAACTGTTACTACACCAAATGGTGGTGAGATTTGGTTGATTGGAACAAATCAATCAATTACCTGGACAGATGATCTTCCCGGTGAAGTTAAGATCGAACTCTACAAAGCAGAACAATATAATCAGACAGTAGCAAATTCCACTACTAGTAATGGCCTTTATCAGTGGAATATTACAGAAAGTATTGTATCCGGTTCTGATTACAAGATTAAGATATCCAGTGTGGATTATCCTGAGTTATTTGATATGTCAAATAATAGTTTTTCAATATTGGCAGGATCGATTACGGTAAATTCTCCAAACGGTGGTAACAGCTTATTAGCTGGCGAGCAATATACAATTAGCTGGTCTGATAATATCACCGGGGAAGTTATTATTGAACTCTATAAAAATGGCGTATTACATCCAGTGTATCCTTTAATATCAGGACCAACACCTAGCGATGGCTCTAAAAGCTGGGATATCCCGTTTGACATTGAGACTGATACAAATTATAAGATTAAGATAACAAGTGTGGATAATGAAAGTATATTTGATTACTCTGATAATAACTTTACTATCGAAGGATTTTCAATTACTGTAACATCACCAAACGGAGGTGAAAATTGGTTCGCCAGTAGTAATGAATCAATTACTTGGAATTCCAACTTAACAAGCAATGTTGAGATACAACTATTTAAAGGTGGAGAGTTCCATTCAATAATTAATGGTTCCACATCAAATGATGGCAATTATTCCTGGAGTATATCTTCCTCTCTTACAACAGATTCTGATTATAAGATAAAAATTGCAAGTGTTAAAGATGCAGATATATTTGATTTTTCTGATTTTGAGTTCACTATTATAAATAATAATATAGCTTTAACCTCACCCAATGGTGGTGAAAACTGGCTTATTGGGAGCACACACGAAATCACTTGGACTGATGATATAAGCGGAAATGTTAGGATAGATCTATACAAAGCAGGTGTACTGAATTCTACAATTGTACCATCAACTCCAAGTGACGGCTCTTTCAACTGGAATTTCTCAGGCGTAACTCCGGGTTCTGATTATAGAATAAAGATAATAAGCAATGATCAGTCTGCATTATTTGATCTGTCAAATAATGATTTCACATTGTTTACAGGAGATATAACTATAACATCTCCGAATGGTGGGGAAAACTGGCTGGCAAATAGTTCGCAAACTATTTTCTGGACTGATAATATTAATGGAGATGTTATTATTGATCTCTATAAAGGAGGCTCTTTCCACTCAAATATCTCTGGTCCAACATCAAGTGATGGTGCAAAAAACTGGACATTACCTTTTGATATTGAATCAGGAGACAACTACAAAGTTAAGATAACAAGTTTCGATAATAATGGGATATATGACTTTTCGGATGAAGATTTTAATATTGAAGGATTTGAAATAACGGTAATCTCACCAAATGGTGGTGAAACATGGTATGTCGGGCAGGATTATAACATTACCTGGATTGATAATTTAGAGGGAAACATAGATATTCAACTTTGGAAAGGAGGAGTATTTCATTCAGTTATTGATGCTACCGATCCAAGTGATGGTATAAAAACCTGGTCAATTCCACAAACTCAAGAGACTGGTTCTGATTTTACAATTAAGATCTCTAGTCTGGAAAACAATAACATATTTGATTTCTCTGAAAATACATTCACGCTTGCTCATAAAGTACTAATAGTAACACCAAATGGTGGTGAAAGCTGGCAGGCTGGCAGTAACCATACCATATCCTGGTCTGATAATTTAACTGGAAATATTAGAATAGAACTCTGGAAGAACGATGCATTTCATTCCGAATTAGAAAGTTCAGTACCCAGTGATGGTGATTATACCTGGTATATTGATCCTTCTCTTCAAGCAGACATTAACTATAAGATAAAAATTATCAGTGTAGAAGATACAGCAGTATATGACTTTTCTAATAATAACTTTGAAATATTCGCTGGATCAATCACTATTGTTTCACCGAACGATGGTGAAATCTGGCAGGCAGGTGAATCACGTTCAATTATCTGGACTGATAATATAAATGAAAATGTTCAGATAGAACTTTATAAGGGTGGATCATTACATTCAAATATAGTAGCTTCAACAAGCAGTGATGGAACTTACAACTGGTCAATACCATTTACTCTCGAATCTGGCTCCGATTATAAAGTAAAAATCACAAGTGTAAATAGCAGCGTTACATTTGATTATTCAAATAGTAACTTTACTATTGTTGGCAAAGAAATAACTATAACAGCTCCCAACGGTGGAGAATCACAAACGAAAGGTGAGACTTATTTTATTACCTGGGATGATAATTTATCGGGAAATGTCGAGATATTATTATTTAAAGGTGGTATCCTTAAAGATTTAATAGAAAACTCAACACCGAGTGATGGGATCTATACCTGGCAAGTCTCCTCCAACCTTCCCTCAGGATCTGATTATCAGATCAAGATTGCAAGTCTTGAGGAATCAAGTATCTTCGATTTTTCAGATGCAGAATTTACAATATCTGATGTTTCAAGTGTTGAAAATATTTCAAATGAAATTCCTGATATCTATACACTGTATCAAAATTATCCAAATCCATTTAATCCAAGAACGAAAATTGAATTTGGTCTACCTGAAGAATCATCAGTTACTCTTAAAGTATATGATATAACCGGACAGGAAGTCAATGTTGTTCTAAATAATGAAAATCTATATCCAGGTAAATACAGAGTCGATTTTGATGCAAGTTATCTGCCATCAGGTATCTACTTCTACCTCTTATTGGCAAAATCAAATACATCTGATCTTGCAATAAGAGAAACAAAGAAAATGATTCTTATGAAATAGTACCTTCAGTATTCTCAGAATTGTAGAATAAATGAATACCTTTGAGGTGGCAAAGTCAACATAAATCCTAAGGAAGATGAAAGAGGGAGCAAACTCAAATACTGATTGAAACTTCATTTGTATTATGTATTAAACACATAAAATATCTTTCAAAATTGAATTAATTGGATGGTAATGAATTATTAAGTACTGCAGTTAAA
>JARRKK010000260.1:0-4193 GCA_037388105.1 Ignavibacteriaceae bacterium | reverse complement strand
ACCAGTTATATATGAGGATGGAATATTAAAATCCAAAAGAATCGTTGTAGCGTTTAATGAAAAGATGTTCGATACTGATAGGGGTATCAGCATTGTTGACCCATCTATCTCTCCAATAAGAGATAGTACAGTAAAAAATTTACTTGATGAGTTATCGATAAAATATGGTATACCTACAATAAGAAAAACTATTCCAAACAGAATTTGGGAAGACTCTTTAGTTTTTAATCGTAGAACTAAGGAGTGGGTTAACATTCCAATTCGTTCACAGAGCTTTAGAATTGACTTTCCGAACCTAATTCCGTTAGATTCTGTTATATACTTGTTCAGGAAAATTCCAGTGGTTAGATATGCAGAGCAAACACCAATTATTGCTCCCTTATATGAACCAAATGATGAATATAATGCACAACAGTGGTATCTGGACAAAATTGATGCAGAAGAAGCTTGGGATATAACCAGAGGAAGTAATGCAATTAGGGTTGCAATAATCGATGCGGTAAGTGAGGCAACTTTTTACGATGTCTCTAATCATGAAGATTTTCAAATTCCTGGAGGCGGGAATAAATTTATGAATGAATATTACAGTAGCGGTGGAGATCATACTCGATATGTTGCAGGTGTATTAGGTGCGACTACTGATAACTTTGTTGGTATCTCGAGTCTTGGATGGAACGTTTCACTTTTAACTTTACCCTTTCACGATGGAACTGAAGAGACATCTGTTCCTAATTTGATTAGTCAAGCATATGGCCAAATTGTACAGGGGGATATAATAAATATGAGTTTTACTACGCTCGGTTTGTGTGGAACGAAGACTTGCCCTATGGATTTTGAGGATATTGCGATTGAAATTCTGAATGCAAAAATTGCTGGTGTTATTATGGTTGCCAGCGCAGGTAATGGAGGATATCCTGGTTGTTTTAGCCCTTGTGATGGACAGATAAGTTACCTTGGATACCCTGCCAGCTATCCAGGGGTTATCGGAGTAAGTGCAACAAGAGAAACTGATGAGTTTTATGAGGGATACAATTTTGGCCCACAAGTTGACATAAGTGCACCAGGGGACAATATTTATACTTTGGATGGTGATTACGATGGTTATGCTTCAGTTGATGGTACTTCATTAGCGGCCCCACTTGTATCAGCTTTAGCCTCACTGATTTTGTCACTAGGGGACTTTACATCAGAACAGGTTGAGGATATTATTAAATTAACCGCGGATAAAGCAGGAACAATATATCAATATGATCAAAATGGAAATGGGCGGAATGACCATATGGGATATGGCAGAATTAACGCATACAATGCATTACTATATGCCAGAGATTACAGTTTGGTAACTTATGGTGGAACATTAACAGAAGATTTAATAATTCCAGAAGGTGAAGTTTTGAATTTTATTGTGCCGGGTGTTGAGGTAATATTAGAGAACGGTGCTTCCATAATTGTCGAGGGCACGCTTAGTGTTCAGGGGACTTTTTCTAATAATATAATCTTTAAAGGGCCTGGGGCTTCAGAAATGGGCGGGTCAATCATTTTTGATGGTGCAGCTTCTTCTAATTCTGTTTTGAATTATGCAAAAATAGAATATGCAACTGACGTACAGTGTTTAAATGGAGGAGATGTTACAATCCAAAACTCAACTATACAAAATTGTACAAATGGAATATATATTTATAACTCACAGCCAATAATCGTAAACAATGATATAATTGAACCAACACAAAATGGTATTTATGGTGAGGCTCCCGGGATGCGACCTTTAATACAAGATAATGTAATTACAAGAACATCAAGTCAAAACTTCCAGGGGATATGGTTTGCAAACTATACACGCCCGTTTATTACACATAATGATGTAAGTGGATTCCATCATGCTGTTTATTTGGGAGGTGGTTCCTTAACTATCTTCTCAGACGATGATTTAGTAACCAGTAACCCCAACAACCGTTTGATAAACAGTCTTAACGGACTAAACACAGGATGGGGAAGTAGAACTTTTGCTGGTAAGGGTTCTCTTGGTGCCAACAACAGCATTTATAATAATACTTACTATGATGTTAAAGCATATAACAACAGTACTATTTGGGCTCAAAATAACTATTGGGGTGGGGGGCAGCCTGATTATTATGTTGATGGAAGTTCATTTCTTAATATTGATTTCATCTTACCAATTGACCCTTGGGAGGGACCTTCTGCACCAATTTCGAATCAAGGTGATATTAATGAATTAGCCAAGTTCATTCCTGAATCTGTATCTAATCCAACCGATGGTTCTGGTTCGGATATTGATGATTTATTAAATGGATTAATTTTGGAAAGAGACAAGAAAATTAATGAGGCTGTCATTCATTATAAACAAATGGTTAATCGTGATGCTTTTACCCGTTCGGCCTTAACATCATTGGCAAGTATAGCGAATCAATTTGATAGAGACGAATTATTAGATTATTTTGGACAATTGTTAAATGATAGAGCTGATCTTAAGTCAACTTTACTAACATTATTAGCAGCAATGCACTTACACAGGGGAAATTATGTCGAGACACTAGATATCTATGATGAAATTATTCTAGAAAATCGGGAGAGTTATGAGGGAGTTAGTGCCAGGTTGGATAAATTTTATGCAGCTCTAAACTATGGTAAAGATATTCGTTTAGCTTCAAATATTTTTAGAGAACTAGAATCCCTCAATATAACTGAAGAGGAATTATTAACCAGATTCGAATTTTCAAACTATTTATTGAATAGTCGTGCCACATTGAATAAAAGTACAGAATTTGTAAACATCAGCACTTATGATAACAAGCTTCCAAAAGAATATTCATTATCTAATAATTATCCAAATCCTTTCAATCCTACTACAATTATAGAATACTCAATTAAACAGGATGGATTGGTTTCATTAAAGGTTTATGATGTACTTGGTAACGAGATAGTTTCATTAGTTAACAAGAACCAAGTAGCAGGTAATTATTCAATTCAATTCGATGCATCAAATCTCCCTAGTGGCATTTACATTTACAGACTCACATCGGGTTCATTTACATCAAGCAAGAAACTTATTCTTCTCAAATAAATCTTATTCAGTTAGCCGGGGCATTCTGCCCTGGCTGTTTAATAAACATCCCAGAATAAAGATTTTGGCTTCCAAAAAATTTAATCTCATTCACTCATCCATTTCTTCTATCATCAGATAAATTTTATTAGTTTCATTCTTGAATAATTAAGAATTAATTACTATGGCTGTAAAAATAAGCTGCGTAATAATTACGCTAAATGAAGAGGAAAATATTCGCCGTTCTTTAACTGCAGTTAACTGGTGTGATGAAATTATTGTTGTTGATTCCGGAAGCACAGACAAAACAGTTGACATTTGTAAAGAGTCAGGATGTAAAGTTTATCATAAAGATTTTGATGGCTACGGTGAACAGAAACGCTACGCAGTGTCATTAGCAAAAAATGATTGGGTATTAAATATCGATGCAGACGAAGTTGTTTCAAATGAGCTTAAAACTGAAATAGAAAAAATCTTCGGCAATGAGAAAATAAATTATAATGGTTTTGCTCTTCGCCGTATGCTGATATTCTTAGGCAAAAAGTTTAAGCACGGAAAGGAAAGTAAGGAATACTACATCCGGTTATTCAATAAAAAATTTGGAGATTTCAGTAAAGATAATTTTACAAAGTTTAATTCTTATACTACCAAAGCGGCTACAGCTCTTATTGATAAAGGTAAAACAGGAAGGAGTCCGGTTGTAATAGTTATTGGCTTCCCGGTTTATTTCTTCAAAAATTATATTATAAACAGAAATTTTCTAAACGGGGTACCCGGCTTTTTGTGGGCTCTCTTTTCCTCGTTATACCCCGTAATAAAATATTTTAAGTTGTGGAGTTATCGCATTCAAGCGAATGATAAAAGTCAGTCTTCGATAAACTCGAACTGACATTTAATTTATGAACCGGTCACCCTTCGTCAAGCTCAGGATGACCGGAGTAACTAAACTAAACAGTTCAAAGAATAAAAATTGTGCGTCACATTGAGCTTGTCGAAATGTGACGTTAGAAGAGTGACGCTCAGTCTTCGATAAACTCGAACTGACATTTAATTTATGAACCGGTCGCCCTTCGTCAAGCTCAGGATGACCGGAGTAGCTACACTAAACAGATAAGAGAGTGCAAAATGTAAG
>JARRKK010000259.1:0-3926 GCA_037388105.1 Ignavibacteriaceae bacterium | reverse complement strand
TATCCAGATTGGGTAAATTAGGCAGATTCTTTGGAAGCATTGAAAGTTGAAGTTCGCGGGCTTCTTCAAGTTCTTTTGTTTTACGCTCATTCTCTGCCTCAGCTATTTGGACTCGCATCTCAGATTCTTTTATTCTGGCTCGTTCCCTTGCTTTAGCTAACAGACGTCTTCTTTGAAAACGATCTACACCAAATACACCGAGTACCAAACAGATACCATAACTTATGTAGGCAAATGTTGTTTGCCACCAGGGAGGATTAATTATAATTGAAATAGATCTACCTACTTCATTCCAAATTCCATCACCGTTTGAACCTTTTACTTTAAACCTATATTCACCAGGATCCAAATTTGTAAACGAAGCAAAATTTCTGTCTGATTCATACCACTTATTACTGAATCCTTCCAATTTGTAAGAGATTTTGTTCTTGGCAGGTCGTGAAAGGTGGATTGAAGAGAACTCAAATGCAATATCATTTTGGTTGTAGGATAGTTCAATTTTTCCGATATCATATATACTAGTATCTAAGCTAATATTAGTTGAGTCGTCGAATATTGAAACATCATCTATTTTAAAATCATAAATAACTATATCAGGTTTAATCGTATTAATACTTCCTGGTACAAACGAGATAATTCCGCCTCTGCCGCCAAGGAAAATACGACCCTTTTCGTTTTTCCACACAGCTCTGGTTTGCGTAAATCCTTCCAAACCATCTTGCGCGTCATAATTCACAAATGAATATTTATCAATCGGAGCATTTTTAATTAGTTTAGATAATCCACCTGATGAATATATCCATAATGCGCCATTATTATCTTCTGTTATACTATAGATGTTACCTCCCGGAAGTCCATCAGCAGTTGAGAATGAATGCAACTCACCAGTTTTCGGATCAAGTCTCACAAAACTTGAATATGTCCCTACCCAGAGTATTCCATCCAGATCCTCATGAAAGCAGTAAATATAATGACTCGCATCAGTAAGGTTATTTTTATTGAAATTGTATTGTGTGTATAAATTTGTGTTCAGATCAAATCTAAAAAAGCTATTTGTATTAGAACCAATCCATAATGTATTTGGATTAGTTTTACTAAATACAACTAACATCCCCATCTCAAACGGAAGACTTTTTTTATTCTGCTGATCTCTTTCAATTAGTTCGTTTAGTCTATTATATTCAACATCATTCACCTCATAAGCCGCAATCCCCCAGAATAATGAATCATCAGGTGATAAAGTGTTCCAGGTTTTGTATGAATGACCAATATCCGAAGAATAGCTTAATTGATAATTACCTTGTTCTAAATTAAGCAACTTCAATCCTATACGATTTTTAAAACCACCTCCGTCGTAAAAAGTCTCATAAATGTTCGACATTTCCCAAATAGTTCCTCCCTTAGAATCCGAAATCCGACCCCTGTCAAACATTCCTCCAATTGCCCTTCCTTCACCGACAGATATTAATATTATATTCGATTTCTTTTCAAGAATGAGTCCTTCTTCCAAATTTTGACCTTCTCCAACATTTAGAATTGAACTGATTGGACTTCGTGTCCTTCGAATTTCGTCAATATTCTTTCTTAAATCTGAACTCAATCGTTTGTTCATAATTCGGGGAACGGAAAAAAATTCTTTTGTGAGAGGATCGTATCGATCAACACCATAATTTGATGAAATCCATATTTTGTTATCCGGACTTACATCAATGGAGATAATTCTTAATGGCTGCGCAGTTTTATTAAGGTGAGGAGATTCTATTATTTCAATTTTCTCTGTTGCAATATCATATTTTTTTAACTGACTATTATTAATCGAATACCATATATTTCCCTGGTAATCAACTGCTACATCATTCACATAATTATTGGAGTCTTTTTTAATCGAAGCATCATTTATTACAAGATTTGTTGTCCGATTGTGTGATAAATCGTAATTAAGAATTCCATCAGAATTTGTTCCCAGAATTAATTCTGATTCATTTACAGGTGACTGAGCGATGCTCCTGATAATGGTCTGATTATTATTCTTATTAGGAAGATTTATTTCATACAATTCGAAAGGATTAGAATTGGGATCCATTTGAGCAATTCCACCATCAGTAAATGAAAGCCAAATAATTCCATATTTATCCTGAAAGATCTGATTCAACTTATTATCCGGGATGCTGTGCATATTACCCGGATTATTCACATACTGATCAACTTGTTTAAATTGCTTATCAATTTTGAATAAACCATGCGTATATACGCCAATCCATAAATTTCCATTTGAGTCTTCTACTATTCCATTCTGTAGAGAATACACAGAATTAATTTTACTATAGTCCAATAAATTGAATTCTTTAACACTGTATTGTGTAGGAGAATACTTAATTATTACCCTAGCTCCAGAGAACCATATTGAACCGTCAGTGGCTTCATAAATATGAAATATAGTGTGAGGATTGTAGTTTGGTTTTAAATAAAATGGATCAAATTTATCTGTTGCTGTATTGTAGGCTTTGAGTCCAACAGTATATTCCGCGGCAAGTATTAATCCATTCCTTAACTGCGATACAACATGAACCTCTCCCCACACCTTTTTTTCATTTAATTCACTTAACTCAATATTAACAAATTGATCCGTGGACTCATCATATCGAATAAGCCCAAGCTCGCTCATAGAAAACCATATTCTTCCCTGATTATCAAGCATTGCACAATAAAACGTTGGTGGGCTTTTGAATGAAAGATTGTCAAGAGTATATTTTTTAAACTTATCAGTCTTTCTGTCAAGTTTGCCTATAGCGTTAAAACATGCTACCCAAATATTCTTATCTTGATCCTCAATGACCTGCATTGTTGCGTTATCAGGTAATGATTCAGCATCGCCTTGTATATTCTTGTAGATTTTAACTGAGTGCCCGTCATATCTGTTTAAACCATCTTCTGTAGCAATCCACATAAATCCATAACTGTCCTGGAAAAAATCAGTTACTTGATTATTAGATAACTTTTCAACATCTGCAAAGATTTTGAAATGATAATTGCTTTGGGTATAACTATTTGCCGTGAATAACAGTATTAGAGATATGAATGAAAAGACTGCTATTCGAATATTTTTTCTCATCTTTATAAACCCTTAATTGCTTATTTAACTTTAATGACTACGAATGTTACATCATCATCCAGCTCTTTACCATTTACCCATCCTGATGCAGAATTCTTTAAATGATTAACTATCTCTTCAGGCTCTTTTTCACCGACAGAATGAAACTCTGTTTTAGTTCTATCGTAGCCGTACATTTCATTTGTTTTGTTTGTAAGTTCAGGTAATCCGTCACTAAGCAACAGAATTGTATCACCTTTGTGAAGTTGACTTTCTTTAACTGAGTAGGGGAAATTGTCCATAGAACCGAGTGGCATACCTTTCATAAAAATCTCTTCTATCGCCTGATTCTTTTTCCTGTATATCAATGCCGGCGGCATTGCAGCAGATGAAACAAATAACTTATCCACTTTAATTTTTACTAAAATCAAACACATAGAGAGCTGATGAAATTTCATTCCTTTTATTACGCGAGAGATCTCAGAAAAAGTGGTTAAGATATCAGGATTAGGAGCAAGAATATTAAACAGACTTTTAGTTGTGGTAACCATCGTTCCTGCTTTCATTCCGTGTCCTGTTGCATCTCCAATAACTACTGTAAGAGTACCGTCCATACCAACATGGAAATCATAATAATCACCGCCAACCTCTGTTGCAGTCTGCATATAAACTGCAATATCCAGATTGGGTAAATTAGGCAGATTCTTCGGAAGCATTGAAAGTTGAAGTTCCCGGGCTTCTTCAAGTTCTTTTGTTTTACGCTCATTCTCTGCCTCAGCTATTTGGATTCGCATCTCAGATTCTTTTATTCTGGCTCGTTCCCTTGCTTTAGCTA
>JARRKK010000258.1:0-3940 GCA_037388105.1 Ignavibacteriaceae bacterium | reverse complement strand
ATAAACACCGCTTGCAACCCCGGCTCCGTTGAACTGTACTGCGTAGCTTCCTCTTGTTAAAAATCCCTCAACAAGCGTGGCTATTTCCTGTCCAAGAATATTATAAACTTTAAGTGATGCATTTCCGGAAAATGGCAGCTTAAATTTAATTGTTGATACAGGATTGAACGGGTTAGGGTAGTTCTGGTAGAGAACATAATTTTCGGGCAATGTATTCTGTTCAGTTTCAACTCCTGTTATGGTTCCATAGCCAACAGCCGGAATCCAGCCAACATTATTATTCTCGTGGACTTCATTTGTAACCGCATTTTCCTGATCTATCACTGCATAAATTCTTAAGCTGTCCAGGTTTTGGCTTACAGGTATTGCCCAGGGAACTGAAACATTCCTGTAACTGCGCGGTGCAATAGTAGTATCAACTGTAGCTTCTCCAATCATTGTTCCGCCCTGGTTTGGATCACCTGTATAAAATTTTACTGTGAAAGGAGTAGAGACAGCCTCCAGCCCGAAATTACGTACCTTAGCACCGATCGTAACAGAATCACCACCTTTCGGATTTATCTTTGATAACACTATATCTCTTGATCGGTAACGGTAAGTCGTATCGTTTCCCGGTAAAGGGAAACCTTTTTCAGGATCATACCTCCACGGAAAACTAAATGCAAGATCGGTCTTGTTGCCGTAATTATTCTGCCAGAATGAATTTCCTCCCGTCGGAAGTTGTGTAACTTTGTAATCCAGAGCAAGCGCACCGTAAGATGTCCAGTATGAATAAGGCTGCACATAGTAAGTACCGCTCGTTCCGAATTGTGTATCCAAATGAGCGAGGTCGCCTCTTACTTCAAGCGATTGCTGTACTTTCACAGTTTGTGTATAATTCTCACCATAATTATAGTGACCGTTCACTTCTGTTTCAAGACCGACATCGAATCCAAACAGTTCTCCTTGCAAATCAACTGTGGCACCAATCTCCAATCCAGCATCCCAGCTTGTTTCAACTCCGTTTTTCTGGAAAGATTGCATTTGAACAGATACGAAACTATTTCCGGTTGCACCTATTGTTTGTTCGGGGAAGTCAACTATTATACGGGAAGTATCGTAGGTATTTGTTGATCTGTAGGAAAGTACATTACCTGTTTCATGGTCTGGTCTGAATTGATTGCCGAGGAGATCATCATCTTTAAGTTCAATCCATATTGGACGAGGATTACCCGGAATAGTAACAAGAAAGTATCCGATTGGCGTTGGATCGAGACCATCATAAACAGGGTACTCATAAAAATCTATATCGAATACATTTGAATATATCCAGTCGTCCCCGGAAGCTATTCTGCCTGTTGTAATAGTAATCGATGTTCCTGAAGATTGTTTACTGCTGAATTTATCTCCGTATGTTGCTTTTACTTTTTCTTTTAATACACCCGCGGATGCAGTTATTGTTATATCTCCTCCCCAGTCTTCGTGATATTCTGTTGTGATCGTTGTATCAGTAGTTGTCGATTGAATATATGATGATGAAAAACCGCAGTTTTGATTTGGGTAGCATCCACTCAAATCATAAGTAGTTCCGTTTATAATATCGTAATGAATCGGTGGTGTGTATAGAACTACCTCCGGCTGCATTACTCCGGTCCTCCTGAAATGTACCGGATTACCAAGTCTTGTTCTATCGCCATCAAAATCTCCTAAAGCAATTGCATAGTTCCTTTGATTGAAATTTGATGGAATAGACTCCTCGTTTGTCCTCCTGGCTTTTAATGTATAGTTGGTTAGTGTTGTATCTACGCTATATACATAAATTTCAAAATGCTGAAGTCCTCCCGGCTCATTGTCCCTGAAACTTTTTGCAACTACAATTTCCGCACTGAGGTCAAGATCCATATCATCAACAGCAACAAAAGCATCGCTGTCAAGGTTGTAAGTTTGAACCGGTGTACTTTGCTGGGATTTGTAGGTTGGGTTGAGATCAAAATCAATTGAGTATAAATAGATTCTGCCGCCGGACACAAGGACAAGCTCATCATAATTATCTCTGTCAAAATCTCCGGCACCAATATTAAATGGCTCCATTTCGTTCGGTCCAACCAGATCCCTTTCTACTCTTTTTGAATTATTAACAATAATAGAATCAAGATTGTTTTTTATATCGAGAAGATAAACATATGTGTCGCTTCCTGTCTGCTCTCCCTGGAAAAATGAAAAGCCATAAGCAATCTCCATTTCCGCATCGTTGTCAAATGATCCGTCTATACCATCGATGTTTACTTCAGTAATATTATATGGCGGTTCTTCAAATACTTGTTTCGAAGACCTTCTGATAAAATTACCATTACTATCTATTGTATAAATAGTTATCCATAGTGCCCAATTGCCCGGGCTAACCTGTTTTAAGAAAAGTAAAGCAATATCATCGAAACCATCGCTGTTAAAATCTCCGGTTACGAGATCAAAATTATTCAGAAATAAACTGGATTGATAAGATGGCTCGTCATTAATATTTCCCTGAATCTGCGGGGCAAGGCTTCCCGGGTTAAATGAACAAAGTTGAAGATGAATTGTTGTATCCTGACCCTGGAAACCAACTACAAATTCTTCTTGTGCATTACCGAAAAAATTTCCGGTTGCAACATGTATTTTGTTTTTTTGAAAAGTCGCAAGTCCGGTTAAAGTTATTTCATTGGTGGTTGTCCATGACAAAGTGGCAGAATCAATTTCAGGAACAGAGGCTCGGACTATATTATCCGCCGTTTCCCACGCAGCCACTAAGTTTTTGTATTCACCATCAAGAAAATTTCCCGATGCAACAGCAAGTTGTTTTCTTCCCGTAATGGAAGAATCTATTTGTAATGGTTTCCTGACAAGGGTAGAATCTGTCCCCCCCGGATTTGTTAAATCCAGATCGTAAATCCTCTGATAGCAAAATTGATTGTTCGAGTTTTCCCCCTGGCTCCATATCATTATTAATTCATTAGAATTAACAAGGTCTTTCACCTGATTCAACCTGTCCCTATATGCGGATTGTGCCGGAGTATACGAGTTGAGCATTAAAATAACCGGAATAATAATCTGGTAAAGAAATCTAATCTTGTTCATAAAACCTCCTATAATGTTGAAATGCTCAATTCAGTCGGGAAAGAGAAAACGAAGGTTAGCTATTGAGTGTTATTTAACTTAGTTAATAATTGATGTAAATACAAACGTGAGAATCAATATAATTCTGCATAATAAACGTATGGAAAAGATATAAAAGTGATCACCGAATTAAATTTTATTTTCTCAATCTGTAAGGGAGGATTATCTTGTAAAAAGTTTAAGAGGTGAATGGCAAGAGGGGAGAAGCGAGAGGAGATTCTTCGCTTCACTCAGAATGACAGGAAGATTCTTTCCGCCTGTGGCGGAGAGGCTTCCGCAAAGCGGGATCAGAATGACATTGCAGGTTCAGGATGAAAATAAAAGACCTGCGATTGCCGATCTTAAATGATTGTAAAAATTATTAAATTAAAATGATTAGTTTACTGCAAGTCCTGCGTCGGCAACTGGAAGTCCCCTTACAGTTTCCACGGATTTAAGTTTACCATGCTTATTATCAATTCTGAAAACTCTTATAGTCTTGTTGCCTTCATTAAGGCATTAGAGATATTGCGAGTTATTACTTACTGCCATATCAATCGGACTTGAACCGACACCGGTTGAACTAATTAAAAATTTACAATTTTCCGTTCTACAATGAGCAGTTACCAATAATCTACGGTTGTTTTAATCCTAATTTTATTTATTTTTAACGAGGGTGAGAATAAATAATTTTATTTAAAAAACATATTAATCAATTTTCAGGAGGCTTGTTATGCAGAAATATTTTTTATCTCTTCTGGTGAGCCTGCTTATACCATTATTGGTTTACGGCCAGGCCAAGATGGACCAGAATTCAATGGGGTCAATG
>JARRKK010000257.1:7100-12076 GCA_037388105.1 Ignavibacteriaceae bacterium | reverse complement strand
TTAGAACGTTGTTTCCGCTGGTAAGCGGGTCATCCACAATCTCGGATTGAATATCAGCTGCACTCCAACCAACAGTAAATAAAGTGTCTCCAATAATATAGTTCTCAAAATCATATGATAAGATATCGATGGTCGGTGGCTGTGTTTTAGCAAAAAGCTGTAAATCATCAGCAAACCAAGTGGTAGTATCAGTACCAGAAGTACCAGCACAGTTTATTCCAAGAGCAATATAGACAGTGTCAGAAAAGCCAGAGGCATTACTTATGTCAAGACTTATGTTTTCCCAGTCAGTAGAAACACCTTGTGCACGATTGTAGAGACCAAGCGTATCAGTATCGAGGAAATGATGACCTGTCGGCTTTGTTTGATATACCTGGGCTATAATGTCTTTATAACTTACATCTCCCTTTTCAAAGTAACCCTTAAAAGTGAGAGTATCATAATCAGCCAGAGTTTTTCCAGCGGGTAAAACAAACGTAAGAACCGGTGCTGCATTATAATTGTGAACCGTGTTTCTCAGAACATTGTTTCCGCTAGCAAGCGGGTCATCCACAACCTCGGATTGAATATCAGCCGCACTCCAACCAACGGTAAATAAAGTGTCTCCAATATTATTGCTTTCAAAATCCCAGGATAAAATACTCTGTGCATCAAGTGTACCTGCAATCATTAATATGAAAGCAATTGTAAAATATTTTAAAAACTTTTTCATTTATCCTCCTATAACTAAATACTCATTATAAAATCGGAAAAATTTATTTGATGAACCAAATTTTTTCTCAAAATTAATCATTCTAGAATTGGTTACCTTTTGTTTATTTAAGTACAAATTACATATCAATCCTCCTTTCAATTAAGATTTATTTCGGTTACCTTCTTGTTTATTTAAGTATACTTATAATATCTACCCTCCTTTCTACTCAAATTAAATTCAGATAAATTTATTAAGAAGAATCTCATTTATATAAATCATTATTCCTTTGAAATCAAACCTTAATTTTCCCGGTTCCAATAGTAGACCATAAAAAACAAGGAATCAATATAAAATCTTCATTTTTATTTTTGCCATCTATCGTCATTACTTTTTTCAGAAAATTTACATAAATACTATTATCAGAACTATAGAATTTTCCTTTCTGACTTTACTTACGAACAAGTGACAAATTCAACTGACTTATCTTAAAAGCAATGCTTTCTTTGTAAATTCAAAATTACCGGTATCCAGACGGTATAAATATATTCCACTTGATAAACCTTTGGCATTAAATGTTGTCGAATAATTTCCAGCCTGGCGAAAACCTTCAAACAGTGTGGTGATTTCCTGACCGATAAGATCGTATACCTTTAAACTGATGTTACTTGAAACAGGTAGTTGATAACTAATGACTGTAGTTGGATTGAATGGATTAGGGTAATTTTGTTCAAGATCAAAGTTACTAGGATCCTGAAAAATTTGTCCTGTCGTTCCCGTAGTTATTTTTTCTCCCGTAAAATAAAATGAATGTAGCATAAATAATTTATTCATTACTGATCCGGTGAATAATAGATAAACATCATGTTTCCCCGAAACGGGAGATAGTAATTTTGCAGAGAACGTTTCAAATGTTGTCCAGGATCCGGTACCTGATATATTACACTCCGCAATTTTTGTGCTTGCATCTATTGAATCGATATATACTTCAACAATACCGCCATCGGTAGCACTTGAAGTGATTACTTCTATCGAATCGGCATGTTTTTGGTATTCATTATTCCCGAATTCAACTCCTGCATACATTGCCCAGTTATTATAGTAGATGTTGTCAAGAACTGTTGTATTTGCGTTTTGTACTGTCCTTTTCGTTCCCAATTGATTTGCAGGACATTCAGCCAATATTGGAGTATAAGCATCACGGTATATATAGAGATCAAACCAGCAATTTTGAATGCCGCTTACATACAATCCCTGCCTGGTACCTGTAAATGTTGAGAAATCGGAGTAGGAATCAATTGCAGATACATCAACTGTCTGCCCTACTTGTGCCCAGTCGAAGCCATCATTGCTGAAGTATCCACTTATTTTATGATTTACTCTTACGAGCTTAAGCCACAAGGTATCACCTATACTGTTTTCAATTTCATATCGGGTATTATCAAAACTGAATAAAATTGATTTATCGCCACTACTTAATAATGAACTAACAAGTTTAACATCCATGGCTTCATCTCCGCGCATAATCCACAATCCAGCCTGATCAGAAGTTGAGCCCGGATTAAAATCCAGTTTTGTTATGATCGAATAATTATGTTCTCCATCGTTTTTAATTAATGTATTAGCTTTTGAAGTACTCTTTGGGGACAAGCGCAACCATCCTGAACGATCAGTAAGCGACCATTTATTTTCGGGTGTATAGCCCAGAAAGGACCATTCAGGATTTAAGGTATCTGAATTAAAAAAATCGGTATGTGGAACCATCCAGGGAATACCTTTACAGGGCAGATTTGGTGCTATAAATGAAGTGTTAATTGGATAGTCTGCAACTGGTTTATCAGAGGAATTATAATGAACCTGATTTAATAATCCCTGCCTTCCTTGTCCTTTCCATTCCCCCTTTGCATAAAGTGGATGCATAACCCAGAAAGTACTGTCATCAAGCGTTACAACCGGGGAGGCGTGATTAGGGCTTGTAAAGAGTGAACTGCTTACTTGAGGATCATTTACATTGAAAAAATCTCCTAACATTTCCCAGGATGATTCATCCGCGATAAGAGTGTCGCTTCTCATTACCTTTTGACCCCCTGATAGATCTCTTGTGAGATTAAAGACGACACCTGTAGGTTGTCCATCATCACCCAATTCTACGATACCATTATTAGGCTGACCGTTTTTTACAACCAAATACCATTTATTATTATCGTCAATAAATATCGAATTGTCATATCCTAAGCTATAGGGAAGACTCGAAGGATTATTCACACGTACAGGAGTGCCCCAGGGACCTTCGGGTCTGGGAGCTTTTACAAAATACATGGAACCGCCTCTTGAAAAGTAATCCCAATATTCATCATTATGATAGGCTATGTGACCCCCCCAACAACCTCCTCCGGGTGAATCTCCATATCCAGACCATCCTGCGCTAACTGGTCGAGCAACAGCTTCCCAGTGCACAAGATCCGTCGAGTGATAAATAATTGGCGTTGGATTAAACGATGAGCCGGTAGTATAAAAGTCATTCCCTACTTTTGATATTGTGCAATCTGGATGATCACCTGGGATTACTGGATTTCTGAAAGTGTAAAAAGAGACCGATTGACCTAGAACATATATATTAATTAGTAATAAGTATAAAACTTGTAAATTAAAAGATTTCATTTTGCTTTTCCTTAACAATTAAATGTTGGCAGACAGAAATCATTTTATAATATTAAAATTTAACATAAATATAAAGCCAAAAACTATAAAATTATAGTCTTTTTGAATTATAAAATGACCAAATAAATCTAAACAGGATATTTTTAGTCTCATCGGATTTTTAAAAAAACCGACGCACATAAATTTTTAAGTTTGGCAACATCCATTCATCGGTTGGGTGAAATTAAACAAAACTGTCGGACTTACAGATATTGAAATAATAATCCTTAACACAGAATGAATTTTTATAATTATCATTTAGTCTAATTCGAATATTGCTTGTTAAAAATTACTCAAGTAATGTTCAAGTAACTTAGACAATTACTCATTAAACGGCATTGGAGCAAAGTGATATAAGCATAATCACCAGGTAAGCCATTCGTTGTATCTTCTGATTCGTAAGAGGTGTTATCGATTCCTGCTTGCTTAAGTGAATAGTCCTTTCACTCGCTGTCATTCTGAAGGACCAATACCAAGAAAGAATGCGTGTACTTTTTTATTAAAAGTTTCGGGATAACTTAACACACCATTGTAAACTGTTTTTAGATCTGTTTCCGGATCAAACATTCTGGCGCGGCTAAAACTGTCAAGATAGGAATCCTTATCAAGGTTATTCAGTTCAATTTGTAATGTCTGTAAACCACCCCGGTATAATTCTACGATTACACAAAGATTCTAATCGGTAAGCACCCGAAATGTTTGTTCAACATACGGAATAATTTCAATTAAAAGTATATGGGTAAAATCCGCAGCATGGTGCTTACGGGCTTCATTTAAATCCTCTCCTTGTCGAGGTCTAAACATCGGACTGCATTCACCATTAGACATTGCAAAAATCATGGGTTTGCAACATCATGTAGTAATCAATTTTTCAATAATTATATTCATTTTGCCTTGAGCACCCCAACCTGTTTCATCTTCACCCATTCCATTATGAGGATAAAGAACCGGATACCGTTGTTCTACATTTTTTTCATATTCAGGTGGAGTGTTTACATAAATTCTATTATAACCTTTTTTAACTCCCGATAAATAATAGCACTCTCTTAATTATCCATGGGGAACATTTTGGGGGGTACAAAAATCTTGATGATGTGCAGGAATTTCTATTCCACTCATCATTTTTTACTGCTCTATAAAATAACTCACTAGTTGAATCAGAAAATCCGTACCCATCAATCATAAGATAGTAGTAGTATAAACCAGGCGGGAATGAATCAGTAGTCACTACCCACATACCATTTTCATTTTTTGATATATTGTATAGTTTTAATTATCAGCTTGTATTTTTTGAATATCGAAAGCTTCGAAGCGGAAGATATCCTGATTTTGAGAATCGACCCTTGGAAATTCAACTCTCTGAACATTTGTCGGAGAACATTTGAATTTTTTTACAAATTAGTGTTTTGTGAAAAAGAAACACAACCCATTATCAAAAATGATATTATATAAATATTTGATTTTTTCATTTTCCCTCTGAATTTTATTTGATTTTTAAACTGTTCTATAATTAATACGCTGTTTTATTTAGGCATTATATTCACTATTACTCTTTTATATCTTGATAATTGAGGCTTACCCTTGT
>JARRKK010000257.1:2145-7095 GCA_037388105.1 Ignavibacteriaceae bacterium | reverse complement strand
GGAGCTATCACGTAAGCTCCATACGCATTCTCTGCCCCATCAACTTTTATAAATTTCTTATACGTACCTGCCTCAGGATAATTAAACCATAGGAAACTTAGATTGTCTCCATCGGGATCGGTAGAGCTGCTTGCATCTAAACTAAAGCCCTCTCCTGACTTTACAGTTATTTTTTCGGGATTTCCCAATACAGGAATCGGTGGATGATTGGCTTCCTCATATGAGTTAGTACACCAGTCCATTCGTGCAGCAAAATCATTTTGAAAATCATTTCGCCAACGCCATAATGTCACTTTATAACCAGTAAAGGTCGCAGTATCTAATCCAACTGCCCGTCCATATTCTTTGAGAATATATGGAGTGTAAGTATCATTTGCATTCGTCCAAATTTCTCTTGTTTCAGGTGCGATAGGAACATCAGATCCACCTTTCTTTGTTAATGCAAAATCCGGTTTGTATAGTTCGTAACGACCACCCCATCCGCCCCATTCAGGATGTTCCGGAATACTTAGTCCATTTGGAATTAAATTCAACCATGATGGAGTGTCTCCTTCCATACCCCAGGCTACATCAGGATATAAAGCACCGAGGGGACCATGACCTTGCTGAATGTTTTGTGCCAACCAGCTATTGCTAATCTCAACATTGTTAATGCCTTCTACAAAACTATTAATTGCGCTCCATGTTGCGCTACCGTAATAATCTCCAGGACTAATAATGTAAAACAAGTCAGGAAAATTATTTCTAAGCCATATTCCGCTGTCATCCTGATCGGATATTGTATAGACCCTAAGTTTTGAAATTAATCTTTTACTTTCCAACTCCGTTTTTGTGTTCTTAAGTTTGTACAATGCCTGAGCAAGAGTATTTACCCCTCCCCAGACAGATATCCATAATGGACGCTCATCTTTATCTTCAAGAACTTTAATAATCCAATCTGAACCTTGCGAATCATTTCCATCGCCGACTCCCAGCATTCCATATTTTGGCAAACCTTGTTTTACTATCATTATAAGTGAATCGGGATCAGGGAAACCAGTTTCATGCCTCAACAGATTGGGTTGTACTTTACCATATGCTTGAATAATTTTTATTATTGATTCAGGATCGACCTTTGTTTTGTGCCAACAGGAGGTCGTGGCTATTAACCCTTTAATATCAATTACATTGGAGTATAAAAGTAATCTAACCAAAGACTGTGAATCATCTGGATCAGCTTCAATATCAGAAAGGATAATTACTCTTTTATTTTGAATCGGCTGGGCTTTTAAATTTTGTGCGAAAAGAATCGCAAAAATTAAAATCGTAAATAAAGCTGTAGTCTTAATCATAAAATTTCCTATTTAAACTCTTGTATGAAACAATCGGCATAAAGTTATTTTTTCAACTCAATTGTAACTACAGATTTTGATGGTAAATCAACTTTCAGAATATTGTTCTGTATACTAAATGATGAAAACTTTTGGATATTAACTTTTTCAGGTTGCCCAAAGTCATTATAATCATTTTCGTTTGGTGCTGTAATTATTTCGCCTTCAGTTTGAGATAAATTATCGGAACCTCTTAAATTAATTTCAAGACTTCTATCTTTATGCGGATCAATATTAGTAAGCGAGAGGTGAATTCTTCCTTCTTTATCTTTCGAAGCCGACGCACTAATACTGGGTAAAGTCATACCATCAAATGAATAATCATCACATGTTACATTAATCGGTAAAAGAGTTGCGTCCTGATGTACCTTATACATTTTGAATACATAATAGGTAGGAGTTTTAACAATCTGATTATCTTTTGTAAGTATCATTGATTGCAATACATTTATCATTTGTGCAATGTTCGCCATTTTTACCCGGCGAGCATGATTATTAAAGATATTAAGATAAAGCCCGGCTGTTACGGCATCACGCAAAGTATTTTGTTGATATAAAAATCCAGGATTTGTACCCGGCTCAACGGTGAACCAATTTCCCCATTCATCAGCCATTATACCAATTCTATTTTGTGGATCATATTCATCCATTAATGCAATATGCATTTCAAGTCGCTTTTCCATTACCAATGTATTTTTCATAGTATAGAACCAATCGTTTTCATTGAATTGTGTCGCCGATGATTTATCATTCCAACCATGGCAAAATGTATAGTAATGAAATGAATATCCCTGAATTAAATTTTGGAATTTTTGTGTTTTCTTTAACACGGTTTCCGTCCAGTCAAAATCGGGATCAGTACCACCACTCGCTACTCGATACAATCCGCGTCCACGCATATAAGTGGAAAATCTTTTATACAAATCTGTATAATAAGTCGGAGTCATATTTCCACCGCATCCCCAGCTTTCGTTGCCAACAGCCCAAAATTTCACATTCCATGGTTTTTCTCTTCCGTTTTTCTTTCGCAATTCTGTCATAGGGCTTTTTGTATCTGAGTTGACATACTCAACCCATTCTGATGCTTCCTGAACTGTACCGCTACCAACATTTACGCAAATGTATGGTTCCGCTCCAATCTGGTCGCAAAAATCCAAAAACTCGTGAGTACCAAAACTATTATCTTCAGTCACTCCTCCCCAATTTGTATTGATAATAGCAGGCCTCTGATCTTTAGGACCAATTCCATCCTTCCAATGATATGTATCTGCAAAACATCCTCCGGGCCAACGCACAACAGAGGGACCGATTTCTTTAAGTGCTTCAACAACATCATTCCTTATACCGCGTGTATTCGGAATAGTAGAATTTTCTCCAACATAAATTCCACCGTAAATGCAATGCCCTAAGTGTTCAGCAAAATGACCATAAATAAATTTACTTATTGTATCCGCATCAAGATCAACATTTATAATTATCCGATTTGATTTTACTTTTGGATCATCCGCTGCATTTAATACTGTGGTATTAAATACAAATAGCACCATTAAAAGTATTCTAAATAAGTACATATTCTTCTCCTGTATCAATTAAGTGAATTATATTTTTTCGTTTTTTTCTATTTATATTTTATTAAATAATTTATTTCAAAGTCAGAATTAGAAGGATTTCATTTTGAATTTCAGTTTTATTTAGTTCAGGTAAACCATATCTTTCTTCCCATCATAAACTATTACTTTTTCATACTCTTTAACGTTATTCATACCAACACCATTATCTTTAGAGACTTTAACAATATTGAATTTATGTTCATTTGACATTCCCGGAAAAGATCCTCTTCTATTGTCTATGGTTAAAGCTTTTTTCGCATCATCCCATTTGAAAGTTATTGTAGAATAAATTCCTTTTTCATAATCATAATTGTCATTTTCATCTTCGTACAGTGTAAACTCTCCGTTTGCCCCCGGATAAATTCTGATTTCAATCGGATCATTTTTTTCTGTAGAATATTGAATCGTTGGTCCCAAAGGAATAATTGATCCGGCCTTTATAAAAAGAGGAATTTTATCAAGAGGTGCATCAGCATTAATTGTTTGACCTCCTTCAAACCGTTTGCCTGTCCAGAAGTCGTACCATTCAACCGATTTTGGTAAATATACATTCCACTCATTTACATTAGATTCGGTTACCGGTGCTACAAGAAATGATTTTCCAAACATATATTCATAAGATTGCTTTAATGCGGAATTGTCTTCACAAAAATTCATAACTAGCGGACGCATGATTGTTGAACCGTTTTTTGTAACCTGCCATGCTTCGGAATAAATATAAGGCAGTAAACGATAACGCAGGTTCAACATTTTCTGCATATCTTCTTGAACCTTCTGATTATAATGCCATGGTTCAGTTTCGGATTGAAATCCATGAATTCTAAAAATAGGATTAAAAGCACCCCATTGATACCAGCGTATTAACAACTCCAGTATGGCATCCCTGTAATTGAATAATTAAGACCGGCTACAATCTGCTTTCTATAAGCATCCCAATTCCCGCCTACATCACCGGACCAGTTTATAGTACCATATCTTTGCTGACCAAGAAAAGCTGACCTTGTTATAATACAAACCCTTTTTTCTGAAGTAGTTTTTCTCTGACCTTCATAAACTGCCCGGCTAACAAACAATGGATAAGTAAGACGGTAAAAGTCTCCTAATCCCAGATATATCTTTTGACCATGCAAAGCATCGTTTTCAGGTTCGGTTGCATCCATCCACCAGGAATCAACGCCATAAGAAAATAAATTTATATATAAAGTATTCCAGTAGGATTCCCTTGCCGAAGGATTAAAATAATCTAACCACTTACTATCCGGTATATAAAGATTTTTTGATACGTACTCTTTCCCAATTGAGGAATTCTTATCCGGGTTTGACCAAATTGAAATATTAAAATGTGCATTTAATTCGTGAATTTCTTCTATAAAACCTGCCGGATTTGAATAATTTATTTCATCGAACTTTGGTACTCCCCAGCCGTTATTTCCCCAGTACTGCCAGTCCTGTACAATAACGTCCATCGGTATATTTCTTTTCCGGAATTCTTTTACTGTTTCAACCAAATTTGTACCCGATGTATAGCGTTCACGGCATTGCCAAAAGCCATAAGACCAGCGAGGTAACATAGGAACGTTACCCGAGAGATTCCGGTATGCTGCAATTACACTGTCGGCGGTGGGACCATAAAAAACTACATAGTCGAGCAACCTGGCATTTGGTGAGAGGAATGTAGTTTCATTGCCGATAAGTTTCCACGATAACTTAGGTGTATTGCTTGATTTGCAAACTAACTGTACCTGATGTTCCCCGGCTTTTAATTCCACAAGCGCATCTGCTGTGGGCGGCAGCCAAAAATTGGTTAAGTCAATACAAGGTTTTCCATCTATAATCACATATTGACGATTGTCCATATCACCCAAATCAAGAAATATGGAATAAACTCCATCAACCGGAACTTTAACTTGACCGGTATAAAGCGATTCAGTTTGAGATACTTTTTGAGCACCTGTGGTAGTTGTAATTTC
>JARRKK010000257.1:0-2097 GCA_037388105.1 Ignavibacteriaceae bacterium | reverse complement strand
AGCCCGTATTGATGCCAAAGTAAGCCGTATCCTTTGCTTGAATAAATAAATGGTAATGAAATTTGAGAATTGACCTGTACTAACTGACGAGTGATATTCCTTAAATTATAATGTCCATCCTGGAATTGTCCCAATCCAAATAGATACTCATCTTTTGAAGATTTGAAACTTTGTTCTGCTATAAAACAAGGTTCTCCCATAACAGAATCGGGAATTAATTTTCTCGTGCCTGCTTTTTCAGTTAGGAAGACTTTTCGTTCATTATTCGCGAAAGACAAACTACCGGTTTGTTTATCCACAACAATGATAATTTTTTCCCCTTTCAATTCCAGTTTTGAAGTCAAATCAGTAACACTTAATTTTTGATTTTTATTTGTTGAAGTGAAAATAAGCTCAAGTACTTTAGCTTCTACTTCTTTATAAAATTTTACTCTTACAGCGTTACCTGTAATCGAAGATATGTTGAGTGTTCCTTCTGTTAAACTAATGTTCACGCCATTTGCTAATTGTTTATAGCTTTTTACTACCTGTCCCAGACATAAAAGGGGAAACATTATTCTTTTGAAAAATTTCTATTTTCCAAATCATTCAAATCATTCACCGGTCGTTCAATATCATAAGGAATAGGCAAACTGCTGAACTGCTGAAAATAAAGTAAGCAGCCATCTTTCCATTCCTGGGCATTGATACATTGTTTTCTAAGCTTGTTTTGAATCAGAGTAAATCGTTCCCGATCCACGTAAGGTTGAATCTTATCCCAAATTTTTTGAAATTGGCGAACCTGTTGCAGCCCTTTTTCATAGTGGTAACACAACTCATCCCACAATGAGCGTCCGCTCTTCATCTTGTAATCCCACGGTAGGTGATGGAACCATAAGAGATAAATTTCAGGACATGTTTTAACATCATTAAAATGTGACCTAAGCGGTTCGTGGTATTGATTTACAGCATTGCTTCCGTTTTGCGTGCGGTCAAAACCGATACCATTTGTATCTGCCTGATGATAGTAAGGTGGAGTCCAATCCGGACGCAAGTCATTTGGTGCGTACCAAGGTCCGGGACCATAATGATTGTTTCCAGCAAAAATATGATGCAGACCCAGCGGCATCATATAGTTAACTGCAGCCTCGCGGCTTTCAAGCATCATTTGTTTTACAGGGATAAGAAAATTATGATTCCATTCAATTGGAAGAACTGTGTTGTCTGCTTTATCTTCCGATGCAGTTGGTTTAAAAGTAAGCTTCAGCCATTCGTCAGCAATTTGTTCACTTGACAATTCGTCGTTCCATGCCAAACGACCGAAAGCATACCAGTTTGCCTGTGCAAAGGGATGATCGCACCAGTTGGAATCCAAACCGATATTAGAGACACCAGCAATGGCTTTATGCGACTGCTGAAAAATACTTCCATCCGTGCAACGTGCAACAGTGCTACCAACGCCTTCCTGGTAAGTGTCGCTTTGCAGAAATTCTTCCCACATTGTTGCCAAAAACACCAGGTGAATAGATTGCCCAAGATATTCCTGCGTTATTTGTAACTCTGGCATAACAGAAGTCTTTTTTATAGCACCAAAGAGTGGATTAAAAGGTTCACGAGGTTGAAAATCAATCGGACCGTTTTTTACCTGTATAATCACGTTATCACGAAACTGACCGTCAAGCGGCATAAATTCCGCATAAGCCTGCATTGCACGATCCTTTTCCCTCGGACTATATACAAAAGCCCGCCACATTACAATGCCGCTGTAGGGCTTTAATGCATCAGCCATCATATTGGCTCCGTCGGCATGAGTTCGTCCAAAATCCTGTGGACCGGGTTGACCTTCGCTGTTTGCTTTAACCAGGAATCCACCGAAGTCAGGGATCAAGCTATAGATTTCTTTAACCTTGGTTTTCCACCATTTAATTACTTCAACATCCAGCGGATCGGATGTTTTCAATCCACCCAACACAGCCGGTGACGCGAAATTAACAGACAAGTATGTTCTAATTCCAAAAGGGCGCAGAACATCTGCAATAGCTTTTACTTTTTTCAAGCATTCACTGGATAACATTTTGGGTGAAGCATTAACATTATTCAGAACTGCTCCGTTTATCC
>JARRKK010000256.1:0-12944 GCA_037388105.1 Ignavibacteriaceae bacterium | reverse complement strand
GCTAATAATTTCTTAAGCTTAATCCATGCACTCCTGAGTGATTAAAATCCTGATTTAGTAAATAAATTTCTAAAACAATCATTATTGCTTTGTAAATATTCGATGATGTCCGATGAAACAAAAAAAGTCAACTCTTTTCAGAGTTGACTTTAATATTGGCTTTAGTATTAACTCATCTGTTTGATTAGATAAAGTCTCAATGACTACTTAGTCAAGATCATTTTTTTAACAGATGAGAAATTTGTTCCATCGATTCCTGCGGCATTAATCCTGTAAAAATACACGCCACTATTGAGATTTGCTGCATTGAAATCTAACTCGTGTGAACCTGCAGACAGTTTACCATTTATGAGAGTAACTACTTCCTGACCCAAGACATCAAATAATGTTAATCTTACTTTGGAATCTGTTGCCAGGTTGAATTTAATCTTTGTACTAGGATTGAATGGGTTTGGATAGTTCTGGTCTAATGAATATACATCAGGAGCAAGAATTTCCACTTCAACAATATCAGAGAAATCTGAAGTTCCATCTAAATCAATTTGTTTTAATCTATATGAGTAATGCCCAACAGCAAGCTCATCATCATTAAACGAATAATTCCTGGTTTCTGTAGTTGTTCCGGAGCCAGCAATGAATGCAATCTTCTCCCATTGTTCATCCCGTGCTTGCCTAAGAACGTCAAAACCGGAATTGTTTAACTCCGAAGCGGTACTCCAGGTTAATGAGACAGTATTGCCAGTTACTGAAGCTGTAAAGGATGTTAATTCTACTGGTATAGGAGCGGATGGTGTTGGAATATCAACAATCCATGTATTATTCATATCCTCACTTGTTTCATCTGAACCGGTTACACCATTTCCACCTGACATCACTTGTGCGCCTTCGAGATAATCCATCCTTTGTGTTGAGAAGCCTGAACCAGGACTAGGTGCAGATAACTGGTTAGCCATAGGTGTATCATCAAGGTATGTTGAGCCAGTAGTATCAGCATCCGGGCCATCGATAGTAACTCCTGTTTTGTCAACAGCTTCATCATTTGCTGTTGGTGAGGCTGAATTATACAGTACGTAATCAACATCTCCTACAAGGTCCGACATCCCATCCCAGTAATACACCATAATCATCTCATCGCCATTTGTTAAACCGGGATTATGTGTACTGTCTGGTCCATAACTACTTCCCGGGTGAGTTTCTAACATATCAGGTATACCATCTGGTGTGCCCGATTGAAATTCGGCCTGGTCAATCTCATAAGTAGGATTTACACCATATGCATTAAAAAAATCAACGTCTCCATTCAGCGCAATAGTTTGATGTTCACCGGCACCAATTGATGCAGCATTAGGAAATTTGGAGTTGAAGTCACCAAAAGTGCCTCCGTACAATCCTTGCACAACATTATAATAATACTCCGGACCACCAGGAAAGGCTACATCTGATAAGAAATAGTTAGTTAAATCGACAGGCGAGGCATTTGGGTTAAATATCTCAATAAACTCTCCCCCCGTAGGTGTAACAACGAATTCTGTGAGAAGTAGCTTAGATGGGGCTATAGCAGAAGTTCCATATAACTGAAACATCATATTATTAGCATTATTTGGAGGACCAAATAGACCAAGATCCGTAAATGAAGTCCAGGGTAATCCACCAAACCATCCTGCTAAATCAGTCAGATAGGGTTCAAATCCAACTACTGGGTCAGGACTTGTAAACCAGTTCCATCTAAAATAATCTATACTAGTTGAAGTATCTTCAATTCCGTATACTGAAATCCAATACGTACCACCTGTTAGAGATACCGGTGTACTTAATAGTCCAGCCGGATTTGGATCTCCGGGAGTTAAAGCTACAGTTGTCGTAGCCAAAATTGCACCCGGGACTCCTCCCGCATCGGCATAGAATTGAACACCCCAAGAATCACCTTCAGCTGCTGGATTATAGAATCCCGTGGCTGCTATTTGATCTATTGTCCATTTCTCGCCGAAAGGAACATCAAAATCATCCGCACAAAGTGTCTGGTTTGCACCGGGGGGGAAACTACCCCATTCGTCAGATACAATTCCAAGTGTACTCGGGGTTAAAAAATTATCCCATAACAGTGCACCACCTTCAACTATTGTTGGGCTGGATATTTTATTGCTTTCAGCAGTTAGTGAATTACTAGGTGAACTGCTATTTTGTGCAAAAGTAGTAAAAGTGAAAGTTACTACCATACACAAGAAAAAGAAATTAGTAAATAATGTTTTTCTCATATGAAAAACCTCCTAGGAAAAGAAATAATGATTAGTTGATTAATAACGATATTATACAATAGAATTCGTAGTTAAACAATTATTAAACTTTTACCTTTTCATTCTTAGCCATTGATTCACTTTCAGTTTTTAGTTTGTAATCTATCAACTTCTTTTTCATATTTTCATCAGCTATACCGATTATTTGTAACGCTAATAATGCTGCATTTTTTGCGCCATCAATTGATACCGTTGCCACGGGTACACCGGGAGGCATTTGAACTATTGATAATAGTGAATCCATTCCATTCAAAGCTTTGCTTTTAATCGGAACTCCAATCACCGGCAAGGTTGTATGTGCTGCTGTAACACCCGGTAGGTGTGCTGCACCACCGGCAGCTGCTATTATTACTTTTAATCCTCTCTGTGAAGCGCTTGCCGAATATTCGGTATGTTGTTTTGGGGTACGGTGAGCAGAAAGTATTTTAACTTCGTATGGGGTATCAAATGAGTCAAATATTTCAAATGCTTTTTCCATTACAGGCAGATCTGAATCACTACCCATTATTATTCCAACTACTGGTTTTAAAGTCATAATTTATTCCAATATTTTTTATTAAGAAATGTGCTACAATATAATAATACGAATGGAATTATTCCGATGAATTACTTTCTATATCGACTAACGCCACTCTTTTACTACAACATTTTCCCCATCACTTACTAATAATACCGCACCTAACTCATCAGTTCTAAAAATTCTTACGTCCTTATTAGTTAATCTCGAAATTACTGAAGGATGAGGATGACCAAACCTGTTTTTTATACCGGAACTTATTAATGCATATTTTGGAGATGTATATAATATAAATTTTTCCGTGGTGCTGGTCCTGCTTCCATGATGTCCGATTTTTAGAACATCAACATCAAGAAAATTTTGATAGTCATTCAAAAAAATATTTTCTACTCTGCTTTCAGCATCACCTGTGAACAATAATGAAGAGTTTCCATACACTAATTTCAGGATTCCACTCCTGTTATTCGAAGATAATTTATAAACCTCATTAGTCTCATTATTACTTAATACGTACATCCTGCAATTCTCAAAGTCTAATTTCTGGGAATTGTAGTAGTTTATATTTACTCCTCTTTCTCTCAAGAATGTTTCAAACCTAACATCCATCACTAATGTGGAATCCAGAGTAGGTTTATAAATTTCAAGGATTTTATCATTTTGTATTAACGAAACAAATCCACCATAGTGATCAAGATCCAAGTGTGAAACGAACCCATAATCTACTTTGTCTATGCCAATAAAATCCAGAAGCGGTAAGATTACACTTTCACCGTAATCAAAATGGTATGTAGCAAGTCCTGCGTCTATAAGTATAGTTTTCTCATTCGGAGTTTTTACTAAAATTGCATCACCTTGTCCAACATCTATCATAAACACGCTAAGCTTGTTATCAGGAAGCAACGGACTGTTATCTAAAGTAGAAAAAATATAAACATTTGCAACGGTTAATATTAAAACGAGAATGAAAGAATTCTTTAAATAGTTACTAAATATAAATTGCATGAACATTAATAGAAAGAAATAGAAAATTATTGCATCGTAAATTGAGTAGGATGGTATATTAATATGAGAATAACTTAACTCGCCAGTATAATTAATAAAAGTTAGAAGTAAATTGGTTATGAGATCATTTACTACAGCATAAATTGATGCCGCAAATGGTAAAAATAAATTGATTATCAATGTAGTTACTGCCAGAGCAATAATTAATCCTATTGCCGGGATAACAACTACGTTTGTTAGTATAGCAATTACTGATAACTTTCCAAAATAAAATATGGTAAATGGAAGCGTTCCCAACTGGGCAGAAAATGAAACTCCTAAAAACAGCAAAACATATCTTGCAATTTTTGATTTAATAGATAAATTATTAATAACCCGCGACAGACGAGGATAAATTGCCCCAATAGCCATTACTGCTGAAAATGAAAGTTGAAACCCCGGTGAGTAAATCTCATAAGGATTAACAATTAAAATAATTAATGCAGCAATTGCGAGTGAGTTAAAAATATTTGTAGTTCGGTTTGTAAGAAATGCTACAATAATAACTACTGCCATTACAGTTGCTCTAAATACTGAGGGCGGTGCTCCTGTTAAGAACATAAAAGCCAATAATCCCAAAATTGTCAACACGGAACGTAGAAAAATATTAAACCTTCCAAATAATATGATTATGATTAATGCAATAAATCCAACGTGTAATCCGGAAACTGCAAGTACGTGCACCACACCTGAATTGATAAACTGTATATTTGTTTCCTTATCAATTTCTTTTCTATCCGCAAGAAGTAGCCCTCTTAAAAGAGAAGCTGTCTGCTCAGTATGTAATAATCTTAATTGTTCATTAATATATTTTCTTGTTTGGAAAATTATATTTTTAAAGACATATGCATCTTCATCGATTATGACAATATCTGCATAATCATTTATATTCATTATCCCGGTTATTCCTTTCGATTTCAGGTATGAGTTATAATCAAATCCTCCGGGATTTCTTTTATCCTGGCCTTTCAGGTAAGAACCAGTAACTACTATTCTGTACCCAGGTTTCATTCTATCATAAAAATCATTCCTTCCTTCATTACTACCTCGTAATTTGCAGAGAAGATAAAAGTGGTCATCAATAAAAATATCATTAACAACAAGTCTGTTACATTCTAACAGAAACAAAACCTCGTTTTCTCTTTTCAGTTCTATTTTATCAATATTACCCAAGACCATAACATTCTTTTCTCTATAGAGATTTGATAAAAATAATCCGGAATCTGCTGAACATCCCTTTTTTATTTACAATAATTAAAACAACTATTAGAATTGACGAAAGTATAATAACGGTTAGAATATCTACTTTTAATATCGACTGGAGTAATATTCCGCTAGTAAATGCTAATGTGACAGGTATTATCGGGTAATTAGTCATCGACAGAATTTTAAGATTGCTGGTTTGATATCACAAATACTCTTGACAGAGTTGAATAATTCTTCAGCATATTTTCCTGCTGTTATTGTTAATGCGGGATTTCGGGTATGCGTTTTTGTTGAGATGTCTTCAAAGTTACCGTGGTCTGAACAAATTATAATTGTTGTCTTTTTCATATCAAATTCTGTTAGCAGAGTAAACAGAAAAAGATCAAGGGTATTATAGATCTGATTAAAGCCATCTTTAATTCTTAAGTGCCCCAAATGATCCAATAAATAATATTCATATAAAGTGAATTTATGCTTACCTGCAATCCTCAATAAACGACGTGCGGATGTTTGCGGTTTTAGCGGTGGTAAATCATATTTGAGATTTTCGTTCCATCTTTCATTTGTTATTTCCGCTGTTAGAGCATTACCCTGCCTGACTTCTGATACCTTATTAAATCTGAATCCGTTTAGTTTACAACAGGTAGCAGTAACACCTAACCTGCTTTTACCAGATTTAAGATATTCAAAGAACACTTTTGGATATGCATTAGCAAAGTAGTGCCCATTGTTCTTCTTTGAATAGTAAGCGAGTAAATGATTTTCTTTAATTAATTGGATTGTAGAGGTTAACGGAAACGGACCGAAGTGTCTTCCGGCAGATTTTGCAACATTTATTCCACAAAACAATGATGCCTGTCCCGTCCCGCTTTGTGGAAGTCCCTTTACCCCAAGATTGGCATCCGTTGCAAAAAGATATTTATTATCACCTACCAACAGTTGATTATCTAAGGAAGGACAAGCTCCAAAAAGCGATGTAAATGTATTAAACCCGTTTTTAAAAAAAGGATTGAAATTAAAATCCTTTTTTCCAATTCCAACACCGTCGATAAATATCATTAATACAGTATTCAAAAGAGTGCCCTCAGAGAATATTAAGTTACTTAAATATCTTAATTCACTTAATAAATTATTTTGATTCCACAATTACTGTTACCGGACCGGAATTAACAAGGTGTACGTCCATCATAGTGCCGAATATTCCTGTTTTAATTTTGTCCGCACCTAAATTTACTTTCATTCTTTTAATAAATTCTTCATAGATAGGAATTGCGTCAGCAGGTTTTGCGGCATCAATAAAGCTAGGTCTGTTTCCCTTGGAAGTGTCACCATACAATGTGAATTGGGAAATTATAAGAACCTCCCCAGTTACATCCTGTATTGAACGATTCAGATTATTATCACTATCCTCAAAAATTCTAAGTCGACTGCATTTATCGGCAACAAAATTTACATCTTTTTCGTTGTCACCTTGCTAGCGGTGTTATTGCTTTATAAAATGTTAAACCATCTGAGGTATCTGTAACTGCAGTTTCGGGTTCATAATACTTAATTTCTTCCTGAAGCTTCCTATAATCCGGTTTAGAAACATATGGTGGATTTGAAACGACAATATCAAAATTTGAAAACTGTTCAGCATCAGCGATTAGGATATCAGTACATAAAAAATTAATCCTGTTTTTCAGCTCATATTTAGCTGTGTTAACTTCAGCTATCGCCAGTGCTTCTTCGCTTATGTCAATAGCTGTTATATTCACGTTTGGTAGATTTGTTGCTACAGCTATTCCAATGTTTCCACAGCCTGTTCCTATATCGAGTATCTTAATTTCATTTTCTGTCTTTACCGAAGCGATCAATGTTTCTACAAGTAATTCAGTTTCAGGTCTAGGAATTAGTACTGAAGGTGAAATTTTAAATTCTAATCCATAAAATTCAACGTTACCAGTTATATACTGTAATGGTTCGAATTCACTTCTACGCTTTAAATACTCTCTGTATTTGTTCAACTCTGAGTCGCTCAGAGGTTTATCATACATTAAATAAAGATCAAGTCTTTTACAGTGGAGTATATCAGCAAGAAGAAGTTCAGAATTAGTTCTCGCAGATTCAATTCCTTTTCTGTTCAAATAGTCAGTTGACCTGTTAATTACTTCTAATACAGTTAGCATATAAATTATAGTATATTTTACGGGGTGTGCAATTTATGAAAAGTGGCGCTTATTCCACAAGAAAGAAGTATATAATCAATCCAAAATTTATCTGCATCGCTACAAAGGTTACTCCACTGATTTCATCTAATCTGTTTGTTTGTGTCAATAATTCATCGTCTCCTGTAATTTGATATTCATCAAATTTAGTATCTGCCTCTAATTTGAAGTAAGCGGTGGCTACACCTAGTGCAAGCATACTTCCGACCAGAACTTTAAATAGTGTTTTATCAAAAAATTTACCTTCATCAATCTCACCCGTAAAATTTAACCGGACAGGTTGATTTTCATTAAACTCAGCATAGTTAACAATTGCAGTCTCATAACCAAATTTTTCAAGCCTGATTCTATCAAATTCCATCGGAATTAATAAAGGTGTATAACCCATTAAAGAATCATTGCTGAATACCTGCGCATCTTGTGGTTCTGAATTTAAAAGCACTTCTGAATTGAATTTATATTTTAGATTTATATTCTCACAAAACTCTATTTCCAGTGTATCAATGAATGACCTTGCATCCCATAGGCGAGTGTTTTCAGTAGTAACAATTTTATATGAGCCTGGTTCTAAATTTATATCTACAGTTTTACCATTTCCAGCAAGCGTGTCGTCTACAAAAACAAAAATTTCTTCTATATCACTCTGAATAGTGAGAAGAGCCTTACATTCCTGTGGAAGGCTATTATTATTGATTGACACTATGAAAAAGATTACGAACCAGTGTTTAATAAATGAAGTCATATGCTCTCAAAATTCCGCGATCAAAACCTATGAACAATGTATTATCATAAAAAACCGGTGATAGCTTAGATCTGCCATCAAGTAAATATGTTTTGGTAGGAATACCGGTTAATTTATCGATAATATAAAATGAACGAAAAAGATCATTTATGATAATACGGTTTTCGGTTAACAAAGGAGTAGAATTAAATAATCCTTTATATTTCTGCTTCCAGTTAATTTTACCGTTATGTTTGTTGATTGAAAATAATGCACCAGATAAATTCCCTATAATAACATTACTATCATCAACTGCGGGTGACATAATTATTCTGGCTCCGGTATCAAACTCCCAAACTATTTTCAAATCATCGATTTCGATTGCGTAGACCCTACCATTATTATTAGAGAGATAAGCAATATCTTCATCTATTGTGGGAGTTCCTGTAAATAAACCATCTAATTTTATTCTCTCAATAATATCTCCTTCTTCCAGATCAACTGTAATAACTTCCCCACCATTATTTCCAAAAATAATTTTATCATCCTTCAATGAAGGAGAGCTTCTGGTTGTTAAATCAGTCTCTGTTTGCCAAATCGATTTACCTGTTAAATTATAACGATTAATTCTTCCACTTTCGGTTAAAAAAACAATTCCATCATCAAGCGCTATCATCTCGGACATTATTCTACTGTATAACTCTTCATAGTAAACTTCCTTTCCACTTTGATAATCATAGTAGATCAGTTCAGTAAGATTATATTTATCGGCAGCCACTCCGAATATAACCATAGAGCGATATAGCAGCGGTGTGGTGTAAATTGCTCCGCTGTTCTTCAATCTTCCGACTACGGTACCATCATTTATATCAAATACATATATCCTGCCGCCAAGATTACTTACAAATACATACTTATCATATATTGAAACCGAAGTGTTGCTGAATCCTGCATCTGTTTCAGTCTCCCACCTTAAATCTATTGAATCTGACACTGTAACTGGCACATAAAAATTACGTGAAGAACTTTTACCGAACATTGGATAAGGATCCTCATCCAATTTTACCTGGACTTTAATTATAGATTTTCCGCATCCACCAATAACGCCGATTAAGATTAACATCAATAATACTTTTGTTTTCAAAAATCCCATCCAAAAAAGAATTGATAAAACCATCCGTTTTGAAAACGACTCATATCGTCCTCAATTCTTTTACCTATGTCGTACCTCAGAACAAGAACACCAAAAATATTTACTCTGAATCCAAAACCTGTAGCACCAAGTGTTTCCCTGTATCTTTTATCCCATGCACCACCCATATCAAAGAATAATGCGGCCCTGATTCCAAAAAATCCAAGATTAAAAACTGGAAATCTTATTAATAATTGATCGATAAGCGGGAAACGAAATTCCACAGAAGAAAACCAAATCTTTTGCCCCCGAATTGAAAATCTGGGATATCCTCTCAAGTCCCAACTCCCACCAATAAAATATCTTCTGGCTTCCTTACCCTGGTTATAGAATAGTGCAACTCTAAACGCAAATAATGTTGTTAAAGCAACTCGGGCGTAATAGCGATAATCCAAAACAATCGAAAAGTAATTAACATTACTAAATTTTATATCAGTAGTATATCCTAGAAGCGCTATTCCCCTACTACCGGCAATAGGTCCCGTAGGTCCCCAAAGAGAATTATCATGAACATAAGCTACGGTATTTGTAAACAATAATGCTTTTCGTTCAATTACATTTTCAATAACTTCTTTATCGGAATTTTGTACCGTAACTGTTGCTTCAAGTCTCTGAAATTTTGAGATCGGATAGCTCATCCCAAAGGAACCGCCAAATGTTCTTTCGTAATAGAATACATCGGGATCTGCCAAATCGTATCTTCTTCCGCTTAAGTGAAAAATTCCATACGCATAATTAACTCTTTTACCAAGATTGGCTTTTTGAAGAATGATATTAAAACTACTCAGGATATCACTCTGCACGCTCGCTGAATTATAAACCAATATGTAGTATCGATCATCCCCGAGCAAATCGCTAAAAGAGAGAACCGCTCCCCCTCTGGTTCCATAAATAGGATCAGTTGTAACGACGCTTTGAGCGAAATCAAGTGAGTAATTCTTTTCATATTCAAGTTTCTTTCGTTCAGAGGGTAACTGAATCAAATTCGCTTTCCAGATATCTTTGGCAGATTCCAGGTCCATTTCAATATATTCGCTTGAATCCAGGTGGCTTTCATATTTGTTCATCGAATAAAGATTTATAGAAAAGTTTTCAAACCCTGTAAATGTTATTGCAGATGAATCGATATAAACAGGGCTGAATGCGCTTGTTACGAACCTTGTTACACGTTTTATCCTGTTTTCGAAATTATTTTCATCCAGGTTAAGTTCCCATATATTTCTTACTCCATCAAGTTCTGAAGTAAATAATAGTTTCTTTTTATCAGGTGAAAGAATTGGAGAGAAACAGCTTGCACTTAAATTTTCATATTCACCACCTGTTCTATCGGAAGTAAATATTATTTGATTATCGTTTACACCAAATGATGGATTTCTGTCATCATAATAATCATTTGTTAGTCTGTACAATTTATCATCCAGCAAATCGAACAGATAGAGATCCATAAATCCCTTTCTATCAACAGCATGAAATACAATTCTGCGTCCGTTCCTTGAAAACTTTGGTGAAATAATACTAACCAGTTCGTTCCTCTGCAATATTTTTATTTCTGTGTTCTGAGGGATCGAAAAGAAATGAATTGCATCAGTTCCGCCTTTCTTTGTAACAAATGCTATAAGTCCGTGAATTGAAACATCAATTGTTGATTGAAACAAATGAAAAGTCTCATACTCATTTGTTTTTTCCCCTTGCACCACCAAGGATGGAGAATCTGATGGAGTGTTACCTGGAGTTAATGGCATCCTATAAACAGAAGAGTACCCATCTCTATTTGCAACGAAGTATAGATATGTAATTTCGTCAATCTTAAATGGCACTGGTGAAAAATTGAAACCTTCCCTTGTAAGCTTAATTGCTCCCTGTGCTGGTGGTATATCTTCGCTCATTAACGGATAGTACTTTTTCTTTAACCAATATTGCCAATCAGCATCAATTTCATCTATATTTTTTCTTAATGTATATTCAAGTACCCGATTAAATGAGTTATCTATCCAAAAATTTTCAAGTATATCAAGAACTCGCTGCTTTCCATATGTTTCACCAACGTACTCAAGAAAACTTTGTCCTTCTTTGTACATCAAAAATGTTCCGAAAATGCTGTAAATATTTTTTAATCCTACCAGGTAATTATTTATAACTGCATCCCTTATCACCATATTTGCTTGTGCATCCATTTCAGTGGACAGATATTCGGCAATACCTTCAACAAACCATAAAGGAGGGAATCTGCCTGTTGGAAGTTTATGATCTCTCAACACCCTATAAACTTTATTTGTCATAAAAACATGAACAAGTTCGTGCCTAATCACATGCCTAAAATCTTTAATCGAACCATTGGTCGGGAGAACAACCCTGCCTTTTAAAAATTCGAAAAATCCACCAACTCCATCCGGCAATAATCCCGGTGTAGTATTTGTTTGTTGAAACTCTAAAGAAGTATTATAAAATATTAGAGGCACGCGTCGTGTAACTACATTGTTCATCTCAATTTTTAACTCATCATACATTTCTTCAGCATAATATGCTCCGATTTCTGCAATTTCCTCCATATTCCCGTAGTAATAAATATCGAAGTGATCGGTTGACATTATTTTCCATTCAAAATCTTCATAGTGAACTTTGTTTCTTCCGAAAAAGAAAAACTGAGCAGGAGTTATATCTGCAAAAAGGATAATAAAAAGAAGAATATATGTGGAGTAACGCTTAACGATCACTACGGCTAAAATAAAATTGGATTTAAAATTTATATTTCAATCAAGCCAGGCTTTGCTTTAACTCAATTATATAATCTATCTCGGAAGGATCAAACCCTCTCAGTATAGATAAATAATAAGTTATCCAATCACCCATATAAATCAAATCCATTATTCGTACCTTCATTAATTTTTCACTACTACTGAGAGTAATTACATCAACCTTATTTCTTTGAGCAAGTGCCCGAGTAATCTTGAAACGCTTTTGTATTTGTGGATGATAATCATCGTCAAGTATAGCTAGTATTTTTGCGTTAAATTGTTTTTCCCTAAACGTTTCCCATCCAATAATTTCATTATGATTTAATTCCGGTATGACGTTGTTAAATGCATGCAGTTTGGAATTCTCATTGAACTGACATTTTAATCGGTACCCAACGGCTTCAAATTTGCTTGAAGAATAAATTATCGGAATAAATCCAACCAATTCCTCAGCAATCCTGACTACCAGATTTTTACTCAACGCATAATCCTTCCCCTTTTTCTTCCATAGTGATTTAATCTTATCTACAATTTCATCCTGTACCGGGATTAATTTTAATGTTTGAATAATTTTTAACATTGAGAAAAAACTTACACCCAAGGCAAATCTTGGTTGGAAACCTCCCTGAAGAGGAATCCAGGGAATCTTTTTTTCTGAAGCCAATTTCTTTATTTCACCACTAGTGGATACAGCAATAATTTTACATCCTCTTTTAAGTGCATCGTTAAAACAGGAAATTGTTTCTTCTGTATTGCCGGAATATGATGAAATGATGACTAAAGAATTTTCATTGGCATATTTTGGTAAAGAATAATCTCTGCATGATGTCAGAGGAATAGTAAGTTCATCAGCGAGAAAGCGACTTAACAACTCAGCACTTATAGCTGATCCTCCCATACCGGCAACAATAATATTCTGTATCCTATTAGACGTATTTTCATTCAGATTTAGATTAGTTTCCCAAGCATTTTCAATTTGCTGATATGAATCAACTAAAACCTTAATTTGATTGTTTAAATCGTATTTTTTT
>JARRKK010000255.1:1706-9142 GCA_037388105.1 Ignavibacteriaceae bacterium | reverse complement strand
AACAATGCTTACGGCAGAGCACGAAAAGCTTTCAGTGAACGAAACCTTGAAGGATACCGTAATTTGGCGAAGGTACAAACTGATCTCGGGGTAGATTTCCTTGATTTGAATTGCGATGGTACAAGTCGTATTCAGGTTAAGCTGAACGAAATGCTGGATTTCCTTCCTGATATTGTCCCTGCTATTCAGGAGGTAAGTTCGTTGCCAATTTGTGTTGATAATCCTGCCGTTGAATACCAAAAAGTTGCACTGAAGTATTATAGTCGTGACCGTGCTAATGGAAGAGCACCAATATTAAACTCTATCGCTGCTTCTCGCGAAAATCTTGATGAAATGATCGAACTGGTAACAGAGTACAATACGATGGTTGTAGTTATGGCTTCAGAAAGATTTGCAGATGGCGGAACTGCGCAATGCCTCAATCCGAATGATGTTCATTCCTCGGCAAAGTATTTTGTAGAGCTTCTTTCCAAAAAGGCAAATCGAAGAAATGATCAGATCATTATTGATCCTGGATTGGCTCCCGTTGGAGCTGATACATATGGTCTTATAAACATTGGTCTGGATGCCATGCGTATAATCCGAAATGATCCTGATCTCCAAGGAGTTCATATAACCGTGGGACTATCCAATTTTTCGTGGGGTACACCCAAGCACATTCGGGAAAACCTTGAGAAAGCATATCTAACATTAGCGACGCATGCTGGATTAGATTTCGCAATCGCTAATCCGGAAAAAGTAAATGGACCATTACCTGAGGATCATAAAGTTGTAACATTACTTGAAAAAGCACTACAACAAGGCAGAGCTATGGAGGGAGAAAGTCAGGAAATGGCTGGATATCGACAAGCTGAGGCAGTAATGGATATCTGGAAGGATGATGAAACAGATGAGATTTGATATATTTAATTTTACAGTTTCAATCCGATAACTTGATGGCGATTTCACGAGTTTAAGAAGTTATATGAGAATTAAAAAATAATAGAATGATTAAATGCACTTTAAAGAAGTAAGATTATGAAACTCTTTTATTCACTTATAGTAATAGTCAATTGTATTTCCTATGCTCAGTATTCTGATCAACGACCCGATTATCTTAATCCAGAGCTTTCGTTAGAAGTTCGTGTTGATGATTTAGTATCGCGTTTGACACTTGAGGAAAAAGTATCTCAGATGGTTAATGATGCTGTAGCTATTGAGAGGTTACAGATACCCGAATATAACTGGTGGAATGAATGTTTACATGGTGTTGGTCGTGCAGGTATAGCCACTGTTTTTCCTCAGGCAATCGGTCTGGCTGCTATGTGGGATGCAAATTTACTTTTTAAAATTGCTGATGTAATCTCTACGGAGGCAAGAGCGAAACATCATGAGTTTGAACGCAATGGTTACAGAAATATTTACAAAGGCTTAACATTTTGGAGTCCAAACATTAATATTTTCCGTGATCCGAGATGGGGTCGCGGACAAGAAACTTATGGAGAGGATCCGTATTTAACTTCGAGGTTGGGTTTAGCATTTGTAAAAGGATTACAGGGAGATGATCCTAAATATTTTAAGGTCATTGCAACTCCAAAGCATTACGCAGTACATAGCGGACCGGAACCAAAAAGACATTCATTTGATGCAGTAACAAACAAACGTGATCTATACAATACTTACCTGCCGGCATTCGAAACCTGCATTAAAGAAGCCGGAGCATTTTCTATAATGTGTGCCTATAATCGTTATATGGGTAGTGCGTGCTGTGGGTCTGATGAATTACTCCGGAATATGCTAAGAGAGGATTGGGGTTTTAAAGGATATGTTGTCTCGGACTGCGGAGCGATAAGAGATATATTTAAAAATCACAATATAGTTGAAACAGCTCCCGAAGCAGTTGCTCTTGCTGTTCAATCTGGAACAGATCTAAATTGTGGATCGGTTTATTCTTCTGCATTAATTGATGCAGTTAATGAGGGTTTGATTAATGAAGAAGAAATTGATATTTCGGTTAAAAGATTGTTCACAGCACGATTTAAACTTGGAATGTTCGATCCGCCTGATATGGTAAAGTATTCTCAAATCCTTTTTGATGAAAACGATTCAGAGGGACACCGTAAAGTATCACTATTGGCTGCACAAGAATCAATAGTACTTTTAAAAAATGAGAATAATTTATTACCTCTTAAAAAAGATTTGAAAAAAATTGCAGTAATTGGTCCAACAGCAAATTCTTTTGGCATGTTATTAGGAAACTATTATGGCACACCTTCAAGTTATGTAACACCATTACACGGAATAATCAACAAAGTATCTTCATTGTCTGCTAAATCAGGAGTTAAAACTGAAGTAGTTTACCAAAATGGATGTGATTTGATAAATGAAGAAAGAATAATAAATAATTTATCATCAGAGATATTAAGTGCAGATAGTAAACAGGGATTAAAAGCAGAATATTTTAACAATATAAATCTGGAAGGTGAACCTTACTTTACAAGAATAGACCCGATTGATAATTCAAACTGGATATATGGAACACGTATTCCAAACATCAGAGGAAAATCCAATTATTCTATCAGATGGAGTGGAACACTTATAGCACCTGCAACAGGAGAGTTTAATTTTATAGTAAGTGGCAATGACGGATATCGATTATCGATAGATGATAAAATAATCGTTGAAGACTGGAGCGTTCATAAGTTTAATTCCAAAAGCAATCAAATTTATTTAGAAGAAAATAAAACTTATAATATAGTTATTGAACATTTTCATAGTTCAGGCAGAGCTGTATTTTCTATACAGTGGGAATTATTAAATGTTGATCAGTTTAATAAGGCAGTTGAACTTGCAAAAAATTCAGATGTTGTAATTTTTGTAGGCGGAATAACTGCTGAGCTTGAGGGTGAAGAAATGCGGGTTAATTATGATGGTTTCAATGGCGGAGACAGAACTAATCTCGATTTACCTAAAACACAGCAGAAATTATTAAAAGCTCTTTCTTCAACAGGACAACCTATTGTTCTTGTCCTTTCAAGTGGAAGTGCATTATCTATTAATTGGGCGAAAGAAAATATACCTGCAATAATACAGCTCTGGTATCCGGGAGAGGAAGGTGGGACGGCTTTGGCAAATGTTCTGTTCGGAGATTACAATCCCGCAGGTAGATTACCTATTACTTTTTACAAATCCATAAATCAATTACCTCCTTTTGAGGATTATAACATGAAGGGACGAACCTACAGATATTTTGAAAATGAGCCATTATTTCCATTTGGATATGGTTTGAGTTATACCAAATTTAAATATGAAAATTTCTCATGTCCAACAAAAATACAGGCAGGTGAAATTTCTAAAGTTTCAGTTGAAGTTAAAAACATTGGGAATGTCGCTGGTGATGAAGTGGTCCAATTTTACATAAAAGATCTCGAAGCTAGTGTTCCGATACCTATTCATTCATTACAAGGAGAATACTTATCGAAAAATATGGAAGTTGTTGGCGAACCTTATTACTTAAAATAGAACAAGAGGTTAAATAATGGAATGTATTATGAATTATTTTACTAAATTTATTATAGCGCTGACAATATTGATTGTCATCACTAGTTGTGATAATTCTTCTAAAAAGGGAATGAATATTAAGAAAGAAACATTTGGCAAAGTCGATGGGAAAACAGTAGATCTATATACGCTTACAAACTCTAGTAACATAGAGATGAAAGTAACAACATACGGCGGTATTGTAACATCTCTGAAGCTACCTGATAAAAACGGAAACTTCGATGATGTTGTTCTTGGTTATAATGATTTAAATGGATACATCCAAAAAAATCCCTATTTCGGTGCAATCATTGGACGATATGGAAACCGTATTGGTAATGCTAAATTTACTTTGGAGGGACAAGAATATTCCCTGGCTCAAAATGACGGTGCAAACAACCTGCATGGAGGTGTAAAAGGTTTTGATAAAGTTGTTTGGGATGCTGAGCCTATAATTGGACAGGACAGTATAAGTTTAAAATTGCACTACTTGAGCAAGGATGGTGAGGAAGGATTTCCAGGAAATTTGCATGCGACGGTAATTTATACACTTACTAATAAAAATACATTCCGGATCGATTACCAGGCAACGACGGATAAACCGACTATAGTAAACCTTACTCAACACACCTATTGGAACTTAGCAGGTGAAGGTTCAGGAAACATTCTTAATCATGAGTTAATGATTAATGCCGATAGCTTTACTCCCGTAAATAAAAGTTTAATCACAACAGGTGAAATAATTTCTGTAGAAGGAACTCCAATGGATTTTAGATCTTCCACAAAAATTGGGGATAGTATAGATTCCGATTACAAGCAATTAAAATACGCCGGTGGTTATGATCACAATTGGGTATTGAATAATTCTGATGATGGAAAAATCAATTTTGCTGCATCGGTATATGAGCCTACGAGCGGTCGGTTCATGGAGATCCTGACCACAGAACCGGGGATTCAATTTTACAGTGGTAATTTTTTAGATGGCAGCATAGTTGGTAAAAACGGTAAGACTTATGAATTCCAAAATGGATTTTGTCTGGAAACGCAACATTACCCGGATTCTCCTAATAAACCGGAGTTCCCAACAGTTACTCTTAAACCGGGTGAGACATATAAATCTACCACAATTTATAAATTTTCAACGAAGTAGAAAATCCGAATAATTCTGTAAGACGGGTAAGATACTGGAACAAAGAGAATCGTTTGGCCTTTGTGTCGTTTTATGTCATTGAGAAGTAATTTTGTTCGATAGGTTTATTTTTCTTTTAAGTATTGATATTTCTTAATTCAAAACTTTGGTTGATTCTCTTACAATAAATTCTGTATCGAGGATAACCTTTTCATTTGGTAATAAGGTTGAAGATTCAATATTCCTGATCAAAATTTCAGCTGCTTTTCTTCCAATCTCTAACTGTGGAGCTCTTATAGTAGTTAAGGGTACAGGATAAATTTGCGCATAATAAATATCATCGTTACCAACAACCGATATCTCATCAGGTACCTTTATTTTCAACTCTTTTAAAGCGGTAATAACTGCTAGAGCTTGTTGATCATTAAAACACACAATAGCAGTTGGGTAGTCTTTTTTATTTTTATTTTTGAAGTACTTCTTTGTTTTCTCTAAACTTTCCTCGTAATGTGAGCCGATCGAAACGACCATATCTTTATGAAAGGCTAAGGTACTTTCACTAAAGGCATGCCGAAATCCTTCAATCCTTTCGTGTGTATGAGAAGAACTAGGAGGACCTGCAAAATGAAGAATATTTTTGTGTCCGGTATTAATTAAATATGTAACTGCTTTTTTAATGGCTCTTAAGTTATCAATCGTTACAACGTTCGCTTGAATTCCTTTAACATCTTCCAGTAAAACGAAAGGATAATTAATCATCTTAAGTCTAAATAAATGTTCAATTTCTGATGTGCCTTCCACGATAGGAGCAATGATTGTTCCTTTTATGTCTTTTACAGAAAACAAATGAGAAAAAGCCTTTTCTTGTTCATGTTTATCTTCTGAGCTTGTTACCATAACATAATAACCCTTACTGTTCGCATACTCTTTCACTCCGGCAGCAATGGCGGTGTAAAAAGGATAATTCAAATCTTTTATTATAATACCGATACTTTTTTCCTGAACGCCGTTCTTTAAATTTCTTGCAATCCCTTTAGGACGAAAGTTTAAATCCTTCATCACACTTAGAATATGATCCCGTGTAGTAGCTTTTACCCATTTTTTTGCATTAATAACTGCAGACACTGTTCCTTTGGTTACACCTGCACGTTTAGCAACATCTTCAATAGTTATTTTCTTCATTACTTAAGCTATAACTCTATAAGGCAATTATATTTTGATTGTAAATCGTAAAAAGAGAAAAGGAATGATGGGAACGAACAAAACATAATTCAATAGAAAGTAGGTTTTGTTAGTATTAAACTTTATTAAAACATTTCAATTATAAACAAGTAAAAGATAAATGGCAAGGAGCGAAAAGAATTCTCTCCTATAGCCAAAGCTTACCAATAATGGTGTACTTGTTCTTTCAAAAAATGATTGTAAATGCGTTTTACCTCACCCATGGTTTTTTTAGTAAGACTCGGAAGTTCGATCGATTTAATGTTTTCTTCTACCTGTTCTTTTCGTTTTGCTCCAGGTATTGCACAGGTTATAGCATCAAACATTAATATCCATCGTAATGCAAACTGAGGCATACTTGCTCTTTCAACACAAATAGATTTTAATTCTTGAACCGCTTTTAAACTTAAGTTGTAATCTATACCAGAGAATGTCTCCCCCTTATCAAACTCCTCACCCTTGCGATTAAATTTCCGATGATCATCTTCTTCAAACTTAGAATACTTTGTAAACTTACCTGTAAGCATACCTGATGACAATGGAACGCGTGCTAAAATTCCTACATTACGTTTTTTTGCCTGATCAAAAAATAATTCACTCGGACGTTGGCGGAACATATTAAATATTATTTGTACAGATTGTATATTTGGATACTCAATAGCTTTGAGTGCTTCTTCTACCTTTTCAACACTAACACCATAATATTTTATTTTACCAACTTTAACCAAGTCATCAAGTATATCAAAGACCTCAGGCATATAATAAACTTCCGTTGGTGGACAATGGAGCTGTAGTATATCAATTGCATCTGTTTTTAGGTTTTTAATACTTCGCTCGATGTAAGAAATCAGGTTTGCTCTGGTAAATCCTGCAGATGTAAATGGATTTAACCTTCTTCCTGCTTTGGTTGCTATATAAAAAGTATCGCTTCGTTCCTGTCTTAATTTTGCCAGTAATCGTTCACTTCTCCCGTCACCGTAAACATCTGCGGTATCGAAAAAATTTACTCCGAGATCTAAAGCTTTGTGCAAAGCTTCCATAGAATCTTTATCTCTTACTTTACCCCATGTTCCACCAATAGCCCAGGCTCCAAAACTTATTTCTGAAATTTTCCAACCAGTACGACCAAGTTTTCTATAATTCATTTGTTCTCCTTAGAATCTGATTAAAGCTTTAACTACATTATCCTGATAATTTGTAACAATATTAAAAGCTTCACTGGTTTTTTCAAATGGGAATCTATGTGTAATTAAAAATTCAGGGTGTAATTTTCCAGATGCTATTTGATCGATCACAGGTTGAACTGATTTATTTTGTCGTCGTACATTTCGTATTATAATCTCTTTACGTCTCATTTTATTCATATCTAAAGATATTCTGTCGGTTTCAGGAATTCCAACAACTAACAGTATTCCACCTGGTTTTAGGATTTCAATTGCATCATCAATTGCTTCCTGCTTACCGCAGCATTCAAACACTGCGTCAATTCCATCGGTATTAATACTCCTTAACGACGAATAAATATTTTCTTTATCAGGATTTCCAGTCCATACAGCTCCAATTTTTT
>JARRKK010000255.1:0-1697 GCA_037388105.1 Ignavibacteriaceae bacterium | reverse complement strand
TCTAATCGGTAATCTAATCTATCAGTAACATAATTTTGATTGTAACCCAATGATTGTAGTGAAAGCATAACACTTAATCCAATAGGTCCAACACCCAGTATTGCAATTGAATTAATATCTTTACTCTCTTTTAAAAACGATGCAGCATAGTAACCAATGGATAATGGTTCTATCAATGCCGCCAATTCATGATTTAATATTTTCGGAACAGGAAAACAATTTCTACTCGGCATAATAATGTATTCGGTAAGACAGCCATCTATCTGCCCGGGACAGCCTAGAAACTTTAGATTTATACAAGTATGTTCTCTACCAGATAAGCACTGCTGACATTGATGACAGGAAAGAGCAGGATCAACCGCAACAAGGTCACCAGGTTTTACGTTTGTAACTTTTCTGCCAGCATTATCAACGACAGCAGAACATTCGTGCCCGATAGTGAACGGGTAGTCTACTACCTGGTCACCAATCCTTCCTTCTTTATAGTAGTGAATATCTGAACCGCAAATCCCAACAGATTTTATTTTCAGAAGTACATCTTCGTCTTTTAATATTTTTGGTGTTAAACTTTCAACAACATCGAACTTTTCAATTCCCGTTAGGATAATTCTTTTCATTTTTTGATTCATCACGAAATATATTCTCGAACGTCCAGGTATTTCATACCTGCACTTGCTGCAGCTTCCAACCCTGTATCACCATCTTCAAACACCAGGCAATTACCGGGGACAACATTCAGATTTTTAGCTGTTTCTAAAAATAAATCGGGCGATGGTTTTGGTTTAAACGAATCGTTTGCGGTTAATATTATATTAAAAAGGTGAAATATACCAACGACCTCCAACTCTCCATGAACAATGTTTCGGACACTTCCTGAAACAACAGCCAGTGGTAACTTTCCAAAATATTCTTTTGCTATTTTAACAATTGATTTTAATGGTTTAACGCTTTTAATGTTCTCCATAAAAAATTGGTGTTTTTTGGAAACAATTTCTTTTGGATTTAAGTGAGTTTTAAATTTTTCATTGTACAATTCTATTATCTCAGTTTCTTTCATTCCTTTTAATGAATTAAGAAAATCCTCTATGTACGCGGCATTAAACAGATTAAAAGCTATTTCCCATGCTTTCATATGAAGCGGCATTGAATCCACAAGTGTTCCATCGCAATCGAAGATAAGAGCCTCTATATTTTGATTTATTAGTGAATTTACTTTGGAGAGTAATTCTTCTGATCTCTTATTTTGATACTTGAGCCCCATCAATAAATCTTTGAATTGTACATTTCATTCCACATCAATTCTTTTTTGAACTCAGAAATCTTTGTTGAATCATTAATTAACAAAAATTCTATATTACACATTTCAGCAAAGTCTTCTAAATATTCAGCAGTTAGTGCCTGGCTAAAACCGGTATGATGAGCACCTCCTGCAAGAATCCACGCGTGAGCAGCAATTTCAAGGTTAGGTTTTGGAACCCATATTACTCTTGCAACCGGTAACTTGGGAAGCGGTTTATCCAGCGAGACTGCTAACACTTCATTAACAATCAAACGAAACCTGTCACCCATATCTATAATAGAAACATTAACCGCGGAACCTTGTAGTGTATTAAAAACCAAACGCGGAGGATCAGCTTTCCCTCCTATTGATAGAGGATGAATTTCTAATTTCGGTTTTGAACTAGCAATCGATTCAC
>JARRKK010000254.1:16459-23239 GCA_037388105.1 Ignavibacteriaceae bacterium | reverse complement strand
ATTGTTACTCTATTTGCAGTAGGATGGACAGTTACAACAATGATTTCTAAACTTTTACTGGATCAGGAAGGATTTTGTACTGAATTTAATAGAGATGATTTTTCCCTCACATTGCTAACCATAATTGAGATAATCTTCTACTCGTATTATTATAGACCCTCCTCTATTGGAGACGATAAGGGAAAATGATTACTGCAGTCTGCTCAACCTGTTTCTGAGAACTAGAAAGAGCTTCAAATCTCCACTGCCTCAAAGAGTTAATTGCTGAATTTTCAAGTTTTGTGTCAGCTTTAATTTTGGGTATAATAGTGCCAATTGTTCCGTCGGGTAAAATTGTAAACTGAAGTTTAATATCAATTTCTTTTTTAACACCCGAAGGATACTGAGGCAAATTATAACTATAGATTTTTCTCATTCCTTTACCACCCCAATCAATATCGAAACCAAAACTCCCTTCTCCTTCAGCTTCATTACCTTTTCCAGTTGAAACTACACTGGCTATTTCCGGTTTCACATTTTCTGTTTTACTTTCCAATGATACTTCAGTATCATGTTCAGCAGGTTTAATAATATTCTCTTCGGATGTATTAACTGCAACTGGAAGATCAACTTCTTTAACTTCTTTATTTTTTTCTTCTGTAACTGTTTTCTCCTCCGGCTTGGCAATCTCTTCCACTTTATCAATCTGGTTACCATCAGAACCTGAAGATCCAACTTCTGTTGATACACCAAATGAAACCTCTACATAATCAGAAGGTTCATAGTCAAACGAAAGATTCAGCATCATAAAGAGAAGAAGAACTAAGATGTGAAATAACACTGAAATCGTAAATGAAGTTCTGGAAATCTTTTTATCACTCATAATCTGATCCTTTTCAATGTTCTTTTTCAGTTTCAATTGTAAACTTTCCTATACCAACTGATTTCGCAGCATCAATTATATCAATTACAAGTTGAATTTGAACTGTTCTATCTGCACGAATTATTAAATTGCTCCGGCCCGTGTTTGTCGTAACTTCGTTCAGTTTTTCTGTAAGACGGTCAATTCCAATCTGTTCTGAACCAACATAAATTGCTCCGGCTGATGTTGCAGTTACAATTAGTTGTGTGGGTTCGGATTGTTCGTTGGTTTGAGATCCCGGTAGTTTTACCTTTACACCCGTTTGAATAACAAACTGACTTGTGAGCAAAAAGAAAATAACCAAAAGTAAAACTATATCAGTTAAAGATGAGAAACTAAATACACTTAACGGCTTATTTGAAACTACGAAATTCATATTAGTAAAAACTAAATATCAATTTCTAATTCTTCTTCAATTAATTCAGATTCCCCGGAAGAATCCTGAATTGTATCAACAACATCATTTGCCACTGTTTCCATATCACCAACTAGCCTCTTAACCCTATTTGCAAAATAATTATAAAATGCTAACGCTGGAATACCAACAATAAGCCCTGAAGCCGTGGTGAGTAACGCCTCCCAAATTCCACCGGCAAGATCGCTTGGGTTTGCAGCTCCAGCGAGATCCTCAATTGTCATAAATGCTGTTATCATACCGGTAACTGTTCCGAGAAATCCTAACAATGGTGCAATTCCTGCAATACTTGCAAGTATAGGTAAACCTTTTTCTAATTTACTTATCTCCTGCTTCCCTGCATTTTCAATTGATTCCTTAACTCTATCATGTCCAAATCTATACTTTTTTAATCCTTTGCGTATAATATTAGCAATGGGAGAATTCTCCTGCATACAAACTGAAACGGCCCCACTTATATCCTGCTTCTTAATCAGACCTCTTAATCTTACCATAAAAGCCGGTACATTTATTTTAGCTTTTCTTATTACAATAAACCGATCAATAACAACAGAAAGAGCTAGTACAGAACAAGCCAATATTAACCACATTATTACGCCGCCCTTTACGAATAATTCATACAAACCCATAATCTATCCTGTTAAAATATTTTATTTTTGAAATTGCTTTGCAGCTTCTAAAGTATTGAAATCTCCAACTCTTACTCTATACCAGTTTTTACCGTTCACCACTGCTTCTTCAATAAAAGGTTTATAACCAAGTTTAACAAATTTAGCAACTTCATTTTCTGCTACTGATTTTGATCGAAATGCTGCTACTTGAACTACATATATTTGGTCATATTTAAATATATTCAAAGCAACTTGTTCTCCACTAACTGATAGAGACTGCTCCACTAAATTCTGTGGGGGAGTAGACTCAATTTTAGTTGGTACTTTCGTAGTAATCTGTTCAGTCTTCAATGGTTCCTTAGAAACTGCAGAATTAAATAGTTCAGGACTAAGACCATATATCTGAATTTCTGCTTCAGGTTGAACATAGGGGTACGTAATTGGTATATCGAATTTTCTGTCTACGTATGTTGTATTTACAGTTTCTCTGGACTGTACAAATTGGTTTTGCTCAGAAACTTCACTACTACCATTCTGAAAGAAAAAGTACAATCCTCCGCCAATAACTATGATTGCTCCAAAAATTATTAATAATGTTATTCTGGAACCTCTGTCTCTATAGCTTCTATAAGAATTATTTATCTCAGTATCATAAATATATTTATCTTCCTCTAATTCACTCATACCTGCCAAAGTTTCTTTTACCTTCGAGGGTTCCCTAAATTTTTCGGTATTCATTTGCTCCTCTCCACCGATTACCTTGTTATATTTTTTATTATCATTTTCCACAAATGGATTAGTATCCACTTCTTTAATAGGTTCTTTTTTATTCACTACCGGTTCTATATTTTTATTTTTGTTTGCTGAAGGATCCTTTAATTTTATTCTCTTAAACTTGCGATTAATATTTTGGCCTTCAGATCCTAATGAATTTTCCCCTTTATTATCTAGGTTTAGCATATCACCCATTGCCATTTCACTGACAGGTTCAGATACTTTTTCCCAATTCCTTGCTTCAATGTTCCTCTCAGCATCTTTATCCGTTTTTGTTTTTGATCTTTTCTTCTTAAAATCTTTTACCTTTTTAATAAAATCCTCATCTATTTGTTGAGAATAATCTTTCCCAAAATGGGATTCTATATCTTTGGGTCTATTAGAAATTTGTATCCTGTCACCCGCAGAATTTATTGAATTAAACTCTTTGGTATTATCATCTGAATTAACTTCTGAGTTTGCCTTATTGCGTTTTCTAACGTCAATTAATAACACACCATTTTTTGATGTTGCGGATTTTGCAGTTTTAACTTCTGACATTATACTATCAACTTTTTTCTCAAGTTCCTTTCTATTAACATCTGCCAATTGAATTTGATGATTGACTGAAGTTACTTTCCCGGCATTGTGCAATTCGGGTTTATCCAAGCCTGGACTAAAGTAAGAATCAATAGCATCCTTTTTTTCATTTTTAAATTCAGGTACTTTTAATACTAAGTTTCCGGTAGAATTAATGTTCAACTCTGTGGATCTGGATAAGATAAGAAAATCATGATATTCGAATTTTTCTTTCTCTACTCCTTTTCCAGGATTTCTTATTTTACCTTTTCTGAGATGAAAGTATCCGACATCTTCAATAAGTGCAGTATGACCTAAAGTTATTTTATCTGCGATTTTAAGTAGAAACATATCAAATAACTCAATTGCCTTATTATTTGGAACTTTGGCTTTCTTAGAAATTGTCTTTATTAACTCATTTTTCGTCATGATTATAACCGAGAACTCATAATTATTTTAAGTTTTCAAATTCCGTTTTTACAAAATTACTCATTATTATCATTTATTATCAATCAAACAGTAAATTGAAGCCAACCAACAGGTCGAATGGTTTTTCCTGGTAATTACTCCAATAAAAAATCTCTCTATTAAGTAAGTTAGATAATTCAAGTTTCAATAAAAATGAATCGTGTAATTTATAAGTTACTTTGGCACCCAAATTAAAAAAGGAACTGAGTTTATCTGTATTCTCTATATCTGTATACCTGTCGGAATTATAATCAAATAAAATCTCCGCTAGCCAACCTTTGCTTAGTTCGTAACCATAAGTAAAATTGCTTTTAAACAACGGATAATAAGGGAGTCTATTGCCGTCCTTATTTTCAATATTGTAATAATCGATGTTAAAGTAAAACACACCATATGGTCCTGAATGAAATTGCAAATTTAAGTATACGCCTAGTTCCTCTGCATCCGCTGTTGCAATATCAAATTGACCTGACAATTCTGAATCTGTAAAATAAGGATAATTACCTGATTTATAATGTCGAACTCCTGCATCAATCTGATAGTAAGTTGCATATTCATATTTTATGGCTGCATTTAAGTAGTTTGCTTTTCTAAAGAGTAAATTATCAAAGCCAAGTGCATTGAAATAATCATTCTTTCTCAACAAAGTTCCGGATGTAACAAACTCAGCTTGAGGTGCAAACTCGCCCATCAATACAATCTTATCTGACAACTTAAGTCCGAAAGCAGCATAAATATCATTAAATTTTTCACCACCTTTATTGTTAATCGAAAAACCAACTTCTGCTTTTACGGAATTAAACAGTTCAAATGAAACAGTTGGTCTTAGAAAGAAATAATTATAACTTGCGTCGTTTAGTGAATCAGTGTTAAGAAACTGTTTTTGATAATTCGTTTTTAATCCCAATCCTATATCCGATAGCTGCAATTTGGCAAAACCACTAGCACTCAATAAATTCTCATTAAAATTATCTTCTGTCAAGGAAGAAAGATAGTCTTTTACACCCAAATCGATAATAAAAAGCTTTCCTGCAGTATTTTTTATTCCGAATGAATAGTTACCTACATTTTTTGTTCGCATTGTTTCAGGATTTTCAGATGCAAATAATTTATAGTTCATTGATGCGTAATCGCCATTAAGAGAAAAATTGGTGCCTGATAATCCGTTATTTTCTATACCTATTGTGTATTCTATCCCGGCACCTCCATAAAAAGCTTTACGACCGCTATTATCTATATAAGGACGTTGGTACACACCCCCCACTTTTGCATTAAGCAAACCGTTATTAAACGGATAGTGATAGGACAAATCTGCATCCGGAATAATATAAATCCCCCCTGCTACGTTAAGGCTTCCATTAAAATACTTAGTTGAATCAAGAAGATTAAGCTCTTTCTTTATCGGATTGGATAGTTGTCTCAAACCAAGTTCCTCCGGAGAATGATACGGTATTACAAAACTCTCAGTAATAGTAGATACAAATTCAGGTTGAATCTTATCCGTCCTTTTTATCGAAACTTCTTCCTGACCGGTAATCACAAAATCAGGTAGTTCAACAATTGGGTTATTTGATTTATCATCCTGCGAATAACAGAGAACAAAAGGAATGAGCAATATCAAAATAAAATATTTCAATTTAGAGCCTTTATTTTTTCTCTGGCCTCCTGGCCATAAATATCGTTGCGATGCTTAGCGATAACAGATCTGTACATTTCCTCTGCCTTTCTATTATCTTTTAACTCTACGTAACAGTCTCCTAGAAGTATGTAAGATTTAGTAAGCCATTCATCGTAATTTGAAAAAACTGTACGCACTCTTACTAAGGCAGATATTGCTTCAGTTATATTTCCCTGTTCAAAAAGAGACTGCCCGTAGTAATACTGAGCTTTTGCTCCCAATTCGTCATTCCGGTTTTCAGATATTTCAAGGAAATACTTATCGGAATTTTCATACCTACCAGCTGCAAGATCTATAATTCCCATTTCAAATTTCGATTTATCAGCGAATAAGGATTCCCTGTAATAATATGTTACGTCAGTAAATACCTCATATGCTTGTTGCAAACTATCAGCATTTATATACGTTACACCTTTCATATATAATATTTCAGGTATTGCAGATGAACCTTTAATTTTTGATGTTGCTTCAGTGTAAGTATTAATGGCCGCTTCATAATTTCCCAAAGAATTATGAATTGCCCCCATTTCAAGTACTGCCGAGCCGGCTATTTCATCTGATGGATATTCTTGGAATACTTGATAAAAATAAAAAATAGCCTCCTCATATTGTTTCAAATTATCAGAACACTTCCCAATCCAATAATATGCTTCAGGAACAAGACTGCTTTTATTGAATTTCACAACAAAATCTTTATAACTCTCTTTTGCATTCTCATAATCACGTTGACTATAATAAAGTTCAGCTTTTTTGAAATAAATCTGATCTGAAAATGACAGCGATGGATTTTGTGCAACGAATCTATCAATTAATGTAATCGCTTTCTCGGGTTGGTTTTTAGCTACATAACTATACTGTATCCCATTTACTGCATCAAATACATAGCTTGAAGAAGGGTAATCAGATAAGACTTTTTGATAGTTAACAATTGCCGAATCATAATTCCCCAGATTAAAGAAAGCATCACCAATTGAGTAATATATGAGAGGGGTTAATGAAGTATTATTATAGACACTCATTACATTTTGATAATCAATAATCGCGGTTCCATAGTCGTTCTGCTGAAAGTGGATCCAGCCGATTGTAAAGAGTGAAACATCTCCATATTGAGAATCCGGGTATCTTCTCTGTAGAACACTAAATTCATTTATAGCAGATTCAGTTCTTCCCGATTTGTAAAGAGCCTGCGCATACTGATAATATGCATAAGGATCATCCAATGTAATATTTCGCGATGAAAATATTTGTTTGTAAACTTCACTAGCAGCTTTGTAATTTTTACTTCCAAAGTAACTATCCGCTAATCTTAATTTAACATCCGTTATCCGTTCATCTCCCGGATAAATTTTTGTGAATTCAGAAAAACGGTACGCAG
>JARRKK010000254.1:0-16405 GCA_037388105.1 Ignavibacteriaceae bacterium | reverse complement strand
AAAATTAAATTTAAATTTTGAATTGCGTCATCGTAATCTCCTAAATAATAGAGTGCTGATCCTAATCCAAGCATTGAGCGCAACTCTATTTCCGATCCTTTTTCAACATATCCAGGAACAGGTTCAAAATAATTTTTTGCGGACGCATATTGTTTATTACTTAATTCGATTTCACCAAGTAGCGTAAATGCCCTCGCTTTAATATTATTTTCTTCTGAAGAGGCAGCGGTCAGCAAGTAACGTTTTGATAAAGTTAGATCATTCAGATTGAAGTAAAGAAGACCTAATTCAAACTCAACTCTGGGAACAATAAAACTATTTGGATAAGTTGAGAGCAAGTCTCTATAAATATTTATTGCCTCTTCCCGATCTCCATTATATCTTTTTGATTCAGCTTTCCAAAAAAATGATTCTATGGCAATGCTGTCATCACCCATAGAAAGATTTTCGAATAATATATAAGCATCATCATACTTTCTCTGTTGAAAAAGAGTCCACGCGAGTCCATACTTTGCATCTCTACTAACCTCTGATGCAGGAAATTTATCAATTAACTCTGAATATACCTTCTCAGCATCAGAATATTCTTTTACTCTATAGTGGGAATTAGCAAGTAAGAAAAGACTTTCAGAATATAAATTGTCAGGAAGATTATCCAAAATCGGGTTATTCAATTCCAGGATTGATGCCTGATAATCCTTTAGAAAGAAGTAACAAAAACCAATTCTTATTTGTGCAGATACCAGCAACGGGCTAGTGCGATAATAGGATAAAAGTTCATCATAGTTTTTTACTGCATTTTCATATTCACCTTTTCGTTCATATACTGAAGCGAGAGCATAAATTGAATAATCTCTGTAGTCATTGGTGGTTTTATCTTTAATTGCATTTTGAAGAAATTCGACTGCATCATCAAGTTTCCCCTCTTCTGCAAAAGATCCTCCTATCCAGTACATTGCCGAACCCGAATATTTCCCATCCGGAAACTCTTTCAACATCGTTTTAAATCTCGCACGGGCTGTTGCGTATTTTTGCATATCAAAATAAATGAGGCCAAGATGATATAATGCTTCTTCCCTGAAATTAGACCAGATAATATGATTGACAATATATTCAAACTCTGCTGCTGCTGATTCTTTTTCCCCTAACTTAAGTAATGCATCGGCTGCATAGTATTTTGCAGATGCATAGATTTCATCATCAATTCCATAATCATCGGAAATATTCTCGTACATATAGTACGCACTTGCATACATCCCCTGATAATATGCTTCCATTGCCTCAGCAAATTTCTGAGTTACGCTTTGAGAGTAGGAGGAAGAAATTATTAAAATTATAATAATTAAGAGTTTTTTTAGCATTGTTGCATTAAATTCAATTAAAATTCATTTACGGAAAATTTGTCCAAAATTTCTCGGATGGACTTGATTCTGATTTCTATAACTATTATGACCATTAAATATTACTGAATGTTTCAATGTCTTCTTTTTAAAAAAAGCTAGCTTAATATTAGCAGCAACTTTTTCTGTCAAATCAGATAGAAAGAATATTAATTAACTAAATATAAATTTATAATTCTCATAAAATCAAGAGTAATAATGATTTAATCTAATTACTTAAAGATATTTATTAAAAGTAATATAAATAATGTTATTTTTACCAAAAGTTGAACACTGATTATTGAGTTTGTTATTTGCCTGATTATTGATGTAAATTGCTGTTCATTTTCAGATAATTTAAAAAAGGAGCAGATAATGCAGAAATTCTTTCTCATAATTTTTTCAGTTTCGATTATACTCTTAACCAGTGGAAATGTTCACGCCCAATTGGTACAAATTGGTGCCGGAGGTGGTTTAACTAGTATTGTAGGACCGGATTTCTACACAAATAGTATATCAGACAACGGCTTGGGATTCTCATCAGGCTATAATCTAGGTGTAATAGCCAAGGTAGGTTTACCAGTAGTTCCGATTACACCACGGGGAATCTTCCTCTATAACCATTTCAGTAATTCTGAAGGCGGGGTTGATATTTCCCAAAGTATTTCCTCACTAGGTTTAGGTATTCAATACGGTTTTATTCCCATACCTGCTGGAGTTGATCCTTATCTCTTCCTTGATTTAATGTACAATAACTTTGGAGAGATTAGCGGCTTAGGAAATGGCAGTGGGGACGGTTTCTCACGATTCGGATTACAGTTGGGAGTGGGTACCGAAATTACAATTTTACCAATAATCAATCTAGATGTATTTGCAGGATATAACTGGTATAATTTAACTGGTAAAGAAGATGGTGAGGATACAGTAAGTGCCTGGGTTTTAGATCTATTTGTAATGTTTAGTTTACTTTAATTAATTTATTAAGGGAATAGGTCTAACCTATTCCCTTATCTTCTAAATATCGGCTTAGCACTTTCCTCCCAAACTTTACCATTTCAATGTCATCAAATACTTTCAAATTTTTTATTACTCTTCTTACTTGATCAATCGAAGTATTTGTTCTAATTGCACCATTGATATGTGAGTATAACTGCCCTTCAAACCTGAGTACGACCAGTACAGCCACTATATTTAGTTCCCTTTTCCTTAGAGACAGTCCCTGTCTTCCCAAAACCCTTCCATATCCTTCAAGTACAAGCCAGTCAGAAAGTTCAGGTGAGAAAGTTTTTACACTCGAAATCAGCTTATTAAATTTTCTTCCGTAAATCCGTTTACAATTTTTAATTCCTCTTTCAATAAATTTATTTGAATCCCAGCTTTCATTCTTTGTACTTTTCATTCTGGGAAAATATTCATTAAAGATCTTTAGTGATATCAGCGCAGATGGATATCCAGTAAAAAGATAATTTTGTAATAGTGATTCGTATAATTCATGTTCCTTTACACCGCTTTCCTTTGCTTTCTCAATAAATGCTCTCAGATAGTTTTCTCTTCTCAAAGCTGCAGCGGCACATATTAGTGGGAGCAGATCTTCTTTGTTAAACTTATTTAGCATTTGCAAGGGTTTAATCTAATAAACAAAGAAATCTTAATTTAGTATACTAAGTTCGTACTCAGCGGTTTTCTTATATGTTACATCACCCTTTGCTTGATTAAACATCTCTTTCGCTTTTTCATTATCACCTTTTCCTTTGTAAGAGATACCCATATAATAGTAGGGACCTCCTTTACTTATTTTTGTACGGTATTTAAGTGCATCTTGAGCAGCAGTAATCGCGTTATCCCATTCACCTAACTCAGAATAAATTTTTGCTAAAGAGAGATAGGCTGCATCATAATTATTATTACTCACAGCCATTTTCAGATATTCAATTCCCTTTGTTGAATTTCCATTTGATAATTCTTCATTACCTAATTTGGAGTATGCAAGTGAAAGATTTTTCTTAACCTTCTGCTGAATATTCGAATTGTCGGTTAAACTTAATACCTTTTCAAAATTACTAATCGATTCAGTATAATTTCCCATTTGAAAGTACACTCCACCAAGAGCATTGTAAGAACCTGAAAAATCTTTATTTAGTTTAATACATTCTTCAAATGATAACTTTGCACCTTCAAGATCTCTCGTCTTTTTTTGTGCAACTCCCTTCTGATAATAAATTCTGTAATCTTTCTCAATTTCAAGTGCCTTGTTATAACTCTCGATAGCTCCACTGTAATTTCCGGCTTTAAGCAAACTATTTCCTTCATTATAAAGCTTCCCGGCGTCAGGATTCATATCTTGTGCAACCGCATTGCTAAAACTGATCAGCAAAAACACGCTCACTACAATTGGCATGACTTTCTTCATAAGAATCGTCCTTTTTAAATTTAATGAATGATTGTGCGTGCGGAAGACGGGACTTGAACCCGTACACCAATTAAGGCACTACCCCCTCAAGATAGCGTGTCTACCAGTTCCACCACTTCCGCAAAATACAGGATAAAAAGATATCCAAGCATAGATTTAAAATCAATACTCATTATAAGTTTTTTTGTTCCCAAAATATTAAATTGAGATGATCTGTTGAGATATTCGTCCTCGAGAATACTATATTTTGCTTAGAAATTAGTCGGATAGATTATATTGTATCAATTTGATAAAAATGAGCTTAAAATAATTAAATAAATTTTTTTGTGATTTTAAAACTGCTGCATTGTCTAAACTGATAAATCTTAACCAATAAATAAAAGGTAATCATATGAAACGGACAACATTAATTTCGTTTGTTATAGTTTTTGTAATGTCCTTCACCATTTGGAACGTGGCACAACAGAATTATAAAACTTCGCATAGTAAACATCGACAGGAGAGAATTGCTGAAAAACTAAACCTAACGGAAGATCAGCAGTCGGCAATAGAGCAATTAAAGATTGAGAATCAAAAAGAAATGATTGATCTAAAAGCAGATCTTCAGAGAAAAAACCTTGATTTGAAAGAATTAAAAACCAAAGGTAACTACACCAGAGAAGAATATCTCAAACTCGTCCAATCAATTAATTCTTCTAAAAATAATATTGCTATTGCTAAGGCTAACATGAGAATGGATATTTATGAATTGTTGAACGCAGAACAACAGAAAACATTTAATGAGATGGGGAATCATTTTGGAAAATATAAAAATATGAGAAAACATAAAGAGATGGAAAGAGATCAGTAATAATTTTATGTTGACAAAATAAGCCGGTTACCACCGGCTTTTTTTATAAATCTCCCTCGATAGGGCGAACAACAATTTCTTCAGCAACCAGATTATCTTTTTGTAGAAAAGATGAAACCATCAATCGTGCTAAACTTTTAGGATTCATCATCCTATCCGCATGTTTTTCTCTCGTCTCCCTTGTCCACATAGCTGTTTCGGTTGCACCAGGGATTATATTTATAATTCGTATTTTGTAATCTCTAACCTCCTCCCTTAATACCTTTAGATAACCTAAAAGTCCCATTTTAGAAGCAGTATAAACCGAACTATTTGTAAAAGTTTTTACGACGACAGTTGAAAGAACATTTATAATAGTTCCACCGCCTATCTTTTTCATATGTGCTAAGGTGGATTTTAAAGTATAAATTGAGCCTAATAAATTTGTTTTGATAATATCATCAATTTCTTTAATCGTATTATCTTCTGCAGTTTTAAATGATGTTATACCTGCATTGTTTACTAAGCAGTTAATCTGATTTTCGGATGTAATTTTTTTAAAAATCTGTTCGACATTTGCCTGAGAGGCAACATTGCATGGATAGATTTCAAGATGCTTAGAATTAATTTCCTTTTTTAGGCGATCTAATTCTGTAACTCTCCTTGCTGTTGCAAAAATTTTGCACCCAACAGAAGCAAATTCCTCAACGGCTGCTTTACCAATACCAGAACTAGCGCCTGTTATCCAAATACCAGTTTGTTTAAATTTTTATGGCCTATTAAATCGAGTAATTCCATACGAGTTCGCGCATCCTCTTTAAATACACCAAGCATAGAACTTGTTGTAGCCGATGAGTTTTGTTTTTCCACACCTCTCATCATCATACACATGTGGTATGCTTCACCCACTACTGCAACTCCTCTTGGTTGTAAATATTGCTCAATAGTTTCCGCAATTTCCTTGGTCATTCTTTCCTGAACTTGCAATCGGCGAGCAAATACCTCAACTATTCTGGGAATTTTACTTAAACCAACAATCTTACCGTCAGGAATGTAAGCAACATGTATTTTACCGTAAAAAGGTAGTAAGTGATGTTCACACAAGCTAAAAAAATCAATATTCTTAACAAGAACCATTTCATCATATTTTTCATTAAAGATTGCTTTATTCAATACCTTCTTAATGTCCTTATGATAACCACTGGTTAAATACTCGTATGCTTGAGCAAATCGTTTCGGAGTAGCTTTTAATCCCTCCCTCTGTGAATCTTCTCCAATTTCAGAAAGCAGATTTTTTACAAGTCCCTCTACTTTTACATTATTCACTTATTATTCTCCTTTATACTCAAAATAATTATTCTCAGTCTCATAGAGTTTCACAGAATGCAATTTCCCTTTTGATATGTTCTTTTACAATTTCTTTCAATTCTTGTAAATCCATAACGAACCCCGTGTCCTTGTCAACTTCACCTGCAACAACCACTTCTAAGGTATAATTATGACCGTGCCAGTTTGGATTACTACATTTTCCAAATAACTTAAAATTTTCTTCGTCCGATAATTCAGGTTTAAACAGACGATGTGCTGCAGCGAATGTTTCTCTCCGCGTAATGTAAACAGTCTTTGTCATCAATCAAGATCTTTCAGGACTTCAGTTAACTCTTTATTATGATCAGCAACTTTAACTTTTCTGAAAATCTTTTTTATATTTCCATTCTTATCAATTATGAATGTTGATCTCTCTACACCCATATATTTTCTTCCATACATACTTTTTTCCTTCCACACTCCATATTTCTCAATTACCTCTTTATTTTCATCACTCAAAAGCGAAGTTTGGAAAATCATCACGAAAGTTGCATGCTTCTTTTGTACAACCCGATGTGTTATCTTTTGGATAGAAATATAGAATTATATTCTTCCCTTTAAAATCATTTAACGAAACTTTTTCTGCATTCTGATCTTTTAACGTGATTGCAGGTGCTTTGCGACCTTCTTCTACCATTATTGTCCTCCCTGTTACATTTAATTTAAATCCTGATTAACAAGTAAGTTAACACAGAGTTTGTATGAAAAGTTCAATAGTCAGATTTATTAAAGAAAGGAAAATTACTAACTAATAAATTCGCAACCAATAATGTCACCTCAGTTGTGAATTATATCACAATGATAGATATTAACTTATCAATTAAACATACTGAATAACAGTAATAATGAGTTGATAACATTATTTAATAAAAAGTATCGATGGGCAAAAAACAAATCTCAAATAAATAACAATATTCAAAATCTTAAGCTCCAAACTCTACTCTTCGGTATGAATATACTGTAAACTATATTGAAAGTTGTAATTTGAATATTATCTGATACTTGGAGATAGCTATTTGCTATTATAAAGATTCAAAAATATATTTCGCTAGAAAGATAATATTATAATAGTCCGGTTTTTTTCGTCCAATCATAGAAACCGGATTCAAGTTGTTCAAATGAGTCGATTGCAAATAATATTGGTTGGAGATGCCAAACATCATAGTCCTGAGTAACTACTCTCTCCGGATCGAAATCAATAACTTCCACTTCATCAGATAAAGCGTGTACTACTTCTTTTTGTGATGAGATAATTCCTGCACCATATATTCTCATGCCCTCCGGATTTTTTATCAAGCCAAACTCAACTGTAAACCAGTGAAGTGTCTCAAGTTTTACTCTATCTTTACCTTTAGCATTCAAAGCTGCTTCCCCAAACATCTGGTAAAATGATGCAAAGTTTATATTTGTTAAAAGCGGCATATGACCGAAAATATCATGAAATAGGTCAGGAGCAGGTGTATAGTCTAGTTCATCTTTGCCACGTATATAATCCGTTGATGGGAAGATTTTCTTTTGTAATAACTCAAAGAAATTTTCTTCATGAATTAATCCGGGTATTCGGGCTACCTTCCATCCTGTAGCTTTGTTGAAGATGTGACTTATATCTTTTAAATGAGGAATTTTCTCAGAAGATAGATTTAATCTTTCAGCACCTTCCATATATTCATCACAGGCCCTTCCAGGAAGCATTTCAACCTGCCTGTTATATAAAAATTTCCACGCCTCGTGATCTGACTCTGGATAATCAGGATATACGATTTCATCATGTATAGGGACAGGACCTTCGAGGCGCTGAGGAATACAACGTGGATCTACACCTTCCTGTGCAGCTTTTTCGTATGCTGAAAGTTCCTGATTTTTATCTTTTTCATTTATCATATTGACTACTCACTACAATGAATTTAGTATTGAATTAAAATAAATTAAAAACTAAAAACTCATTTTTCAATGTGTAAAACAAGACTTTAATGTGAAACCGAATATAGTCTGATAGATTCATCCTTTCCTCTCAGCTTTATATTACCAAGATCGGTGAATTTATAATCGCAATTCATTGTAAGATAATTATGTAAATCTTCCGATATTAACAATCTGGAATTAAGTTTATTACATTCTGCCTGAATCCTTGAAGTAGTATTGAGAACATCACCACTAAAAACAATTTCTTTCTTAACCACACCGACTTCGCCCGTAATAACTTCCCCAACATGGAGTCCCGCTTTAAATTCAGGTACCAAATTATACTTATTCAAGTAGTTGGAACTTAGCTTCTTAATTAAGTTATCAATTTCAAAAAAACAATTTATACAGTTAATATTTTCAACTCCCTTTTCAAGTTTCCACGAAACCGTTATTTCATCACCAACGTACTGATAAATTTCTCCTTTGCTATATATTATCGGATCAGTTACGTCATTAAAGAAGTCGTTAAGTAATTCGAAATATTTTTTATGCTTGATTTTCTCAGCGATGGTTGTTGAAGATTTAATATCGAGAAACATAAAAATCCGGTTTTCCGATTTCGGCTTATGATACTTTCCTAACAGAAACTGTACCATCACACCTTTACCAAATTTATCACTTACGATCAGAACAAACTGAGTTATCAATATTACTGTACTCCATGTTAATACCTGTGCCCAGAAAAGTTTACTGAACATGTGATTTTGCACACCCTCTATAACCGCAGGATTGAAAACAGATCTGTTAGTAAAGAAGCTATGATAAATAAAAGAACCAATGAGAATCAGAAGAATTAAACCGGTGGAATAGAACAATGTTTTGACTGCCAATGCTTTACCCAAAGACATCTTTCTGAACTTTCTTTGAAAATAGAATACTTCAGTTGCTCCCATTAAAATACCTCCAACAGAAGCAATAAATATAGAAGTAGTAAGATTTCTTATAAAATTATATTCTTCTTCAGCATTAATTCCAAAGTCTTTTGCAAAGTGAGCAACACTCATATAATCATTAACGGAAAAGATTGCCCCGGCTATCCCCCAACCAAATGCAAGCAGGATGGTCTTTATAATACCGGATTTTATTTTTATAAAATTTCGGTTCAATATTTCTAGTTAATTATGTTTACCTCATTTTCGAGACGGATGCCGAATTTGAATTCAACAGCTTGTTTAATATGCATCTCAAAATCTAAGATTTCATCTCCGGTTGCATCACCGTAATTTACAATCACAAGAGCATGGTTGAGATATGTACCAACATTTCCATTTCTTTTCCCTTTCCAACCACAATTTTCAATTAACCATCCCGCAGCTATTTTTATATGATTATCATCAATTTGATAATTTATCATCTCTGGAAATGATTTTTTTAGTTTTAAATATTTTTCCTTTGCAACTATTGGATTTTTAAAGAAACTTCCGGCATTACCTATTACATTAGGATCAGGTAATTTTTGTTTACGAATTTTAATAACAGTTTGCCTTACATCATCGAGAGTGGGGTTATTAATTCCTCGATTTAATAATTGTTCTCCGAGTTGTTTATAGGATGTATTTAGATGAGGATTTTTATTTAGTTTAAGTTTAATTGAAGTAACTATGAATTTATTTTTCAATTCACCTTTAAAAATGCTGTTTCTATAAGAGAAATTACATTCGAAATTATTAAATATTTTGTCTTCACCACTTTCTGTGAATAAACCCTTCAGTTCTATAAAAGTATCTTTCAACTCCTGGCCATAAGCCCCAATATTCTGGATTGGTGCAGCGCCGGTTGAGCCAGGAATGAGGGATAGATTTTCAATTCCTCCAAGATTTCTATCAATACAGAATTGAACAAGTTCATCCCAAACAACTCCAGCTCCCGCTTCCACAATTGCGCTTGAATCGTCTTCACTTATAATCTCAATGCCAGGAATTGAATTTTTAATCACCAGACCTTTGTAATCTTTTACAAAAAGTACGTTGCTTCCTCCACCAAGAATAAATTTTTTATTAGTACGGAATTCATTATCCAGAAGTACTTTTCTTAGTTCATTAACAGACGAAACATCAATAAAGTGGTCAGTTTTAACATTTAAGCCGAAAGAATTATATCTTTTTAAATTATAATTACGTAAGATTTTCATTCTTTAGAAATTTTGGAATAAATATTGCAGGATGAATATAATAGATATCATTTTATTGGAATCAAATTTAATAAATAATTTAGCAAAGCATAAGACTTCGACTTTGAACAATCAGCAGTCTTACCTTATAAATTTGAAGATGAAGAATTACAAGTTCTTCTTATAACCTCGATTAGAAAAAAGAAATGGATTATCCCAAAAGGATTTATTGAATTCAATCTCTCCCCCTTTGAATCGGCAAAGAAAGAAGCGTTTGAGGAAGCAGGTATTATCGGCAAAAACGAAACATTTGAACTGGGTTCATTTAGCATAAAGAAATATGGCGGTTTAACTAATATTCTAGTTTACTCAATGGAGGTCGAAAAGTTTAAAGAAGATTATCCGGAGAAGAATTTAAGAAAAAGAAAATGGTACTCCCCAAAAGAAGCAATTGAAACTGTCTCTATTCCTGAAGTTGGAGAATTGATAAAGATATTACAGGAAAAAATTAAAACATATCAATCAAAGTAATCTACTCCACCAATTAACTCATCACAAACTTTTCCTGAAATCTCGTAACTATAACCACGCATAATTAAAAATGAAATAAGTTTTCGTTTTAAATCTGTATCATCATCCAGTTTGGTTTTCAATAATCTAAGTTTTTTCTGCGCAGAAACTTTTGCTTTTTCATATTCCTCATCTCTGCTAAAACATTCCTCCAATACTTGAGTAATGATTTCAGCACTTATACCTTTTTTAATTAACTCAGATTTAATTTTATTTTTCCCCAAAAATTTTGTTCTCGCTTTCTCCTCAGTAAACTCTCTTGCAAAATTTAGATCGTTCAGATAACCAGTGCGCTTAAGTTCTTCTATAACTTTATTAATTAGTTCCATATCGTATCGCTTTTGTATAAGTTTTAATCGCAATTCTGATGAACTGTGCAACCTTCTTCCCAAATACCCTAAAGCTTTCTGTTTAATGTGAAATGATATATTTTCTTTTATTAACATAGAAAAGCGATCTTCGGAAACATTTTCGTTTTTCTTCAGACCGCTTTTTAAGAATACTGCTAATGAAAGTATAAGAAATTCGTCGTTATCAAAATATACTATGACATCTTTTAAACCTTTCTTAACAATTCTTGTTACTTTCATTAAACTTACTTTGCAAGATTAAACCTTTACTTTTTTATCTCTTACCCGATTAGTTTTAACCGGTTCACCTGTGGGCTCGGCATTCTTTTTAATTAATCCAAGTTTTTCTCTCAATTCTCTATCCAGCTTCTTCTGGAGATCTGGCATCTCAATTAATTTCTGACGGAAGCCTTCACGACCCTGATACCTGTCTTCTTCATAAGTAAACCAGGCACCGCTCTTTTTTATTATCCCATTGTTCACACCTAAATCAATCAGATCCCCGGTTTTACTTATTCCTTCATTATAAAGAATATCAAACTCAACTTGTTTGAATGGTGGTGCCACCTTGCTTTTAACTATTTTCACTTTTGTTCTGTTACCGACAACCTGATCTCCATCTTTTATAGCTGCAATTCTTCTTATATCAATTCTAAGAGAAGCATAAAATTTTAAAGCATTACCGCCCGTAGTTGTTTCCGGATTACCGAACATCACACCAATTTTACTTCTTAGCTGGTTTATAAACACTACCGCAGTTTTTGATTTAGAAATTGCCCCTGTTAGCTTACGTAGCGCCTGAGACATCAATCGTGCTTGCACAGCCATAGTTGCATCACCCATCTCACCTTCAATCTCAGAACGAGGAACTAAAGCAGCAACTGAGTCGATCACGATAATGTCGAGTGCGTTACTTCTAACCAGGGTATCTGTAATCTCAAGTGCCTGCTCTCCGAAATCTGGCTGTGATATAAGGAGGTTTGGTGTATCAACTCCCAACTTTTTTGCATAATTAACATCAAGAGCATGTTCAGCATCAATAAATGCTGCTAGTCCACCAGTCTTTTGTGCTTCTGCTATTATATGCAAAGAAAGTGTAGTTTTACCACTCGATTCCGGGCCATATATTTCTGTTACTCTTCCTCTGGGAATTCCACCGATTCCCAGTGCATAATCCAGTGATAGAGCACCAGTAGGGATTGAATCAATATCATGAACTACACCATCTCCAAGTTTCATGATTGAACCCTTACCATACGTTTTTTCTATACTGGATATTGCATCCTCAATTATTCTAATTTTTTGTTCTTGTTCTGTTGGCATCATTCCCTCCATTATATAAAGTTATATTTTTTAATTTCTGTATGAATTGCACCTGTATGCAAAAGTTCACTTTCTATAGTTTGAACCTTCTTCTCTCATTAGGAACTTTTAATATAGCCAATCTCTGATTCAGTTCCTCAACCAACTTATGAATTCTTTCATCAGTATTCAATCCCACCCAAAGAATTTTTGGTTCACCATCCTTGAAAAAGAATCCGAATCTGCTGAGACTGCAGTTAAACTGCTTGTAATTTTCAGTGTACGAAAGTTCTTTCTTAATTGGATTTATAAGATCTTCGGGTACTTCACCAATAAATTTTAATGTCAGATGTATCTTATCCTGACTTTCCCAGTTATAATCCTCATAGTTATCGACTGTTGATAAACAGGCAGTATAAATTTTATGTTTTATTTCATCCGGAATTAAAAGAGCAGTAAAAAGCCTAATCATCAAAAGGTATTCCGAGAAGTTGTTTTCGTATCATATCAAGCGCGGCACGCATAGTTCTTTGTTTATTCAGTAACCTCTCGTTTCCAAAAATATGTTTTTTTACTGTGCAAACTTTATCATCACAGTATCCTATGAAAACAAGACCAACTGGTTTTTCTGTTTCGGCCCCCTTTGGTCCCATAATTCCGGTAACAGAAATTCCTATATCAGAACCACTCGTTGATTTGACACCTTCTGCCATCTGCATTGCAACTTCCATACTCACAGCTCCATGCTTCTGAATAGTATCCTCATCAACACTTAGTATTTCAACTTTGGATGCATTGCTGTAGCACACCACACCTCTCTCAAAATAATTACTGCTACCGCTAATATTCGTTAAACTATTTGCAATCAATCCACCTGTACACGATTCGGCTGTTGAAATTTTTAATTGTCTTTCTTCCAACAATCTTGCAACTACCTCCTCAAGTGATTCATCATCTTTCCCGTATATATATCTGCCAACTTTTGATCTAATTTTTTGTTCAATTTCTGACAGTTTATTTATTGCAGTTTCTTCATTAAATGCTTCAACTGTTATTCTTAATTTTACACCAGTAATCGATGGAAGAAAAGCGAGCTTTCCTCCTTCTAATAATTCTTCAATATCACCTAATTTTTCGGATAAAGTAGATTCAGGGATTCCAGTGGTTTGAAGGCTGCGTCGTTTAATCCATATCCCGGAGTCATCAATTTTCTCGATTAGACGCGGAACAATAACATCATTCATCATTGCTTTCATTTCGTATGGAACGCCGGGCATAACTATAAATATTTTTCCATCTTTTTCTATCCACATTCCAGGAGCAGTTCCATGTTGGTTCCTGATTGGCTCGGCGATTTTTGGAACCAGTGCTTGCGCTCTATTTACATCCGTTACTTCCCTGTTTCTTTTCCCGAACAACGATTTAATATCTTCCAGTATTTCTTCATTTTGAATCAATTCAGTATTAAAAAATTTAACTACACAAGTACGGGTTATATCATCGTGCGTTGGGCCAAGTCCTCCGGTAACAATAACCAGATCACATTGTTCGCGTGCGGATTCGAATGAATCTAAGATTGAAGACGCTTCATCCCCAACAGTAACAATTTTTGATATATTAATATTAATTTCAGAAAGTTCATTACCAATGAACGATGCATTTGTATTTGTGGTTTGCCCAATTAATAGTTCATCACCTATTGATATAATATTCGCATTCATTATTATTTCCGTAAGAGAGTTTAAAAATCACCAAATAAATATACCACAAGATACATTATTATGAGAGTATAAAATCCAGATATAACATCGTCAAGCATTATCCCTAATCCTCCTTCAAATTTCTCGAAAACACCAGCTGGATAAGGTTTGTAAATATCGAGTGCTCTCCATAAAAGAAAGGTTATCAATGAAATAATAACCGTTTTGGGTAAAAATATGAGTGAAATCCACATTCCGACCATTTCGTCAATAGTACATTCAGCGGGATCCTTTCCATATACTTTCTCAAATTTATTTCCGATTGAAAGTCCATAAAAAAAGAATATTACAGTGACTGGTATAATTATTAACAAATTTTCAAAACCGGGTATATAGTAAATTAAAAGTGCTGCTAAACTCGCAAATGTGCCTGAGGCAAATGGAATAAAACCTGTGAAGAAACCTGAACCAAATAGTTTTTCAAGTAGGTTTAATTTCATTCAAGAAATAATTTTTTAATAAGATTCATATTATTATTTATATATATGTATCCGGTATGAACTGTTATAATTGTAATCAATAGCATTATGTAATAGATCATTCCTGTATCCAAAAGGGTAAGTATAACATCTGCAAACTTTGATACTAATTCCGGTGTGATACTCGCCACATATAAAATTAGTAAGTAATATAGAAAAACCATTTGAATCAAAGTTTTCCATTTAGCATAGTTACTGGTTATAAACATATATCCTTTCCTATCGGCATAAATACGAAGTATGGTTATTGTAAAATCTCTTACCAAAACTATTACAACCATCCACCATTCAAGCAGACCAACCATTGCGAAGCCGAGAAATGCAACCGATGTTAAAATTTTATCAGCAAGGGGATCCATAAATTTACCCCATTCGGTAATATAATTGAATTTGCGGGCAAGCCATCCATCGTACCAGTCAGAGAGCGCTGCAATTATAAAGACACCCAACGAAATCTGCTTTAACAACGGTTCAGGAGAGAGAAAAAGAACTAGAAAGATTGGACTAAGTATGATTCGTAATATTGTTAATTGATTTGGTAAAGTCATTCGCTCAACTTTGTAAAGAACCTATTGCAAGATTCTGAAGAAATGGAAACTCATAAATTCCCGTGCTATGCCCATCTTCCCATTTTATCTGTATAGCATAGCTTCCAACCATTTCAATATTCGATACAGTTAACTGGCTGCCTAATAATATGGGGATATAAGTTTTACTTTGTTTTTCTCTTTCGGAAAGACAGGTGGCGCAGGGACACATTTCTCGCAGCTTTTTCAGACTTATTTTTGATTCCGATTTATCAACCCACGTAATCCATAAATATTTTCCCTCGAGTAACTTGATTTTAAGGGGTTGCATTTATACAATACTGCTTCCGGTTAGTTTTTGGTATATGTCAAGATATTTTTCACTCGTCTTACTAATAATATCATCAGGCAGATCAGGAGGCGGTGGCTGCTTGTTAAACTTAATTGATAGAAGATAATCGCGGACAAATTGTTTATCATAACTATCCTGTCCTCTTCCAATTTCATATTTATCCAGTGGCCAAAATCTTGAAGAATCCGGAGTGAGAAGTTCATCAATAAGAATTATATTTCCATTAATTGAACCAAATTCCATTTTTGTATCGGCGATTATAATCCCTTTCTGCAATGCAAACTCAGAAGCTTTTTTATAAATTTCTATAGACTTTTCTTCCAACTCTCTAAAAGTTTTTTTATCTGTAATATTCATCGCTTCAGCAGCAGAAATGTTTTCATCGTGTTCACCAATCTCAGCTTTTGTTGATGGAGTGAATATAGGTTCAGAAAATTTTGCTGATTCCTTCAATCCATCAGATAATTTAATGCCTGATATTTCACCTGTTTTTTGATAGTCGTTCCAACCCGATCCAGAAATATAACCCCTCACTATACATTCAATCGGAACAACCTTTGTCTTTCTAACCAACATCGATCTGTTAGCTAATTGATCTGAATATTCTTTGCATACATCGGGATATTCGTTAACATTTGTTGTTATAAGATGATTTGGAATAACATCTTTGCAGAATTCAAACCAGAACTCGGATATCTTTGTGAGTACTATTCCTTTATAAGGTATTCCATGTGCCATTATCACATCAAATGCAGATAAACGGTCAGTGGATACTAACAATAAGTGCTCTCCTACCTCGTAAATATCCCTCACATTTCCTTTTGCAAAGAGTTTAAGATTTGGGAAATTTGTCTCTATTATTACTTTTGCTGCCATTTAATTCCTTTCAATAATGGATCGAAATATAGTTACAGTGTAAAGATTATTCAAATTTGGTTACTTAAGATATCAGGTTGTACTGAATTTAAGTGCTGAATATTTTGTCAAATAATTTAGGATTCACA
>JARRKK010000253.1:0-7086 GCA_037388105.1 Ignavibacteriaceae bacterium | reverse complement strand
GCTTTCAGTTCCAAGATCAGGAAGTGCAGATAATACTCTTTTTTTAAGTGCTGTTGCAGAACAATAAAGTTCGAGACATCCTTTGTTACCACAAGTACATTCAGGCCCATTTTTATCAATGCTGATGTGACCACCAAGAATTCCTCCGAGTGAATCAGATCCTTCGAATGGTTTACCATCTTTTATGAGAGCAGAACCGAATCCGGTACCTAGTGTGAGACAGGACATTACTTTACTCTTTTGACCTGCACCATACAACCATTCACCCCATGCATAACTTCGTGCATCATTTTCGATTTGAAAAGGGATACTAAAATAATCTCCAAAAGCAGTTTTAAGATTAATCTCTTCAAATTCCTGAGCTAATCCAATATCACTTTCTAATATTCCAGTCTCTTTATTCACCAAACCCTTTACTGCAAGTCCACCTTGAGTTATGTCGTAATCATTAACAGTATTTTTAATATATGCTAGTATATCTTGCAGTAAATTTCCAGTAGTACGAATATCTTTTATTAATTTTTCATTAAAAAATAATTCCTGACCAGCATCAGAAAAAACACCTACTTTCAAGTTTGTACCACCAACGTCAATTCCTAAACGCACTAAGTTTTATCACCTTTAAAAAAATATTTTAATGCATCAATAAGATGTCTTCTCCAATTACCCCATGTGTGACCTTCGGGATATTCGAAATAGACAAATTGATATTTCTTTGTCTCAAGTACTTTTTTTAACCTGCGATTTCCCTCTAAAAAATTTCTTTCTGCTTCAGGTATAAAAGCTGCACCAACTTGTGACTCATATAATCCTGTATCGAAGTAAATGTTTAATCCTTTCATCGGCGAATTATTTATCGATTCGATAATCTTATCGTTGTTAAAAGAATGATAACCTGATTGACTATAAACTTTTTCAAATAATTCTGGATGTGAAAATCCTATGTACAATGAAATTAATCCACCATAAGAATCACCAATAACTAATCTGGCATCCGGTTCATTGATGGTTCTAAATGTGCTGTCAATGAACGGCACTAATTCCGAAATGAAAAAGTTTACATAATCATCATTTAGGCCATACTCTGTTGCACGGTTTGGTTCTTTTGGCTGATGAAGATTTGGAGGTGTTACAAATACAGCGATAACGGGTTCGATCTCATTATCTTCAATTAAATTGTCAAGAATGTGTGGAACAACCGCAAATTCAATGTAATCTTTGCCATCCTGAAAATATACTACCGGATATTCTTTATCAGATCCGCTGTAACCAGCAGGAAGATAAATATGAATTATATGATCATATAAAAGAAATTCTGAGGAAAGGACTACCTCCTTTAAGCTTTTGAACTGTCCAATTTCTCCATGAATATAATTATTAAATAATGAGTTTCTATTGTACTTTGGCATTGGAAGTTCGGAGATTTCACCCCATCCATTCCTGACAATGAATTTATTTAATGGATCAATTATTGGCATCTGATTCTCATTAATAATAAACCAGTACTCTAATCTTGCATCTGGTTCATAATTGCCACGGTAGTAAAATAAATCAGTGTTTTCAATTTGCTGCATGTAGAATTTATCAACCCAATCGTTCATATCACCAAGCAAAGCAACAGTTTTCACAGTACCATGATATAACAGTATAACGGTCGAATCATTTTCATAAATCGGATAGCCGGATTTTTTTATCCCGGAAATAAAATTATTTACCAGAATACGTTTTTTCTCAATATCACTCTCCAGATTTACTGCATCATAAAATTTTGAAAATATATTTTGATTTTCTTGTATCATATTACTATTATCAAAATAAAGTTCATTTGTCAGCAGCAGATAACTCATATAATAGAATATTATCATCAATCATACTTACATTTAAGATTTCAAACCATCTTTGCTTATGTTATATAGCTTACCTTGATACTTAAGATTTACTAATTCAGCTCTGCTGTCGAAATCACTGAAATTCGGATCTGCACTAATGCCATTGTACAAACTTGCACGAACTCCGAATATTCCTTCAATGATTACACTTGCATAACTCCCGTTTGAAGAACAAAGCCAATCTGTCGCATAAGGCCACTCAGGATAAGATTTTGCAGCACCACCAGATTCAGGACTAACTGCACTCTCTACAAAATGCCCCTGACCGAACGGTCCCTGATTTGCAGATTTAGATAATCCTTTTAACCACCTAAAAGCTATTTCAGTTTTTCCTATGTTGTATAAGCCTTTTGCAGCCAAAGCTGGCCATGCTGTGTAAGCCCCATTCCATTGGTGATCCGGACGGACACTAAACATTGAGTTTGTATCTGCCGGCGATAAGGCACGCATCCATTTGGGAGTTTGTAATTCGTTAACAAAGAATTGTGTCATTTCATCTTTTTGATTTGGAGATAAATCATCAGCAATTGTGTTAAGGATTGTTATGAAATCATAGCAGTGTCTTATTTCAACCAGTCTACCATCCGGAAAGCGGGCATTCCAATAACCATTACCGTCGGAATAGAGACTTTGTAGCTCCCTTAAAATACTTTGTGCCTCAGCAAGAAATATTTGCGACCTTTCTTGTGCATTATGGTTACGTAAAATTTCTGCGAGCGTCCTCAAATTGTAAATATTTCCAGCGTTTAAACTTGCAACTTCGTGAATATATGTACTCACACACTCAAGAAGATTATTTATTCCACCATAGTCAGCTAAGCCTGATTTTGTTTTAAAGGAGCGCCAGCTTAATGCGAATGATAACAAATGATCGATTACCTTAGTGTATTCGACTTGAATAGGACTGAGCACTATTTTATCCAACCAGTCAAAATCTCCATTCCATCTTAAATATTCATTTGCAATCCAAGTTAGTGCAAAATCATTCACCGAATACCAGGGACCGACAGTTCCACCTGTGAGATATTCTGTTCCAAAATGACTATGCAAATTTGTTTTCATCCATAGTTCAGAATATTTCTTCATTACTTCCGGGTCTAACAATGCATGCACGGTTGAACTCAAATGATAATCCCAAATAAATGTTGTAGTTTGCCAATAACGCGGCATTAAAGTATCATAAGCTCGTCCGTAAACTGAGTGTGGGTTGTCTCTTCTAAAGTATATAACTCCAAGTATGCTTGTGTAATAAAGCCGTTTTATATCTTTGTCATCAGTGTATAGGATAGGTAAATGTCCGGAATAGCTATTGTTATCCTTTTCAAAAATTGATTTAATCTCGCTGTTCCATTCTTTATTTATATCACTAAATTCATAGGTAATTTTTGATACAAGTTCATCATAGTTAACCAGTGCTTGCTTAGTAGTTTCCTCTATTACGTTAATGTAGTGTAATTCTTTACTTTCTCCATCATTTAGCTCTAATATTTTTTCAGCCCGATAAATATTAATATTATCAGCTTTTGGATAGAGCCCCTGTATTGAATAAGCTGTGCTGTGTTTCGCTTTAAAAATGACTGCACACCGAGATGATTCGACCGATACGTCATTATCATCTTCATGCGGCGGGCGCATACTATTACCTGTTATCAGGTTTTTTGTAATGGTGCTACTTAAACCAAATCTGAGATTTAAATCTTTCCTTACACCGGAATTATTTTGTATTACCAATTTTATAAGCAATGCTTTTTTACCAAAAGGAATTACAGTTGTAGATTTAAGTCTAATTCCTTCAACGGTTGCTTCTCTTTCTATTCTATCAGGAAACCATTGAAAAGTTATATCAGCACCAATTGATGGGAAGTACCTTTTATTTAAGAATAAACCAGCTGTAACATAGTCTGAATTTGTAAACGGCGGGAAATTTAAACTGCGAATGCCTGTTATATCCAAATCTGCTTGAACTGCACCCCAAAAATTTGTAAGTCCGGGGGTATTAAACATATCTCCGAATTTATGAACTAACTTATCGCTGGCTAATTCTTCAACCGTGGGAATCATATGTATAATATTCTTCCATTATCTTCAGATAGTTCAGGATGCTCCGTCCCGGCATAAATTAAAACAGGATATGGCAGATCAATTGTTCGTTCAACATTAACTTTGTATAATTCCGTATGATCGCTCCAGGGACCCCAGGGATTTGGTGCCGTGCGTGCAACTATCTTACCTGTTAAATCAAGCGAGTGAACAGCTAAAAATGAATTAAGATATCTGTTAAACGAAACAGATAGTTCATTTGGCATACCTTCAAATATCACCCTTGCATTAGTAATCTCATGATCCCAGCTATTGTCAGCTATCACCAGGTATTCATATCTACTTCTGTCATCAATATACTCTGGTTTAACCCGGGATATATAGCACTGTTGAATGTTGTGAGGATTTTTTAATACACCGTAGCAATACACAAATCCATCAATATCAGTGTTGTTCAATACTGATGCTGCAAATTGAGGCTGGTGCTCGTTCCAAAACAATGTCTGGCTATAATTTTTAATTCTATTAAATTTCCAATCAGTATTATTTCCGATAGCTAATCCTGAACCTATTATTTTAAAATTTACAGGTAGTATATCACCCTCACCAAGCATTTCCACCTTTTGATAATATAAATACAGTTTATCTTTTAATTGAATACCGTTCATACACCAAATTCTAAATTGATCAGGATCCTCGTCATCCATATAAGGAATTAATTGCCTTAATTTCATATTATCATTGGTTATGAAATTAAATTCCTGTAAGGGATTTATGCCCTTACCTGACGGGACAAGCAGAGCTGAATTTGTGAGCATCTCTTTAATTTTTCCAGTACCTGCCATGTTTCCAGGACCGATTCTTTCACCTCCAGGGTACCAAAGACTTTCCCCCGCTATTCTCTCTCCAATTAAGGTATCACCAAAAAACCAGAGAGTTTTATTTCCAGTTGGAATTGAATATGCACCATCCATTCCCACAACGCTGTAAGGATTGTTGGTAAATTGCGTTCCTAGGTCTTGAACATCCTGCACAATGATTTTCTTCATAATAAATAATAGCTGTTCCCATTGACTTACAAAAGTCTTATGAAACAGCTATTTTACTAATGCTATTTGAGAAGAATCATTTTCTTTGTATCAACAAAGCCAGGTGTTTCCATCCTGTAGTAATATACACCGCTAAAATTTGATTCGGCTTTAAATGTTACTGTTTTTACACCGGCGGAGACGTACTCATTTACTAATGTTGCTACTTCTTCTCCCAAAGAGTTGAAAACAGTTAATTTCACATTTCCCGATTCCGGGATTGAAAAAGTAATTGTTGTTGATGGATTAAAAGGATTGGGATAATTCTGCTTTAAGTTATAGCTGGTGGCAATTATTCCTTCATCTTTAACAGCAACAGCACCAGTAACTGTAATAGAATTACCTTCCTCAATACTATACCAGGTAGGATCAGAAAAATCTAATCCGGCATTTGTGACAAAATAACTTAGATCATACGTACCTTCCTGATTACCTATGGTCATCTCAATATACAAATCTACGAACCAGTCATTTGGATCAGTTTTATTCCAGGATTGTGAAGATTGATAAACTCTCCACTCCATATCCGAACCACTGGGATATCTGGCTTCGAGTGTATCTGTCCAATAATCAACCTGACCACCGGGATTACAATCAATAGAGTCAGGGTTTAAAAACAAACAGTAATCCGGTCCTACATCTCCAGTAAAATAAACAGAATCGACCGTCCAGGAGTTTGGAAGTAAAATTCCAACAATGCCGCATTTAGCATTTTCATCTGTTTGATCTAGTTGAACCTCAATGGAAACCAGTATTTCTTCACCCACCATACCAGTTCCTGGTTGTGTAACCAGCAATATTAGAAAACATCCACTTAGCATTATTGATAATGATAGAATAGCTAGTAAAGAAATAGTTTTTCTTTTTAGCATAAAGACTCCATATTAATTAATGAATAAAAGTTTAATAAATTTTCCATATTTCCGTCTGAATTCATTGAAGTCTTAAATGAATCAATGTCATTTCCGATCAATATTAAATATACGAGGCGATCATTAATGCGATCGCCTCCAGTACATTAAAAATTGATATATCTATTATTACTTCAGCAATAGCATTTTTTTAGTATCAACAAAATTCCCAACAGTTAACCTGTAGAAATATACACCACTTGGTAAATTAACAGCACTGAAATCTACCTCGTATCTTCCTGCAACTTTAGTTTCATTCACCAGAATTGCAACCTCGGTCCCTAAATTATCATAAACTTTCAGACTCACATCTCCGTTTACAGGTAAAGAATAAACTATCATTGTAGAAGGGTTAAACGGATTAGGATAATTTTGACCAAGAGAAAAATCAACTGGGAGATCATATACAACATTTATAACATCACTGTAACTATATGTCCCATCGAAATCAACCTGTTGTAATCTGTAACTAACAACTGAATTTTGTTCGAAGTTAGTTTTATCAACAAACGCATAATTATGCACTTCGCTTGAAGTACCAATTCCTGAGATAAAACCTATCTTTGTAAAAGTCTCACCATCGGTTGATCTTTCTATTCCAAAACCACGATTATTAGTTTCGGTTGCTGTTGCCCAATTTAATTGTATTCCATCCTGTGTAACAATACCTGAAAAACTTGTTAACTCAACCGGAATTGTACCCGATATATTTATGTTATTACTTTCACTAATATCCCACCATGTGGGATCAGAAAAGTCTAAACCGGCATTCGAAACAAAATAACTTAGATTATAATTACCTTCCGGTGGCTTCACTGTCATTTCAATTGTTAGACTAACATTCCAATCAGCTGGATCATTTTTAACCCATGACTGGGAAGATTGATAAACTCTCCATTCCATTGTAGGTCCGCTAGGGTATCTACCCTCTAATGTATCGGTCCAAAAATCAACCTGACCACCTGGGTTGCAATCAATCGAATCCGGATTTAAAAATATGCAATAATCCGAAATGGAATCTCCAACGAAAAATACAGAGTCAACGTTCCAGCTATTGGGAAGCATTATACCGACAATACCACATTTAGCGTTTGCTTCAGTACCATCAAGCACTACATCAACCTTAACAGATATTGATTCACCAATCATGGCTGAACT
>JARRKK010000252.1:3440-7477 GCA_037388105.1 Ignavibacteriaceae bacterium | reverse complement strand
GAACCTAAAATAAAAAAGAATTTAATTATTTATATAAACCAATCATCATTATTTAAAACTAACATATTTGAATTTATGGTTAATAATTTTGGAATTATTTTGTGCTATTAAAATATGGCGGGGGTTTTTTATTTTTAAAATTATTCTCCAACTTTATTAGTTAATATCGAATTATAGCTTATAAGAATGAACTTTAAGTACGTTATAAAGATTATTTTGTTATTACAATTCCCTGTTTTGTGCCAGTATAATGGTAATGACTTTAGTATTGGTGTATATGGTGTCTACACAACTTCGGCATCAATTTTCCTGAACCCAAATGCTTCTGATGTCGTAATAAGAAATCAAGCGTTTGTACTTGAGGATATACTTAATCCGGCTGCCGATATTCGTGTTAGAGTTAGTGAGCCTTTAATTATAGGTTTAAATATTGAATATATTGAGAAAACTGAATCTAGTCCTAATCTAACTGCTTTTGTTGGCGGGTCGGTGGTAAGATTAAAAGTTGAAGATGGGTTTAATTTGATTCCTGTGGAACTTACGGCATATTACGTACTGCCATTCTCGACAGAGGGATGGAAGTTTCTTATGGGTGGAGGATTAGGATATTATAATGGTGAATTCATTAGGAAGGTCGCAGATACTGAAGTAAGTACTGTTCAAAGGGAAGCTGAATTTGGTATCCAGGTATCTGCATCGATGGATTTTGTACCAATAAATCAGATAGTAATCAGATTTCAAATGAAATTCAGAGATCCGGAATTCACAGTTACCAGTCAATACGATCAGCAGGAAATTGATTATGAAGGACATACAATACTGCTTCCGGGAGATTCATTCGATACAAAAATAAATATGGATGGTATCACTTTTATGTTAGGGGCTGCTGTACAGTTCTAAGTGTTCGTATTCTTCAACACGTTATCCCAAAATATTTCCTTTATTATTTTAATAGTTTATCTTGAAGAAATGAATTTGAGACTGTGATGGCAAATATTTTTTATTTATCTGGATTTATGGCTTCCGGTAAAAGTACAATCGGAGCGATGCTAGCAAACACACTTGGCTGGAAATTTATCGATCTGGATGAAGAAATTGAAAAGAAAGAAAAAAGAAAGATTACACAAATATTCGGTGATGAAGGAGAAGACTATTTCAGGCAACGGGAAACAGAGACACTCCGGAATATAATTGTTGAAGATAGATTGATTATTTCGTTAGGTGGAGGCACTCTTATAAAAGCTGAAAACAGGAATTACATTAAGAAAACAGGAAAAGTAATTTTTCTTAAAACATCTCCAAAAGTTGTATATGCAAGATTAAAAAATAATAAGGATAGACCTGTTTTATTAAAAAATGGTGAAGAACAGTTGGACCAGGAAACTTATATGAAGAGGATAGAAACATTAATGAAGAAAAGAAATAGTTCCTATTCACATGCTGATTTTACTTTTAATACCGACAATGATTCAATAGAGAAAACAGTTGATAAAATAGCAATGGCAATCCGGAATTCAATACATCAACAAATATAATTAAGAAGAATGAAAAAGATAAGAATTAAAACTCATCAAGGATTCTATCCGGTAACAATTGGCAATTCTTATATTGATCAACTTTTTACTTTATTAGAAAAAAATAATCTGCATCATAGTCTTTTCTTGGTAATTGATGAGAATGTTGCTCACTATCATCTCGGTATTATTCAATCTGCATTTTCCCAATACAAAGGTAAAGTTAGTTATACATTGCTACCATCAGGCGAGAGAGTAAAATCTTATACGGAGTTAATTAAAATTCACGAAAGACTTACTAACTATAATTTTGGAAGGGAATCAACACTGATTGCAATTGGAGGAGGAGTAACTGGTGATACAGCTGGTTACGCAGCAGCAGCATATTTGAGAGGTATACAATTAGTACATATTCCAACAACCTTACTGGCTATGATTGATAGCGCAATCGGTGGAAAAACCGGAATTAATTTTAAGGGAAGGAAAAATGTTATTGGTGCATTTCATCAACCACGATTGGTATTTGTCGATACTATGTTTTTATCATCATTGCCGCAGACTGAATTTAATTCGGCATTGGGTGAACTTACAAAGTATGGATTAATTTCCAACCAGGAATTTCATCACTATTTAACTGAGAATATTGAAAAAATAAATTCATCAGAAAATAGATCAATCGAAAAAGCGATAATAGAAAGTATTAAAATTAAAGCGGGTGTTGTAGAACAGGATGAATTTGAGCAAAGGGGATTGAGGAAAATTTTAAATTTGGGCCACACTTTTGCACACGCTTTTGAAAGTAATCTTGGATTCCGGATAAAGCACGGTGAAGCAGTTACTGCAGGAATTGTTTGTGCATTATTTCTATCCCACAAACTTGGGCTTTTAACTTCTACAAAGCTGGAAAAGTTACTTAGTCTTCCCAAAAAAATAAATGTGCCTCGCAAAATAAAAAGCGTTGAAGATGGAAAAATCATTGAAGCGATGTTCAGTGATAAAAAGAACAGGGAAGATAAAATACTGTTTGTTTTAATTTCGGATATTGGAAAAATAGTTGTTGATGTTCCTGTTGAAAAACGTAATATTATTTTCGCAATAAATAAAATGAAAGAATTCTTTGCGCTTTAAAAGAGGAAAACTGCCAAGCTTTGAGGGCGAAACCTGGCAGTTTTGTGTGTCATTATCGGAGGGATGCTATGCTTAAACTATTTCTGCAACTATTTACTCAAGTAATGTGCCATCAACAAGATAGCTTGTTTTTGTTCTTTTAATGAATTTTCTGGAAAGGATCTAATTGTAGGTAATTCTTACTTGTAATTATCTCCCTTTTACCTGCACTCTAAAATTGTCTTCTTGGTTGTAGATTCTATTTTTAATTAGATTCTATATCTTGGCTAGCTATGGAGCAAAAATGATTCCCGATTAATTTGGACCTGAGAAATAGAAAATTTCAAAATATTAACTTTTACTAACATTTTTTCAGGACTATCATAAAAGTAGTACCTTCTCCCTGAATTGAAGATTTAACGTAGATTTTACCGTTATGATATCCCTCAATTATTCGTTTTCCGAGACTAAGTCCTAATCCCCAGCCCCTTCTTTTTGTACTATATCCCGGTCTGAAAACATCTTTTCTTCTTTTTAAGTCAATTCCCTTACCGCTGTCTGAAATTTCTATCTCAACGTTTTTCTTTACCTCTGATACAAGAATTCTGATAGTTCCAGTCTTTTGTGCAATGGCATCCAGGGCATTCTTAATTAAATTCTCAATCACCCATTCAAATAATTCCGGATTCATTTCTGCACAAACTTCTTTGTTTCCTTCAATAAATAATTCAACCGATTTACCGGTCTGTGGAAGTCTTCGCTCAAAGTAATTAGTAACTTTTTTAAGTTCTTCAAAAACAACTGTTTTTTGCATCTCCGGTTTGGATCCTATCTTTGAAAATCTGTAAGTGATCCTGTTCAATTTTTCAACATCATTTGTTATTTCTTCAACAACATCCATGACTTTATCAGGTTCTTTGTAATTAATTTTTAACATTTCAAGCCAACCCATTAAACTTGAGATTGGGGTTCCGAACTGATGAGCAGTTTCTTTCGCCATTCCAACCCAAATGTTACTTTGCTCGCTTCTCTTTATTTGACTAAAGCCAACATAGCCCAAAACAATAAACAAGGCTGCAATTATTATTTGTACAATTGGAAAGTACTTCAGTTGTTTAACGAATTCCGAATCACCATAATGAATTTTTGTTAAAACAAGTGTATCGGCGTAAGTAACAAGTATGGGAGGATGAACTTTATCCATTTCTATTATTAGTTCTGTAATATATTTACCAAACTGTTCTTCTGTAAGCAATGTGTCGTAATCTACATTTCGGATATCCGTTCTGTTATAGATGTTGACGCGATTATCCGCATCTGATAATATCAGAGGAAAGTCGATCGGTTTAATAATGTTATCAAAAAGAAAAGTAATATCCTCGTTGGGGTTAGAAGAATTTGCCACATATTCAATCC
>JARRKK010000252.1:0-3394 GCA_037388105.1 Ignavibacteriaceae bacterium | reverse complement strand
TTTTTTTGAAGTTTGGATACAAGTGCTTCTGTATAGAATAAAGTGCCGACAGCTATTAATAAAGCAACTATTATAAGTAAAATTTTAAGATTAAGAGAAGCAGGTCCGCCTTTCATCTTCATATTTGCTTATCCACTATTTAGTTAGAAACGGAATCAGTAATAAGTTTCATTTTATTCTTTAAAATTGAGGTAAGTAACTTATTGATATTTTTGTGGAATTGAACTGAAAAAATTAATCATCGATTTACAAAGATTGTTTGCTCTCTTTTTGGTCCAACTGAAATGATATCAATTTTTAAATTTGCCATTTCAGAAATAAATTTCAAATATTTTTGTGTCTTTACAGGTAGGGACTGATAGGATCTGCAATGAGAAATATCCTCCATCCAGCCATCAACAGTTTCGTATATGGGTGTGATTTCATTAAGTTTATCTGCATCCGTGGGGAATGTCTGTACCGGTGATCCATCTAAATTATAACCGACACAAACTTTAATTGTTTCAAATGTACTTAGTACATCCAATTTTGTGATTGCTACTAAATCAACCCCATTAATCATAACAGAATATCTAACAAGAAACGCATCAAACCAGCCGCACCTCCGTGGTCTTCCTGTAGTAGCCCCATATTCTGAACCTATTTCTCTTAATTTTTCACCGATTGAATCAGTAAGTTCTGTTGGAAATGGTCCATGTCCAACACGTGTTGTATATGCTTTAACAATACCAAAAACAGATGTTATTTTATTTGGCGGAATTCCAGACCCGGTACTGGCTCCACCAGAGGTTGGATTTGACGAAGTAACATAAGGATAAGTACCATGATCAACATCAAGAAGTGCACCCTGAGCGCCTTCAAGCAAAATATTTTTTCCATCTTTTATTGCGTGGTTCAACATTAATGGTACATCGGTTGCATAGCTGAAAATAGATTTATCATATCGGACAAACTCATTGATTATTTCATCAGCATCCAATCCTTTATGACTGTAAACCTTTTCAAATAATGTGTTCTTCTCATCTATAATATCCCTCATTTTTTCCCTGAGCTTATTCTTATCCATCAGGTCAATTACTCTTATTCCTTTTCTCGCGAATTTATCTATGTAGCAAGGTCCGATTCCCCTTCCAGTAGTTCCAATTTTATTTTCACCACTCTCATTTATGGAATCAAGTAGTTTATGATATGGCATAACTAAATGCGCATTGTGACTGATAAACAATCTACCTTTAACATTAATATTATTCATTTCAAGAAATTCTATTTCTTCTAAAAGTGCCTTTGGATCAACTACTACGCCGTTACCAATCACACAGGTAACATCTTTTCTTAGAATCCCGGAAGGAATTAGATGAAGAATGAACTGATTCTCTCCAATTTCAACTGTGTGTCCGGCATTAGCACCTCCCTGATATCTTACGACAATATCAAATTTTTCGCTGAGAATATCTACAATCTTACCTTTTCCCTCGTCTCCCCATTGACTGCCTACTAGCACAGTTATGCTCATGTGTATTTACCAGTTATTCATTGATTTAGATTTGGTTAATGCAAAATAAAAACTCCGAATTAAACAACCCGGAGTTTCAATAATTTTGATTATTTTGTTGACTTAAATTAAGAAGCGAATGCTTGAACCGCTTCATCAACAGTATCGTAAGAATCAAATATTGTTATTAATTTTGTTATGATTAGAAGACTTTCAATTTTATCAGTTACCCGGGCAAGTTTTAACACTCCATCCCGGATAAATCAATGACGATATTTATTTTATCATCATCAATTAATTTACGTAGATGCTCATTGAATAACTTAGTATCATCACCACCCATTACATTACCTTTTAACTCGAGAATAACTGCCTCATATTTTTCAGTCGTTTTAATTTTCATAAATTACTCCTTTAAATTTTCAATTCAATTTAAGTAGATGCACCTACTTTTGCAAATTATAGCGGTTACTAACGGATTCAAAAGGAACATTATATTGATGTTAAAAATTTGGTGGAACAATCATTCAACCGTGACGTCTAAATGATGAACTCGAAAAATGAAAATGGGAAGTTGACTCAGCCACAAATACTTAATTTAGACGACGACTTTTCTTTGATAAAAAGATTTATTGAGGGTGACGAATCAACTTTTCGTTTGCTTGTTCAAAGGCATCAGGAAAAAGTAAGAAACATTATTTATTTGATGTTAAGTTACTCGGATGAAGTTGATGATTTAGCTCAGGAAGTATTCATAACTGTTCATAAAAATCTTAAAAACTTTCGTTTTGAGTCCCAATTTACTACCTGGCTTTACCGAATTACAGTTAATAAATGCAAAGATTATTTGCGGAAGAAGAATGTAAGGAAAATTTTTGTTCCGATGAGGGAGGCGGACGAAAAACCCGACTATACTTCTTCAACCGAAACTGATGACATATCAAAAATAGTTATGGAAGCAATATCAAAGCTACCGAATAAATTAAGAATCCCGCTTCTACTAAAAGATATCCAGGGATTCAGTTATCAGGAAATAGCAGAATCGATCAATTGCGAAATGGGCACGGTTAAATCAAGAATTTTCAGGGCCCGTGAGGGTTTGAAAAAAATACTTAAGCCAATTGAATCGGAATTAATATAATGAGCAGGAAATCAAAATATTTCGAACTCCTTTCAGCGTATCTTGATGGCGAACTTTCCTCCTCAGCAAAGGAAAGCCTGGAAGAAAAAATTAAATCTTCTCTTGAGCTTCAGAAGAGATTGGAAGATTTAAAGAAGATTAAAGAATTAACATCAATTTCATTTAAACCTATTCCTCCATCTCCATTTTTTGAAACACGATTATTTGCAGAAATCGAATCGAAAAAATCCTGGTATAAGCAAATATTAAAATGGTCACCGGCAGTCGGGCTTGCAGTGGCTTCGATAATATTAATGGTCGTTCTTAAGTCTAATCCACAAGTGTTTAAAAATCTTCTTGAAGAACATAAATCAAACCTGGCAGGGTTTTACAAAGAAAATCTTAAGCCTTTAATGTTTGCCGCCGACATTAATAACGAAGACATTTTCAATTTCGCGATGTATAAAAAACTTCCTTTGGATAAACAAAATAATCAATATGTTCAGTTAGGGCACGATAATACTGGCAAGGAATATTTTGAAATTAAAAAGGATGATTCAAACCAAAGTGATAATAATTTTGAAAAGTTTGTTCTTGCATTAGAACTTAATGAAACGCAGAAAAGAGAGATGGACTCTATTATTCAGCAGTATGCAGTAGAATTAGAGAACCAAATACTTGTAAATGATGCTAATACTTTAGCTCTTAATTCCAATCTATGGAATTACCAACAAGCGATACAAACTGATTTATTGACGTTTGCCGAAAGATCTAATAAGAAA
>JARRKK010000251.1:4071-5837 GCA_037388105.1 Ignavibacteriaceae bacterium | reverse complement strand
TGATTTCAGGCAGTTTCACCACAATCGTAGGAGTAATCATTTGGTTATTTACACGCAATCCCGAAAGCAAAGAACTCGGGAAAAGAGAAGGTTACTTAATTGTAACATTCGGATGGCTATCAATGGCTATATTCGGAGCGATTCCATTTGTTGTCTATGGTGCAATCCCTAATTATGCCGATGCTTTTTTTGAAACTATGTCCGGCTTTACAACCACCGGAGCAACAATTCTGGTAGACATTGAAGCTATTCCTTCGGGATTACTTTTCTGGCGAAGTCTCACACAATGGTTAGGTGGAATGGGAATCATTGTTCTCTCGCTTGCAATACTCCCCATACTCGGTATTGGTGGTATGCAATTATTCACTGCTGAAGTCCCTGGAATTACTCCGGATAAACTTCATCCACGTGTTAGTGAAACGGCAAAACGATTATGGGGTATTTATGCCGTTCTTACTTTTGCCGAAATGATCCTTTTAATTTTTGTTCATTTACCTCATGTTGGATTTGAAATAGAAGAATCATTCAGACAAGCATTATTTCATGTTACATCACTGGTTACCACCACGGGCTATGTTTCATCAGATTATGAAAATTGGGCTCCGTTCTCAAGGATGTTTTTCTTTGTGTTGTTGTTTATTGGCGGTTGTGCCGGTTCAACCGGGGGCGGAATAAAATTTGCACGGCAATATCTACTTTTCCAGAACAGCGCTCTAGAATTAAAACGACTTATTCAACCGCGAGCTGTAATCCCGGTTAGATTTAATGGTAAAGCTGTTAGTTCAGAAATTATTTTAAACGTGCAAGCTTTTATTATCTTCTATATCGGAATTGAAGTAGTAGGTTCAATAATTCTTTCCTTTTTGGGATTGGATTTTGATAGTGCAGCTGGTGCTGTCGCAACCTGTTTAGGTAACGTTGGTCCCGGAATCGGAACGGTTGGACCAGCCAATAATTTTGCTCACCTTCCCGATACTGTTAAATTAATTCTGGCATTCTTTATGTTGCTGGGGAGATTAGAATTGTTCACAGTACTGTTGATTTTTACACCCGCATTCTGGAAATCTTAACGGTTTATAAATAAAATTTATTCCTTTTATTTCGCATTATAAGCACTATCCATCTCGTTCATAGTCTCAAATGAACGATTTTTGCACAGATAATAAATGATAATAATGTTATATTTGTTTCTCTTTTCAGAAAGACTAAAATGGGCAGCAAGGAAGTACTAAAAAAATATAAAAACCCAAAAAACTTCTTCAACAGGGATTTAAGCTGGATTGAATTTAACCGCCGAGTGTTCGAAGAGGCACTGAATGATAACCTCCCACTATTAGAAAAAGTGAAGTTTGTTTCCATCTTTTCTTCGAATCTGGACGAGTTTTATATGATAAGAATTTCAGGTTTAAAAGAACAAATAGCAGCAAAAATTGAAGAACCTACTATCGATGGACTTACTCCAATGGAGCAAATAGCAAAAATTGAAAAGACTTTAAAGCCGATGATAAAGGAATTAAATGATTTTTGGACAAACAATATTGTGCCGGCTCTCAGATCACATGGTGTAAAATTATTAACATTTATGGAATTTTCAGAGGAAGAAAAATCAAAGTTAAGAGAATATTTTACGAGGGAAATTTACCCTGTGCTTACACCGCTTGCATTTGATCCTGGAAGACCTTTTCCCTACATCTCAAATCTTAGTTTAAATCTTGCAATTCTAGTGAAAAAGCCAAACGGCGAAAATCATTTTGCTAGAGTAAAAG
>JARRKK010000251.1:0-4038 GCA_037388105.1 Ignavibacteriaceae bacterium | reverse complement strand
GCTATTCTCCGGACTGGAAGTAGTGGAAGCACATAGTTTTAGAATAACACGTGATACTGATATCGAGCTCCAGGAAGATGAAGCGGATGACTTGTTAAGTGTTATCGAAGAAAATATAAGACAAAGAAGATTTGGTTCTGTTGTAAGAATGGAAGTGGCGAGCAATATGCCCGAATTTATGTTAGAAACCCTTATGGAAAACTTGCGGCTGACACGTGAAGATGTTCATATCTTTGATGGTTCATTAGGGTTGAGTGATGTGATGACACTGTATAACCTACCGCTACACCAATTAAAAGAAAAACCATACTATCCTGTTACTCCTAAATTATTTGAAGAAGAAGAAGATATTTTCTCAACTATTAAGCAAAGAGATATACTTCTTCATCATCCTTATCATTCATTTACACCCGTAATCGATTTTATAAAGGCGGCAGCGAGAGATCCCAATGTGCTTGCAATTAAACAAACTCTTTACAGAGTCGGCAGCGATTCTCCAATAATTAAGAGTTTAATTGAAGCCGCTGAGAGAGGAAAACAGGTTGCTGTTTTAGTAGAATTGAAAGCAAGGTTCGATGAAGAGAACAATATCTTTTGGGCAAGGAAACTGGAAAAAGTGGGGGTTCATGTTGTTTACGGATTAGTTGGTTTAAAAACCCATGCTAAAATGACCTTGGTTGTAAGAAAGGAATTCGATGGAGTTAAAAGATACGTACACGTAGCTACCGGAAATTATAATGCCATTACTGCAAAACTTTACACTGATTTAGGTTTGTTTACTTGTGATGAAGACTTTTGTTCAGATATCTCTGATATATTCAATTATTTAACAGGTTATTCAAAACAAAAGGATTACAGAAAACTTATTGTGGCACCGATAAACATGCGTGATAAAATGATTGCTATGATAAATAAGGAAATTGAGAATGTAAAGGCAGGTGGTGAAGGAAGAATTATTTGGAAATTTAATTCATTAGTAGACCCCGCAATAATAAGTGCTTTGTATGAAGCTTCTAATAGCGGTGTGAAGATTGATCTAATTGTACGAGGCATCTGCTGCCTGGTACCAAATATTCCTGGTCTTAGTGAAAATATAAGAGTAACCAGTATTGTAGGGAGATATCTCGAACACAGCAGGCTGTTTTACTTTTACGACAACGGGAAAGAAAAAATCTTTTTGAGCAGTGCAGATATGATGCAGCGGAATTTGGATAAAAGAGTGGAAATCACCTTCCCTGTAGAAGATGAAAAACTTAAATACGAATTGATGCGTACGTTGATAAAGGTAGCGTTAAAAGATAATATTAAAACAAGAGTCTTGATGCCAAATATGAGTTACAAATTAGTAAAAGAATCAAATGGGGCTAAAAGTATAAACAGTCAGGAATGGCTTATGAAGCACAATATAACTGCCGGTGGAAACATGAAAAACACTGCTAAAGCATGAATTCCGATTTTATTTAATTATCAAAGTAATTTTGTATTAGAAAGGATTGAACAACATAAATGACTGATATCACAAAGAGCGAAATATTAAATGTCTTGAAAAAAGTAAAAGCCCCGGAACTAAATTCGAATCATCTCACGCTTAACTCAATTAAAAATTATTTATTAGAAGAAGATAAATTAACATTCGATCTTTCATTGAATACTGTTGATAGAACAATGGAGAAAGAGATATACCAAAAATCCGTTGATGCCATTAAAACAGAATATCCGTTATTAAAAGAAATACAAATTAATTTTGAAACTCCAAAGCCACGGGTCTCAACTCACAACGATCCTAAAAAAGAAGCTATGCTTCCGGGAGTAAAAAATACAATAGCTGTGGCAAGTGGAAAAGGTGGAGTGGGTAAGAGTACAGTTGCAGTTAATCTTGCAGTTGCTTTGGCAAAAGATGGTGCCACAGTGGGTCTAATTGATGCAGATATTTACGGGCCAAGCATTCCATTAATGTTAGGAGTTCGTCAAAAACCAAAAGTTTTCAACACGGATAATGGTATGAAGATGGAACCTGTTGAAAGTTATGGATTAAAATTAATCTCAATAGGATTTTTAGTTGATGAAAAAGACCCTGTAATATGGAGAGGACCGATGGCTAGCGGTGCCATAAAACAGTTTATGACGGATGTTGAGTGGGGTGAACTTGATTATCTTGTGTTTGATATGCCTCCCGGAACCGGGGATATCCAGCTTACCTTAGTTCAGACAATTCCATTGACGGGTGCGGTAATAGTTACTACACCACAGGAAGTTTCATTAGTTGATGCTAGAAAAGCTCTGAGAATGTTTAACAGGGTTAATGTACCGGTATTGGGAATAGTGGAAAACATGAGTTATTTTATAGCTCCTGATACCGGAAACCGCTATGACATTTTTGGTGCCGGCGGAGGTGAGAAACTATCAAAGGAACTGGGAACATTCTTCCTGGGTGGTATCCCAATCGATTCCCGTATTCGTGAAGGAGGAGATAAAGGTGTTCCTATTATTCATGATAATCCCGATACGGAAGAAGCCCGCAGCATAATGAACATAGCAAAAAGTCTGACTGAACAGGTTAATATAAGAAATGCAAAAGGCACAAGTAAGGTCGAAATTTCACTTGGTGATGACGATTGATTTCAATCTCGTGATATGCGAAATTCTTCTTACCGCGCTTTTTTATTTAATTTATGAAAGATGAAATTCTAAAAGCACTTGAGGCAATGAGACCATATCTTCAGGCAGATAACGGGGATGTAGAACTAATAGAAGTAACTGAAGAGGGAATTGTTAAAGTTAAACTTTTGGGTGAGTGTAAAGAGTGTCCTCTATCGGTGATGACATTAAGAGCAGGTATTGAACGCTCTCTGATGAAACAAGTACCCGGTGTAAGAAGAATTGAAGCTGTGAAATAACTTTTCAATAAATGTTGGCTTATAATCATGCCGGAAACAACTTACAAGAAAACAGTCAAACTTATATTATGGATTACAGGAACAATCCTGTTATTTTACCTGCTATATCTGTTAACAGATGTTATTATTATTCTTGCATTATCCGTTTTGCTTGCATTTATTTTCGCACCTTTTGTATTTATATTGGAACAGAAAGGGTTTAACCGGTTATCATCAACATTAATTGTTTTTGCTGCATTAGCCATTTTAATTTATCTCGGTTTATCTGTTTTTATTCCCAAATTTTCTACCCAGATGAATCAGCTTATTGCAAGATTTGAAGCATTTTCATTAACAGATCAATTAAAAGCAGTACAGGATTGGCTTACTACTTCCCTGCCATTTTTTGATTTTAGTAATTTGTTAACAAGAGTAGAGGAATTCTTTTCATCTCAGCTCGTTAACTCGGTTGCAAGTCTTTCAACATTAGTAACCAGCATAGTTTCAGTCATTGCAATTCTCGTCATAGTTCCTTTTATCACTTTTTTCATTCTTAAAGACAGTAAGAAGCTTCTTCAGGGCGTGTTACAGATGGTACCAAATAATTATTTTGAAATGGCTTACTGGATTATTAAGAAAGTAAGTTTAAAGTTGGGACTATTTGTTCGTGCATGGATCTTTGATGCAAGCTTTGTAGGTACACTCATTGGCCTTGGATTTTATCTGATAGGAGTACCCAATGCTTTACCTCTTGGAGTGATTGCTGGTTTAGGTCATCTGATTCCTTATTTTGGGCCAATCATAGGAGGAATACCTGCAATTATAATTTCAATAGTAAGTGGTGATACTTCACAGATTCCGTTAATAATCTTTATTGTGTTGGGAGTTTATACAATTGATAATGGATTTGTACAGCCGGTTGTGTTTGGTAAAAGTGTAGATATCCATCCCATAATGATCATATTATTAATTATTGCCGGTAGTCAGTTATTGGGATTAATTGGGATGTTACTTGCTGTTCCTGTTGCTACGGTTATAAAAACCATGACAACGGAAATTTACTATGCATTTAAAAATTACAGAATAGCTAGGGTGTAAGCAGCTAGGTAATCCTCCATCTATCAGATGTCACATTAGATTTTATTCTTCTCTCTTATTTTAG
>JARRKK010000250.1:0-4055 GCA_037388105.1 Ignavibacteriaceae bacterium | reverse complement strand
GTAACCCAGACAATATATGATAAACTTTAAAGAAATGAGATTGCCAAATCAGGAAAAGTTGTGCTTATTTCTTTAGCTGGAAGGATAACTGAGTCAGATAAAGAATTATTAACAGATTCTCTGAGTTATCCCAGTCCGAAGTTAATTGATAATAGTTTCTTAACAGGTCATTTGAATTATATAGCAGATAGTGGTATAAAAATTCCACTAATAATTAATAGCAGGGGAGTATTGGAAAAAGCATTTGCATACCAATTATTTCAAAAAGAAAGTAATGAGATTGCGGTATTAGTAAATATTCGAACAAACTGGAACAACTTTAAAAACCACAGTTTAATAGAGTTCTTTAACCTTGTTCGGAATAGTCCTTCAGAACTAATTCAACTAAAAGATAAAACGGTTTTAATAGGAATGAGTGATCCGCAGATTGCTTCAACAATTGCTACAACTTTTAATGAAAAATTACCCGGTGTAGCACTACATGCTTTTGCGCTTGATAATTTATATAATTCGAATTACCTGAAAACAAATCTCTATATTACATCCGGCTTATTTTTTATTCTGGTGTTGATTGTATTAGTACTAATTCAATCAGTTATTCGGGCAAATCCATTCTATATATATGTGTTTATTATCGGGTTATTCCTTGTTTTAACGTTTGTTTTATTCGTTGGATATAACTATCGTCTGGCGGTGTCATTTTTTGTCATTCCATTATTCTTTCTTGTTATTTCAGAATTAACATTCTCCTTACTTGAAAGCAAAAATCTACTTAGAGGTGCTTTAAATGAAAGTTACATTCTTAAAAATCTGCTTGCTGCAAAACAGGATGAATTAAAAAGACTTCAAAAAGAATTTGATATTAGTGAAGAAAGTGGCTCTGCAGGGTTGATAACTAAAATCAAAAATTTAAAATCTGATATAGAAAAACTCAAAGAAGATGAGGAGGATAAAACACCGGCCATAATAAAAACAGAAAGTATTGTAAAAATTTTTCAGGGTATTGTTTACAGTTCAAAGGCGATGGATGAAGTTGTTGGAGTAATAAAAAAGGTGGCGCCTGAGAATGCAACAGTTTTACTTTTTGGTGAAAGCGGAACAGGGAAGGAACTGGCCGCAAGGGCAATTCATAATTTGAGTCCGAGAAAAGATCAAAACTTTATTGCTGTAAACTGTGCGGCACTTACTGAATCATTGCTCGAAAGTGAATTATTCGGTCATGTAAAGGGTGCATTTACCGGGGCCGTAACTGATAAAATTGGACGATTTGAAGCAGCTAACGAGGGAACAATATTTCTGGATGAAATAGGTGAAACATCAGAAAATTTTCAGGTAAAACTTTTGCGTGTATTGCAAGAGGGCGAGATCGAAAAAGTAGGATCCGCTAAACAAAAAAATATTGATGTGAGAGTTATAGCTGCCACAAACAAGGATTTGGATTCCCTTGTTAAAGAAAAGAAATTCCGTGAAGATCTGTTCTACAGGTTAAACGTAATTCAGATTAAGATGCCGACTCTGCGGGATAGACCTGAAGATATTGAAATACTTGCGTCACACTTCTTATTGGCAGAGCATCAGGAGTTACGTTTGTCCAAAGCGGCATCTGCAGCTTTAATTGAATTTGACTGGCATGGAAACGTAAGAGAACTTGAATCGGTTATTAAGCATGCTGTAATTTTTGCAAGGGCTGAAGGGAGGGATTTACTGAGGCTAAATGATCTTCCAAAAGAAATTGTAAAAGGAAGCAAATACAATTTTGAAGATCTGGTTCTGGAATCTTTGCGGGAGAAAAAATTCTCCCACTCAGCTATTACTGAAACCGCAAAAGAACTTGGCAACGTTAACCGTACAATGATTTCAGAAAATTTCCGGGGAATTGTTTTCAGAACTCTTTATGAAAATGATTTTGATATTGAATCAGCTGTTAATGCGATTTCCGTAACTGGAGATAAGAATGTAAGAGCTAAAGTAACAGATAAGATTCAAAAGTTTATTATAAATATTGAAAATGATATAAAAAAAGAGAATTCAAATAATTTTGATGAAATGAAATTAAGTTTTTCATCAAAGTATAAAAATCTGCCGGTAAAATTTCATTTTTATCTTGATGAAATAATTAAATGGAAAATGAAATAATTTTTTTGGTAACCTTTAAAGGAGATTCTTCGTCTTAATATAACATTCAACTCTAAATTCGCAGAGGTGCTTTATGGAACTTAAAACTGTTACTACATTTTTATTTGCCTTTTTATTGTTGTCTCCTTTAACAGTTAATTATGCACAGGATTCAACTAAAACTGATGGAGACGAGTGGGAATGGGACTGGGAGTCAAGTGAATTTAATGAATGGGTAAATTTGGGAAAGAAGATGCCTACAATATCAGGATATTATGGCATTACAGACATTAAAGATGAGGAGATTTCTCAGTCATTAACAGATGGAAATTTACTACAGTTAGAACTTGGTCACACAAGACGCAATACCAGTAGTTACGCTGATTACATTGTTAGATACAATTATAAGAATTTATATCTTGGATATTTATCAAGTGAATTAACCGGAAGTGACTCCGACACCAATCAAATAAATTCCAAAACATGGCGGTTTGGTGTAGGTAATTCTGCAGGATACGGATACGAGATGGGAAACTCTTCTTTAATTTTATACAACTCCTGGTCCTTTGACTGGTCAAATGTGGATTTTACTAACCTAGCAAATAATCCCGAAGACCAGAATACACTTGATTATATAGAGGACGGGATACGCTTTGGAACCAGCTTTGATGGCGGTGTAAGATTTGTGGCAACATCGTTGATTACTTTGGATGCAGGTTTTCAGCGTTCCATTGTTTTCCCCAGGCATTTATTTTGGAAGTGGGCAGGTAGTGCATTAATAGAAGCAACCTCTCAAGGTTTGCTTGATATTTTTATTAAAGAAATTTTTCGCTCGTCTCCTGCAGCGGGACCTATAGTATACTTTGTGTTAAAGAACGCTCTCAGCTACGGGATTTATGAATTAAGACAAGCAAAGATGAACTGGCCATTTCCAAGTGCTCCACCTCTTGCGTTCGATAGCTTTAAATTCGGAGTGATGTTTACGTTTTAGCGATCTTATTGTAAAAGTTAGTTTGTAATAGTTTTACAGGTTTGTCACCCACCATTACATAACGACCTTCAATTATACAATCCTCAATTAATAAAGGAAGCCATTACGGACGATTGATCAACTCTTCAAATCAAGCGGGCACCTAAATTCAAAGTTTCTCTCCTGGATCATTATATCCGTAATGGCCGGAGGCTGTGAAAATATTTATCTGTACGAGTGCAGCACCTTCATATAGTTTGCTCTTTCAAACTTTCCAGGATCTGATACATTCTTATAGCTCATACTTCCTCTCATCTGGTTTAACGAATCATATTCATTCTCTTCCATCCATCTCTCAATCATTTTAATTACGTCAGAAATATGACCGATACCATATTTTATCAAAGCTGATAACATCTGTGTTACATTTGCACCAGCCATTGTAAGTTTTATTACGTCCTCTGCTGTGTAAACGCCGGTTGTTGATGCAAGATCCGCTTTCGTTTTATCATAAAGAATTGCAATCCATCTTAACGGCAGCCGCATTTCCATTGGGGTACTCAATAGAACATCGGGTTCTATTTCAAGTGTATCCAGGTTAATATCAGGCTGGTAAAACCTGTTAAAGAGCACCAATCCGTTTGCACCTGCATTACTAAATTCTTTAGCAATATGTGCCGTAGAACTAAAGAAGGGATGCATCTTCACTGCAATCGGTATTTTAATCTCTGATCTGACACCTGAAACGATATCAATATAAGTTTTCTCAACTTCTTTGCTAGTTTTATTCAATTCGGTTGCAAGTAAGTAGATATTAAGTTCCAGTCCGTCTGCACCGGCTTGCTCAATTCTTTTTGCGTAGTCTATCCACCCGCCCATAGACTTACCGTTTAAACTTGCTATTACCGGGATATCAATAGCATCCTTTGCTTTACGGATATGATCAAGATATTCCACAGGTCCTGTACGA
>JARRKK010000249.1:0-6782 GCA_037388105.1 Ignavibacteriaceae bacterium | reverse complement strand
TTAGTATAGCCCCGATATAGATGCCAAAAGGTTGGTTCGGGGCTATACTAAAAATTATTTTTTGATATAACTGATTCCTCGTCTGGTCGAGTCACACTTAGATGATGGCTTCACTATTATTTCATCAGAAGCATCTTCTTTCCGGAATTCAAATTTCCAGACTTTAAGTTATAAAGATATATTCCACTTGAAAGATCAGATGCATCAAAGTGAATTTCATATCTTCCTGCTTCTTGTGTTCCATTTACAAGAGTTGCCACTATTTCACCCAGAAGATTGTAAACATTGAGTGAAACAAAACCATCCCCAGGAATGGAGTATTTAATTAATGTATTCGGATTAAATGGGTTCGGAAAGTTTTGCTCAAGAACAAATTCAATTGGATTTAAAACTTCGACAGAAATTTCATCTGAATATTCAAATGTACCGTTAAAGTCAATTTGCTTTAAACGATACCTGTAACTACCGTCATCAACTTTTAAATCAGTAAAAGAGTAGAACCTGGTTTCAGTTGTTGTGCCATAACCGGGAACATATCCAAATGCCTCAAATTCATTATATTCATTGCTTTTCTGGATTTCAAAACCCTGGTTGTTTATTTCAGTTGCTGTACTCCATTTTAAAATAACATCATTATTTATAACTGAGGCAGTAAATGAAGTAAGTTCTACCGGCAGGTTACCAAGTGGAACTTTTGCATAAGCGGTACCCCATTTCCCATCATCAGGCGGTGTGCCTGAGCCTCTTGTTATCGCATATTCGTTGTAAACCCAAAATGTTAAATCATCAGAGGGATCAACACATGCACCAGTATAATCCCCCCATCTGTTTCTTGCTCCACCAAATGTTCGCTCATAAAAATCTACTCCAGCTTTTACTACAACCGATGGGTTTACAGTGCCTGGAGAATCTGTTGAATAACGACCTGCATAATAAGCACCAGGGAAAATAGTTGGAGCTGATGCAGAAAATCCCACAATCATATCTCCTGTACTATTAACTGCAATTGCCGGGAAGAAAGTAAAAGTACCTGTGGCAATATCTTCACCACCAATATTTCCTTGATCAGTTAACGTTGTACTTCCTAAAGTTGAAGTGCTCAATTGTACCCAATGTGCAGTTGTCTGCCCCATATCCGGACCTGAACCTGGATCTATTGTTGTTGTTAACCAAAGCGAATTGCTTCTCCAGACAGCCTGCAATGTTCTTCGGTCATTTACTTCAATTTCTGTTGCTGACCCTGATTGAGGTGCATCAGGCAAGCCAGCTGCGAGAGTTTCAATATCGCCCAATGAAACAAATTCAACGGCGGCAAATGTTGGTGTTCCTAATGGATCGTCAACTCTAATTACTTGAATAAATTCCAAGCCTCCACCTGTTAAACCAGAATAACCAACTAAAAATGTTCCTACAGAACCTCCCACTCCACCTGTTCCAAATACATGAGCGGGTTGATGGGTCAAGACAAAGCCGCCTGATAATGTGGGGAAATCCCACCCACCAGTTACTGATGCTGTACCACCTCCATAAAACCCGCCAACAACCCCTTTATCAACAATCCACAGTCGCGTTGCGGTTGAACTGCCTGAAATAGGTGCATGGGTGAACATATTAGCAGTAACGTAAACTGCTTCTTCATCAATTGCAAATCCGGGGTAGTCTGCCCAATTATCTAATCCGCCAATTGATTCCTCAGAACTTATTGCGTGAAAATTCCAATCTGCACTGGTAGCTGTTGCAGGTGCACTAGTTTTCGAAACAGCGAGTAATATTCGGGATATGTTTCCAGGATCAGGATTTACTCCCGCATCAACCTGCTCCAAATCTACAACAACAAATCTATCTTCATACTGATCATATATTACTTTAGGATCAAAGGTAAAGGTTGTGGGAGTTAGCGAAGTGAATAAACTATCAAGAGAAACTTGCCAGAGTAAAATACCTAATGTATCCCTACATTCAATCATAGCATTAACAACTGCGATCACTCGATCTCTACCTGCTGCACCGGAAGGATCTGGTGGGATGAAACTAAAGCCGCTATTATAAGTCGCATTGTCGTCATAGTCGAAACCATCAAACCTGGTAATAATAAGAGAGTTTTCTGGTGATGATGGCGGGGTATTAGTAGTTGCATGTAAAAAATTTTCAACGTTCCCGGTACGTATCGCTTTCTGGAGTAATGTGTTAAATTCTGCTCCTCCGGATATCATTGTTTCTTCGTGAGAGAAAACTTCCCCATTTAACTGTTGAGCAAGAGTGTTTGGTAAAAACAAAATTAAAAAATAAAACCAGAATGATAGAAATGATAACCGGGGAAAGTACTGCTTTTTCATAGTGCCTCCTGATAGTTGTAGAAATAAACTGGAATAATTATTTCTACGTTATAAGAAAATTTAGCTAGCACCCCTTGTTATAAAAATGATATGACTAATAATGGAAAGCAAACTAAAAAATAATTTTAATTAACGCAACAAATGAAAAAAATCGCAGAACAATTATAATAACCTTACCGAAATGTTTTAATTTTTATTAAAGCAAAAAAATATTATTTGATATTTCCTAATTGATAAATTAATAAAATACGATTCCAATAAAAGAAATATCTAAAAATATTTTGAGTAATTTGAAACTTCTTATTAAGATATACATTCTTATATTGAAAGAATTCTTTTTTAATGATAAAAAATTGATTATCCTAATGATAATTTTGAAGTAATAATTGTGGATGATAATTCATCCGATAATACTCTGGAAATTGCAGAAGAACAATGTTCGAACATCGGTAATATTTCTGTGGTTAAAGCAGTTGATAAATCTTATAGTGGTAAACGCGGAGCACTTGACTATGGTATTTCCCTTGCTAAGCATCCAAACATTCTTATAACAGATGCAGACTGCATCCCAGATGAAAACTGGCTTAATTACTGTACTTTAAAAGTTCATAGTAAATGTGATTTTTATATTGGCATTGCTCCTTTTATACAGAAGAACAAAATCGTAAATAAAATAAGCTGCTATGAAAACTTTTTAAATTCTCTGCTTGCAATAAGTGCAGTAAAACTAAAGTTACCTTATTCAGCTTCAGCAAGAAATTTTGGGTTTACAAAAGATGCATACAACAAAATCGGTGGGTACAGCAAAACATTAGATACGATAAGCGGTGACGATGATCTTTTAGTTCGCGAAGCAGTAAAAAATAATCTAAGTATCTGCATCTTAACACATCCCGACTCTTTTGTTTATTCAGAAACGAAAAATACATTTAAAGAATATTTCTCCCAGCGTTCCCGCCATACTCAGACGTCATTTTATTATCCAATCAAGCAAAAATTGTTTCTTGCCCTTTGGCATTCTCTGAATATTGTTTTTGTTATATCTCCACTACTTATGATTGTTAATAATCTTTTTATCATATTATTTTTATTAAAATTAATATTAGATATAACAAAGACAATGCTGTTTCAAAAGAATTTTGGATACAAATTTAAGATGCTTGAAGTGTTTTATTTACAAATACTTTACGAGTTCTTTATAGTTGTACACTTCTTCAGAGCAATGTTCGGAAAGGTTGAGTGGAAATAGAAAATAAAATTATTATTCCTTTTTACTAAATTAACATAATTGAGGTACGATTGCTTAATTATTCCATATATTAATTAATAGAATTATATCTTTTTGTTTTATTTATCTTAAAAGAATTGAATGGATTATAAACAGTTAGTTGAAAAAGCGATTGAGGCAAAATCAAATGCTTTGCCAAAATACTCAAACTTTTTTGTCGGTGCGGCTCTGCTTACAGAAGATGATAATATATATACAGGTTGTAATGTTGAATCAAGTTCATATAGTTTAACTATTTGTGCAGAAAGAAATGCAATCTTTAAGGCAATCTCCGAAGGTGAAAGGAAATTTAAAGCAATTGCTGTTGCTCACGATCATGACGATTTTATCTCTCCTTGTGGTGCGTGTAGACAGGTGATAAGCGACCTATGTGGTGATATTGATGTTATTTTGCTAAAAGCGAATGGAGAAACAAAAGTAATTAAAACTTCTGAGCTTCTTCCATTTGCTTTTGGAGACAAATATTTACAATAAATTAATACATATTATTACAAAACAACTTATATCATTTTGTTATTCTATTTTCTCATTTCTCTTTTTCGTTTTTACCTGCAATGATTGATTCGGTACCACACGTTATGCCGAAGGATACAGGCTGGATTGAAGTGATTACAGGCTGTATGTTCAGCGGGAAAACGGAAGAGCTTATACGCCGTTTAAGAAGAGCACAGATTGCTAAGCAGCATGTAATGATATTTAAACCAAAAATTGATAATCGTTACTCCGAAAATTCTATAGTTTCTCACAATGACCAATTCCTGCCTTCAATACAAATAAAAGATATTAATGATGTTTTAAGATTATCAATCGATGCACAGGTTATAGGTATTGATGAAGCACAATTTTTTTCAAACGATATAATTAATGTTTGTAATGAACTTGCAGACAATGATAAACGAGTTATCGTGGTCGGTTTAGATCAGGATTACAGAGGTTTGCCTTTTGAACCAATGCCACATCTACTATCAATTGCAGAGTATATAACAAAATCGTTAGCCATATGTGTTGAATGCGGAAATCCTGCTGACAGAACGCAACGCAAAACCAATTCTTCCAAGAGAGTTATAGTTGGAGCTGCTGATATTTACGAAGCAAGATGCCGAAAATGTCATTATATACCTGAAGAAGGATAATTATAGTATATGGATTTAAACTCAATATTCAGAGGGATTTTTGGAATCCTACTACTTGTAGGCATTGCCTATCTTCTTTCAAATAATAAGAAAAAAATAAACTGGAAACTTGTAACTACAGGGCTTGGTCTCCAGTTTGTATTTGCTATTTTTATTCTAAGGGGAAATGATCTGCGAAGTTTTTTTCTTCCTCTGGGCTGGCCTGTTGATTTTTTTAATTGGATAAGTAGTTTCTTTGTAATCCTGCTTAATTTCACTACTGAAGGCGCAGTATTTATATTCGGTGATCTCGCCCGCCCACCGGGAGCTGATGGAAGTCTGGGGTCCTTCTTTGCCTTCCAGGTATTACCAACAATAATATTCTTTGCCTGTCTGATGTCAGTTCTTTACTTTGTTGGATTCATGCAATTAGTAGTAAAGGGAATGGCGTGGGTAATGGCAAGATCGTTAGGCACCAGCGGTGCTGAATCACTTTCATGCTCTGCTAATATTTTTGTAGGACAAACCGAGGCGCCTTTAATGATAAAACCTTATCTGAAAGATATGACCAGAAGTGAAATACTCACTATAATGGTTGGAGGAATGGCAACTATTGCAGGCGGGGTTATGGCAGCTTATGTACAAATACTTGGCAGTGCTTATTCAGTGAAACATGGTATTCCTCTTGCAGAGGCACAGCAGATATTCGCAACACAATTGTTAGGAGCAAGTGTAATGGCAGCACCCGCTGCAATTGTTATATCAAAAATACTCTTTCCGGAAACAGAAGAACCTGTTACAAAGGGTACTGTTAGGGTTGATGTTGAAAAAGATGCAGCAAATATAATCGAAGCTGCTGCAAATGGCGCAGGATCAGGTTTGAAGCTTGCATTAAATGTTGGTGCAATGCTTCTGGCTTTCATTGGACTAATCGCTTTAATTAATTATCTATTACATGGCACTGGTGATTTACTGAATTTGAATAAAATGTTAGTTGCTAACTTTGGGCACCCATTAAGCTTTGAACTTTTACTAGGTTGGATTTTTCAGTTCGTAGCATTTGGTGTTGGTGTACCGTGGGAAGATGCGCTTAATTTCGGGAGTTTGTTGGGAATTAAGGTGGTTCTGAATGAATTTGTAGCATTTACTGAAATGGGAACTCTGATTGAAGCGGGGAAAATTTTTAATGAAAAAACAATGCTTATGGCAACTTATGCACTATGCGGTTTTGCAAATTTTAGTTCCATTGCGATTCAGATTGGTGGATTAGGTCCTTTAGCACCAAACCAGAAATCAATAATTGCAGGCTTAGGGATAAAAGCTGTTATTGGTGGATCAATGGCTACTTTAATGACAGCAACTTTGGCAGGACTTCTATTTATCTTTTAGATCTGATCTTAATAACTATGTTTTAATAACTTATCGGATCACAATTGAAAATCGATCTCGCCTTCAAATACAAAGAACTGATTCAACAAATAAAAAAAGTACAGCCTTTCACACCGGATCTCGCCATAATTTTAGGTAGTGGTCTGGGAGATTTTGCATCATCAGTCAGTATTAATCATTCATTTGAAACAGAGAAACTCGATGGTTATCCTCCATCAACTGTAAAGGGACATTCAGGAAAAATAATTTTTGCAGAAGCCGAAGAGAAAAAACTTTTGCTATTTAAAGGTAGAATACATTTTTATGAAGGATATAAAATTTATGAATGTATACTACCGGTATTTATTGCCCATCAATTAAATTGTAAGCAATTGCTTATCACTAATGCAGCCGGAGGAATTAACAGAAATTTTTCTCCTGGTGATTTGATGCTTGCAAATTCATTTAATGCAATGAACATAAAAAAGGAATTGACACAACTTATTGGACTATCATCGAAAGAGATGAAACAAAATCTCTTAGACTTCCCCTCGAAAAGGCTTACCGAGATAATACGTAATGCTGCTATTCAAGAAAAAATAAATCTGCATGAAGGAACTTATTGGTATTTAAAAGGACCTAGCTACGAGACACCGGCTGAGATAAATATGATGTACA
>JARRKK010000248.1:0-9848 GCA_037388105.1 Ignavibacteriaceae bacterium | reverse complement strand
CATTGCTCAGGATACTTTCTTACATAATCTTCAAGGTAAGACATATGCCTCTGACTTAATTCTTTTATTTTCTCTTCAGTCGATCCGGAAAGATCATCCTTTGATATTTCAGTAAATGTTGTATCGTAACTATTATCCTCTTGTCGTACACTTATTCCATATAGTATCGGGGCACCCGTTTTCAATGACAAAGCTGCAGGTCCCGTATGAACAGAAATGTTTCTACCGAAAAAATTTACTCTTATACCTTCTTCTGAACCTCTTTGATCCGCTACCATAGCTACTATTTGACTATTCTTAAGTGTTTGATAAATCTGCCGGATCGAAATGCCAAGCGGGACAACTGAATTATTCCATTTTTTTCTTACTCTGTTCATCCAGTTTGTAACGAATGGATTTCTTTGATCCTTTACTACTACTGCTAATGGAATGTTTAACTTTACACCCATTGATAATGCCATATATTCCCAATTACCAAAATGAGCACCTAAAAGGATTACACCTTTATTTTCCCTATATCTATCAATTATTAAATCCAGATTGTTGCAGTGTACTTTCTTTTTAATATCAATTTTACTTGTTGTCGGAAGACAGAATATTTCAATAAGAGTAATTGCAAAACTATTGTAATTACCGAATGCAATCTTCTTTATTTTCTTTTCATCATATTCAGGAAAAGCATTTCTTAAATTCTCAAGTACAGTGGCTTTACGGATTGGGATAAAATTATAAAACAATCCTGCTAAAATTGGTGATAACTTACTAGAAAGATTAAGTCCAAGTAATTGAAAAATTTTACTAAATAAAACAAATAATATATACTCCATTCTGTTTTTCATACATTCATATTTGCTCATTTTGGTTATATGAAATTTGCATTTTAATTATTCCTTTTTGAGAAGACATTCCATCGGAAGTTGTAAATGTTTTTATTCTCATTTTATCACTATTAAAAACTGACTTCGTCAGGAAAATAACAATAACATTTAATGTAACAAAAATGAGAATAAGGTTGGGTTAAAAATAGAATACCCTGTTAAGATTGCAGAGAACTAAGCTAACTGAATATATTTTTTATGGGGCAATTCTTCGTTGCCAATTGTTATCCCGCAGTTCGCCTCTTTTTGTGGAATGAATTAATAAATAGTCTGAGAACCCGGTCATATCAGCAAAAACAAATATTACTCCACCCTCAATATCTTGATAATGCCATATTTCATATGGTTTTGCATTAGTTTGATTTGGGTACCTGTCAACTTCACTTGGTTCACCATAAATTACATAAACTCTTCCGCGATCTGTTTTCCATCCTTCTTTACCCATTGCTTTATATCTATCATTAGCTAAATCCAGCCTTTTAAGGAAATTAGCTAAATTCTGGTTTTTACCATCATTTACATCTGTATCCCTGGCATCCCAAAAATCAGTTAAAAATTTTCTTTTCGCACCTTCTTCAGAGAGTGACTCATATTTTTCAATCTCAGCAACAGTTGAAACGTATCTTGATTTTTTAAAGAAGTCATCGAGTTCCTCTTCTGACATGACCCCGAACATTCCTGTTACAAAGTTTGTTCCCTTAACCTGAAATGTATCAACATATTCAACAGATGGATTATAAACAAAAAACTTTTTTGAAGAAGACACACCATAATTTGATACACTATCAATTAAAAAAAGAACCAGAGTATAGGTGTCTGATGGAAGTTTGTAAATCATTATCGTACCAACTTCTACACGGGAATTTAATGATTGGCTGATCAGCTTACTTTTTTGTAGTACTACTTGTGCTCTGCTATTTAGAACATATTTGTCAATTCTTAAATTATTATCAGACTGAATTCCTTTCAAATTATATAACTCAGTATAATAAAATAGAACCGGTTGACCTTCGCCAAAAGTTGAAGTTGGAATTGGCAACACTTCGAAAGTATTTTTATAGAATATTGAAGAAGTATTTTCACTACCCTGAATAATGTTAGAAGCTAATTGAATGTCGCTCATTGTCATTCCCATTTTAAGGAATGGATTAATAGCAAAATACTCAGTTAAAGCACGACTTCTATCAGGATTTACAAAATCACTCCCGGTTATCACACATTTGTATGATCCTTCTTCAAGGATAAAACCAATTTCTCCAATTAAACTTTTATCTGTTGCCATTGAATCGGTTAGTTCTTGAGAAATTAACCAATCTTTATCCACTATTAACTCTCCTGTTGTTGAATCCTGAATTGTAATATGAAGAATTCCCTTGGTAAGTATCACAGAATCTGTTTGTATCCTGGAAAGTGAGGCTTGATTAAAAGCATAATAAAATTCTACATAATTCGAAGTTGAATCGAATGAAAACTGAGCATAGTCAAATTCAAATTTAATTTCATTCCCATTCTGTGAATAATGAATTGGAGTAAATATTAAAAAAAGTAAGAAGAAGATAATTTTCATATAATAATTATTATCATCAATTCAATTAAAAATAAAAAAGCGTCTGTTGAAAAATCAACAGACGCTTAATTCCCTTTTTAGCAGAATTCTATTCAAAAGCTAGCTTAACAGTAAATATATGGTTAGAAGTAGGAAATTCTTTTATATCCCTGTAAGCATAATCAAATATTATTGATAAATCATTTCCAGCTTTGTAATCTACGCCCGCACCAAGCGTAAGTCCATAAATACTATCTGAGGTATTCTCCAACAGTACATTATATCCTCCGCGCACAAAAAAAGTATTTGTAAAACCATACTCCAAACCGAAGTTCATAACATCTTCAAATGCATTATTTGCAACAAATGTTGACGCCAGTAATACATTATTTTGTTCGTTAATATTAACATCGTAAGTTAAAGCTAACTCAAAAAAACTGGGGATTTGGAATGTTTCAGCTACTATCTGAAAAGTTCCATCTGCTGAGCCAATTGTAGAACCAGGTATATCTGTCCTGGTATTTAAATCCTGACCTGAAAACTGCATATTGGTTCCGATATTTTTTACTGTTACACCCAGCTTCAATCCAGAATAGAAGCTATATTGAACACCAGCGTCCACTGCAAATCCAGTAGCATTTGTACTCTGAATACTTTCACTTATGAATTTGAAATTTGTACCAATGGAGATTCTATCCGTTAAAACTTTTGAATATGATATACCAAAAGTAATAAAAGAAGGTGAATAGTTTTGCCCTGTTCCATCTGGGAACTGAACAGTTGTAATTGGTATATCTCCAAAATCAAAGGCTTTTAAATCGAAAGCAATTGAGCCAAAATCTCCCAAACTTGTACCAATAGCAAAATAAGATATATTAATATCAGCTAAGTAATTTGTATAACTAAACATTGCTTCGGTACGGGGCACAACATCAAGTCCGGCCGGGTTATAAAATAATGATTCCAAACCCGTTAAATTTGCAACAAATGCTCCTCCAGTAGCTATTCCTCTGGCACCAACCGGGATGAGGAGTTCTTCAGCACCAGTCGTTCCTTTTCGGGATTCATCCCCGGCAAAAACAGATACAGCCAGGAACAGAGTTAAAATTATCGGTAATATTTTTTTCATAAAAAAACTCCACATATTTTACAAAATTTATTATCTGGTCGATGTAAAATTCTTACATCTGCTTGTGTATTTATTAATATCTAGGTATCTGTTTTTGTGGCATAATTATCGAAAATTTAAGTACTTTGTCACCAAATGTTGGTGATGAAACAATCGCTAAATACATTCCGGAAGCTGCTCTTAATCCATTTTCATTTAATAAATCCCATTTAAGGAAGGGTGAATCAGGTACGCTTTTATCAGAAGTTGTAAGAGTACGTAGCAATAGACCTGAAAGCGAATAAATTCTAATAGTTATATCAGCCGGTAAGTTAGTAAATGTTACCCAAGGATCATCAGGTGCCGTACCATCATACCCAGTTAAAGTATTAAAACCATACAACGGATTTGGAAACACGTTTACTTTATTCCAAAGATCCTGTTCCTCATCCGTACTCAAGGTTCCCTCTTTCCTGGTCATAAATACAATATTAATTTATCACCTGCCGTATACATTGGACCAGCACTCGTTGTATTAATACCAACAGCATACAATGTGTTAAAAAATGGCGAATTAGCTTTGTTTCTATCATCTTGAGAAATATTGGCACCATCAGGAATTAAATAAAATGCTCCATTTGAAGTAGCTGCTCCATTAATATCTGCCCAATCCGCACCCGGATCTAAATAAGTACCACCTTTATAAATTGCCTGGTTCATATTTGGATCATAAACTTCATCAAATATGAAAAGGTACTCACCTGAAAATTCAATTATACTATCCGGATCCCATATTCCATTAGGATGGCCACCTAGATCAGTGCTTTTTTCAACGAATCCAACTGTTAATTGTCGATTACCCTCACTGACTCCATTATCATCTTCACTATCTGAAAAATTCGGATCGTCTACCCATACCTGAAAAGGTACATCAACGATTCCCATTGCCCTGTCATTTGCTGTATCCCACATTCCAACTGGTCCTTTACCAGCCGTATCAGCAGATGTAACTGCTTCAGCATATTTGAACGTTCTTCTTTTGACACTAGCATTAGGACCAACGAAACCATTGAGATATCTATAAGCTTTTTGAGTTTCTCCAAATCTGATTTCAACTCTTCTTAGCCTGTCAGCGGTAGTATAGTTACCCCATAAATTGCTTAGGTTACCCCCAATATTCTTTATGTGGCTTGCATACTTAATATCTTCAGTTAAATAATTAAATACAGAGGTTGTTGTATCGATCCAGGACTGATTAAGATTATATACTATTTCAGTATCCACTTCGGCAACCTCATTTGAAAGTTGTACGATGAAACCTTCAGTTGGAGGTACTGACACAACCCCGGTTCCGAACAGATAATACTTTGCAGAATCTAATAAAAGGTTATTTTGTGAAGTGTTGGTTAATCTCCAGAATGTAGAATATAACTGTGTTGAACTATCCGGAAAGAAGGTAACTTCGTATTGATCACCGGTTAGAGAACTTTTATTTACAATATCATATGCCATATTGCTGTTAGTAGCACCGGACTGAACAAAGGAATCTTTAGTTAGATAATAATCACCTACAGTTCCAACCGGCATGGTAGGATCTTCTTTATAAATTAATGCATCATAATTGATTGCAACACCTACAAGTGCAAAATAATATGGTGTACCTTTTGTTATTGGAGTTGTAGTCTTGAAAGGATCTTTTAGGACATTTAGTTTTAATCTTCCGGTAACCGGATCACTGTATATCTGAGGATTTAATAGATTATCACTTTGCGGTTTTATATAAAGTAGTTCAATTCCTCCGGTTTCTCCATCCTGTTTGTAAATATTTCTAATAAAATTATCCAATTGATATGTGGCTATCAACTGTGCATTAGTCTGATTGTTTACAACATCAACATTAGAATTTGTTGCAAATGCCCACACCTGATATTGATAGAAGTGCAGATTCCAGGTGGGTGTAATATTAACATAGGATACCTGATCAGGAGTATCCCAAAGTATTTCAATTAAATCATCACTTGAAGATATTGTTGGTGTGGTGGGTGGAGGTGGTGATGGAGCTAAAAAGTTCAAATCAAATATGTTCTGTGCGCCGTCATCAATAGCACGTGCGACTGTCACGCTATTCAAAGGATTAACTCCCTGCCCTACAACATATGCAACAACAATTTCGTTTTCCTCACCTTTCACCAATTCAAAGGGTCCTGTATTTGTCATCTGCCTTACATCCTCATTTATAGTAGCAATCCATCCAACATTTGTAACAGGATCTCCTGAAAACCAGAATCTTGGATCGACGGTACTACAATCAACACCACCCAATACGGCTCCAATGTTTCTCCTGGTATGTATGACCGCGGTCCGGAAAAGAAATCTATCATAAAACAGGGCGGTTGATTTCCATATACATCGTCTGGTCCATTATCATAAGTGTATCCTGCATTTCTTTCCACATCACTGCCGACAACATCATTATCATACTGACCAACGTCGGGATCAGCCCAGACACCGAAGTAAACGTCGGTCATTTTATCAGCCTCACCCGCCTTACCTAATCCAACATAATTAAAACGGTATCTTACAAATACCAGGTTCCCTATTGCGCCTGCAGATGCAAAAGCAAAAACAGACTGCCTGATTTCAATCCCGTATGGCGGAACAGTGTTCCATCTTCTTTGAGAAGCGGGAATACCATCATTATAAACACACCATATCATTTCATCACCAATTAAGTCTGGTCTGTCCTCATCAGGATCCCACTCGCCATTATCATTTTTATCAATTGGTTCATACACTCCATTGCCATCACCATCGTAAAAATCTGCACCTAATTTAACAGCATCAATCCAATCCTGCCAGCTTGGTCCAAAAGCAGGATCTTGCGAATTAAGAACATATAATTGGTCGTCATCGTCTGGTGCAGGATTTACTCTTCCCGACTCATAATCCTCTACCAGGGTTGCAGATGCAACTGCGTTCGCCCACAGTTGCCCATTAGCAAATCCACTTAGAAAGAACCCGGATGAAAATAAAAAGGAATTTCCTCCAAACCGACCACTGCTCGGTTGATTACCAACCTGCACAGCCGCTATTATTCCTTTACTATTCAGAGGAAGATATATGTTGTTAACATTCATAACATAAGCATCGCCTTGCTTCCCTGATGTTTGAACTGATGACTGTTTATATAGGGGATGAGGAGGTTTAGTTCCTTTCTGGTCATCTTCCAGAAAGCCAAAAGAAACCATTATGATTCCTACTAGCATCAATATTCTATAAAAGATTATTATGGACTTATTAATTTTCATTTTTAATTATCCGATATATTGTAGTATAATACTTTTAGCTCACTAAAATTTTGCGAAATTAAATTTAACACCTAATTTTATTAGTCTGGGATTTCCAAAGTTAGTAGGATCGTTTTCTAAACTCTGATAGTCTTGAGAAAATCCGTCTGCACCATTATTTAAATTTCTATTATTTAAAGCCGCAGCTTGACCCTCGGGTGTGTTCAAATAATTTGTGGTGTACGCACTTCCGGTAGAACGCCACACATCAACAACATTTTCGGATCCAAGCAGATTATCTATCCAGAGGTATGGTGAAATATAAAAGTCACCGATTGGAAAACTCTTTTCTATTTTCATATCAATTCTAAAGACTCCTGGTCCATAGGCAGAGTTAACATAACCGGTATTAGTTGCAGATAAACCGTTATCCCCAAGTAAGTTCCAATTATCAGTTGGTGTATATGGACGCCCACTGGCAAACGCAAAAATAGTGTTGATATTAAACATTTCCCATAAACCACCATCACCTTCAGGAACATAAAAATCAAGAACTATCACACCGGTATGTCTCTGATCGAAATCCAAAGGGGCGATAACTTTTGGGGGTTCAGCATCCGGATTTCTGAATACGGCGGTCTGGCTAGAACTTGTTGATGAACCTGTTCCTTCAGCTAATGCATAAGTATAATCTACAGATAGACTAAAGTAACTTAACCTTGTTACGTTCAGTGAAAATGCAATTCCTTTATTTGTTCCAAAATCTGCATTAGTTGAGTAAATTGCATTCACAATTTGTCCACCATCTTCTCTTTGATACTTATGATTTTGATCGTTTACAAGACCCTTAATATTTTTGTAGAATAATGTAATATTAAGCGCTGAGTTATTTCCAATTAATTGCCTAAACCCTATTTCGTATTGAGTGGTTTCCTCCCTTATCAATCCCCCATTAAAACCGAATTGAGGTGAACCTGTGATATAAGAATTATAATCGAATGGACCAGAGTACATATCATTTAATTCAGGTGCCTGAACAAATCTACCATATTGTGCATGAAATACAGTTGAAGACGTAACCGGGAAACCTATTCCAATTCTTGGGGAAAGTTCCACTTCTGCATCTTTAACTGTGAAGTCACCGATATCAAACAGATCTGGATTTGAACCACCTGCATATGGCAAATTGTATCCTTCTCCGGATACAGGATTTATTAATTCATAAGATTTTATATCAATGTAATCGACACGCAACCCAAGGTTTAACACTAGATCCTCTAATTCAAATCTATCCTGCAGGTATGCATAAAAGAAAACAGGTTCTCTTGGTCTTGTAAATATGTTCATCGAAGGATCTGACCCAACACTATCAAGTAGTGCAAGCGAAGCAGGAGTGTCACTGTTTGTTTTGTTAGAACCTGTATAATCATATCCAAAAACCCATGGAGCTAAATTCATAAACTGCCAGTCAATTGGAAGACTTTCATCTTGAGCTTTCAGCTGATAAGCATATAAACCATATCCCCTAACAGTGTGTGCTGAAACCCCTGCACCAAATTCAAGAAGATGATTTGAGATTTGTGAGGTTAAGTCTAAATCAGCTGAAAAAGCGTCATCTTCCCGATGTTGATACAAATTAGTAGAATAACCGTATGGTCTGAAAACACCAAAATCATCAGTAGCCTCAGTTCTTCTCCCATCGCCAAGTAATGTTGCACCGAACATCTCAGCATATTTTAAACTATCACCATAATTATAAAGATTAGATATATGATCCTGATCTCTGAAGAATGGATTATATCTCTCATAATCAAAGGCCCTGTATCCAAGAGTAAGATTCCAAAAAGTAGATTTACTAACAGTTTGAGAAACACGAGCACCAAATGAAAGGTTTTCCTGATAAAATTCATCATAAAAATCTGCATCATTTTTTATTTTATATACATCTAAAACTTTTGAAGTCCGCTTGTTCCAGATACCACTCAAAATAAGATTAAATGCCCCAAAACGTGAATTTGTTTTACCGGAGGCGCGCCATACATCTGCTTGATTATTCGGGATGGAGGTATAAGATTTACCTATCGACGGATAATCCAGGGTGATTCCGGGAGGATCAGCATCTCCAAACCAACCTCTTTCTAAAGATAGAAATATTGTGTGCTCAGTTATACCGGGAATAATGGGACCACTTAGAGTTCCGGAATATAAATTATAACCGTAATCATCCAGCTCAGTCGAACTCTGCACATCTATTAATGCACTGTAAAAGGGTTGACCCGATTTTGTAGTTACATTTACAATACCAGCTTGTGCCTGACCATATTTAGCTTCATATCCTCCAACCTGAAATGAGATTTGCTCAATGGCTATGTTTGCAACCTGGTTTACACTTGTTCTGTTATAGAGGTTATTCTGAACGACACCATCAACAATGTAAAGTACCTCGCTACCACGACCACCTCTTACATTAATAGTAGCATTCCCATCAGCACCACCGCTACCATCTTGAATTACAACTCCAGCTTGCAGACCAACAAGATTGGCAACTCCTCTAACCGGTAATTTATCAATCTGACCAGCATCCATAACCTTAACGGTGTTTGTTGCTTTTTCTTCGAAGAATTTTTTATCTTCAACAACGACTTCAGGGAGTGAGAAATTAGTAGAAAGTGTAACATTCAGTTCGTATGTAATACCAGCAACTATCCTTACTTGTTCGATTGTTTTTGCAGCATACCCAACATAGCTAACTTTGAGCGAGTACATTCCCGGATCAACATTTAAGATAAAGTAGTTACCATCAAGATCAGTAGCGGCACCAAGATTTGTGTTTAATACAACTACATTAGCGCCGATTAGTGGTTCTCCAGTATCAACATCCGTAACCTTACCGCTAATTTTACCCACTCCCATCTGGGCAAAAGTAAAAGAAGCCATAATTAATACGCAAAGAGCCACCAAAACATTAGTAAAAATTTTATTCATCTCTTCTCCACGAAGTTTACTTGAATAATTTCGTCCTAATTAAT
>JARRKK010000247.1:0-7277 GCA_037388105.1 Ignavibacteriaceae bacterium | reverse complement strand
CTCCGGGGGGTGGTTCTATAGCAGCTTTGGCAGGTGCCTTGGGAGCGGCGCTATCATCTATGGTCAGTAATCTTAGTGCAAATAAAAGAGGAAGTGAGAGTGTTGATGATGTACTTAATGATGCATCCATTAAATGCCAGGAAATTAAAAACGCATTAGTTAAAGCAATTGATGAAGATACAAATGCATTCAACGAGTACATGGATGCAAGAAGATTGCCGAATAATACACGAGAGGAGAAAAATGTAAGGGACGAAGCGATGCAGAATGGATTGAAGAAAGCAGTTTATGTCCCTTTACATACGGCTGAGCTGAGCTATCAGGCAATTGAAATTGCAGAAACGGTTGCAAAGAATGGCAATCCGAGTTCTATTACAGATGTTGGTGTTAGTGCTCAATCGTCTTATACAGGTGTACTTGGTGGTATTTATAATGTGTTGATTAATCTTAAAGATATTACGGATACGAGATTTAATGATGAGATGAAAAAGAAATGCAGGGAGTTAAAGAACAAAGCGAACCATAAACTTGGAGATGTTTTGTCGTATATTGAAAGAAAGTTGGTATAGAATGCCATTACACATCGACGAACTCAATTTAACTTTGTGAAGTTGTCCCGAAACTGTAAAAGGATAATTAGCATTTAAAAATTTTCTGTCATACTTCGACCCATCAAATCCGGGCACGCTTGCTCGGCGTGACTGCTTGATGTCAGTCTTAGCTTGCCGAAGACTGCCCTCTTTTTGAGCCAGGATAATTTTGTATTGGTTAGGAGATTATTCCTCACTGTCAAGTTCATACTTTACTATTTCATATCCTTTGTAAGTTTCATACGCTGCAAAGATTGCTCCACAAAGCACTGAAATCATTCCTAGTAAGAAAAGTGTTGTTATAAAGCTGTTTAGACGTGTGATATCTAATAAATAACCAAAACCAATGAGAAGGGAGGTAATAACAAAAAGTGCAACTGCAATTGTATAGAAGAGCACTGCATTCCTAACCAATTTTACCCTGTAAGTAAGTATTTGAAGCTGCTGGCTAATACTTTCAATCCGAATATTTTCCCGGGAACTGAATTCCGGGTCGTCAATTTTTCGAAGTGCTTTTCTTCTTTCCTCATTGAGTAAGCGAATCCTGTTTACAACAAGAGAGTATTTATTATTCATTCCAAGTAAAAGCAATCCGCACGCAGAGATCATTAATCCCGGTGCAAGCATAAGCTGAATAATTTGAACGATGGAAGTTATATCAAACATACTTACAACTTTTTTTACAAATATAATTAAAATGCAGGGGGTTTAGATCGTCAGATTATTAAATTATGATATATCTTACGATCTGGGGAAGTTCTATTCATAAATCTCATAAAAAGTATTATCATAGTAAAACCTAACATTCTGCCCAAGTGCCAGGAATTGAAATGTCTCAGGTTTTTCATTCAGAAGTTTATAATACTCATCAGAATTAAATTGAATGCGATTTTTATTCACAGTTTTTTGTTTCTGCAATTCGGAATCAATCCAGAATTTGTTGTTGTAGTAGAAAGCTCTACCTGAAATATTTTTTACTTGCTGTGTTAAATTTGTTCTAGAGCCATTTTCATCTATATAATTCATTCTATCACTTCCTTGTTGCATTTCAGACTGATTCTTAGCTTCGTTCAGCATTCTGAATTCTTCACTTACAATTACACCCCTTTCACCACTTTTTTCCTGCATAGCATGATAATCACCCTCGTATTCCTTTCTAGCTTCCGGAATTGCCGGTAAAGTTTGAAAATCATCTATAAATTCATTTCTTCTCAATCGAATTTCTTCATCTTCCATAATTAAATAGCTTGTATAAGGTGTAACAATTCCGAATTCTCTGGCAAGTTGAGTTACTTCATCTATCAACTCGTTATCATTACCATTTAGACGGATTTGATCAAGCAAGAATCCAATTCTTCTTGAAGCCCAAAGCGGTGGTATAAAGTCATAATCAGTGTTATCTGTATTAATTACCGGAGTTACAGAATACTTTTTAGTTGCACCATTAACAGTTCCTTTAAGAATTATAGTAGAGTTAACATTTCTACCATATCTGCCAGAAATGTAATACCTCCCGAAAATTGTTATACTAGAACCTTTGAACAAATCGGGTAGATTTTTAGGATAAGTTTGAAAACATCTTAAGTCTCCGAAAGAGAGTGATAGATTAGTTAACACTGGTGACTGAACTTTATCATAAAAGTTGGAAATTTTTACTTCAATGTCTTCATCATCAGTAATATAATAACGTGTTGCTTTAGTGCTTTATTTGAGATTTTCAGATTATTAATTAGGGCATCATCATTAGTTTCACCAATCGTAGGTTTACCGTCTGTAATGAATATGATCATATGGGTACGATTCGAGTTATTAATTCTTTTTAATCCTGATATCAATGCCTCTTCGATGTTCGTTCCGCCAACTGGTTTAAGGTTTTCAATGAATTTTTCAGCTTTATTTATATTAGTTTCACTTGCATCCTCTATATTTCCAAAAAGTGAATAAGCCCCAGTAGAAAATTTTATTATATCAAATCCGTCACCCGGATTCAGGTTGTTAACACAGTATAAAAGAGCTTGTTTTGCTTGTCTCATCTTTTTCCCGGCCATACTTCCTGATACGTCAATAATTAATGTCATATCTTTTAGTGCAATCTGATCATCATCAACAATAAAGGATGGGGAAGCTGTTAAGAGAAAATAACCATCTTCGCCTATATTTTGATAAGTAAGTAATGAAAGTCCAACATCATCATTGTCTGTGTGGTAGTATAGTTTGAAATCAGTATTTGGTTTTATGTTTTCTTCTTCATAGGAGACAAGAGCGGAGCGATTATCTTTGTTTACTATATCTATTGGATGAGTTGGTGAATAAATATTTTTAATATCGTTGTTTGTTTTTAAATCGACTTTTATTCGAACATCTTTCAACAGCTTGGCGGAGAATTTTTCTGTGTTTAATGAATAAAGATATTCGTACATACCATTATCAGAACTTAGAACTTCACGATAGCTAATGCTAACTTTTTTATTGCTTCTCGGTTCGATAGGGAAAATTCTTACTTTGAAAAACCCCTGGTCAGTATATTCGAGCAATGCAGGATCTTTTATTTTTCTGACAATATCTTCATAAATCTTCCTGGCTTTTTTAGAGTCGAATAACTCCGCAAATACCTCTTCACCATTTATCTCCATACTGAACTCATTAATTACTGCACCCCTTGGAATTGGGAATATATAGTATCCTTCCAGGTTCATATCGGTGGGATTGTAAAATTCCTGATCAATATACGTAGCAGCAACATTACCATTAATTTTTACATCAACGTGATGATATAAGACTTCTAATGGAAAAGGAGAGAGAGTTGGTGCCGGTTCTCTTATAATTATTAATCCATCTGCGAGAGACAAATTATTTAATAGAAGTATTAAACCTATTAGAAATATTTTGTTCAACATGTTTACAACTTAATTTTTTATAATCTTCCCGAATTTGGTTTGGATCTCAAAAATTATTGTGATGCTGAAACTAGTTCAGCATGACTAAATAATTATTATTTAATCTTATAATTTTTTTCGGCTGCTTGTTCTCTGATTATTTTCAGTATCGCAACATCAAGAGTGTTTTCGTTTCCATCTTCTAGTTCTTTTGCAATATACTCACGTCGCATTTTGTCCAATTCATTTATTTTATTCTTTAATATTTCACGCTCAACCGATTTTTCTTTAACATATGCTTTTCGTTCTTCAATACTCATGTCCTTTATTTCTTCCGGCAATTCAGCTTCTTTAAGATCATCTATATTAACAACCCCTTCTTTATCCGCATCAACAAGATCCCAGTTTTCATTCTTATATTGGCGGCTTCCTTTTGTCACTGTTCTCTCAACCAATACTTCAGGCGCCTGGTCGCTTGCATTTAAATCCTGCTCTTCCTGCCGTTTCTTAAATTGGCCACCATAGTATCCGTACGCTATGTAGGTATCATTTAGCTTTTGCCCCAATTCTACAAGTTCTTCATCATAAGGAGTATCAATATGAACAATCTCCTGGTTTTGATCTATATTTATATATTTACCATCTGCCAGGTCTGCTCCGTTTTTCCAGTTTGTTTGAATTCCCTCTTCGTGGCTACCACAAAATATGGTGTTGATAATTATCCCTCTGGAAATTGCATTCCTGCATGCAGTTCTATAATCAATATTTCCTTGAGTAAATGGTTCGTTGCCCGCAATAAAAATTAATTTAAGTTCATCATTACTTTCAATCCAATTCAAATCTTTTATTGCTTCAGAAATCACAGTCCCGCAATATTCACTTCCGCCATTTGTTTTGAGTTTGAAGAGCTCGTCAGATATTTTATCTAGATCATTGGTTAATGGTGAAATCAACCTTACAAACCCTTCATCCGGTGATAAACCGTCATTACCATACTCATAAAGCGCAACGTAAAGATTAATCGATTCACCTTTTCTCTCCGTGTGTGCCATTTCATTTACAATTTTCCATAACTGGCTCCTAGCCTGATCAATTAATCCATCCATACTGTTTGAGGTATCTAATAGGATGGCAAGTTGAACGGTGTTTGTTTCAACTTCTGAATTTGGAGTTATATTACTACCGGGCAGAGGGGGGAATAGAACTATGTATAACATCAATATTAATGATTGTCTCATTTTATTCTCCGTTTGGTGTAACTTAATTTTGATGGGTTAAACTGAAAGAAGAAATAAAATGTTCCAGCAGACAAAAATTATTTTTTGTTAAGATACGATTGAATGTAGACAGGACCTCGAATAAACGTGATAATTCGTAACTGTTTTAAATTATATTTGGATTGAAAAACTATTTGAAAATACAGACATCATATATGTTTTATTCAAATTTCAGCAGGTACAATCTAATTCTTTTTCAATTTGTTTAACTCTTTGATGAATTACTACTACTATGCCGTCTATGCTATTTTAAGTTGGGAGACTGGGCATACTTTTCTATAATAATTCGTACAACCTGCTACCGTAATTTCCTCTTTTATAATGAATCGATCAGTAAGAATTACTCGCTGTTATCTGATAGTGTTTCAAACACATACTCATTTTCTAATTCAAGCCCTATGTGCTGGTAGCATCATTCGCTTTTCTCTTTGTCCTATTCCTCGAGTAGACAAGAGAGATAATTATCAATGCAGATCCAAGAACTAAGAATGAAATAATTTTGAATAATGTTTCAGTGCTTGTAATTCCAAGAATGAACACATAAATAACCGTTAAAAAGATGGTAGCCAGTGCCATCCAGCGATACTTTTTACTATTAAGCAACTTGCTTAATATGTAATATATTATTGAAATAGCAATCCAGGACAAACTAACATATCCGCTTGGGAATAATTGATGTAGTGAGTAAGGAATAATCAAAAGTGCTGAAATTAAATACGCATTTCTCATCATTTCTGTTTTTATTTCTAACTGATCTTTTTTCCAATTAAGAATTCTTGCACTTAAAAGAGCCACAAGACCAAAACTTATTCCTATTCCTCCCACATTTCCACTCATTATAAGGAAAGCAACGAATATCATGAGAAAGATTATAAAATTTGCCAGTATAATGTATCTGGATCTGAACCAAACCGCCGTTGAAACAACAAACAAACTCTGCCAGCATAACCAAATAAAGAAATCCGGTTCACTAAATTGCCAGATAATAGCTACACTTAAAGATGCGTACCCTGTCATGGCATAAATGAATGTATTTGATTTACTACTACGTTGTACCCAAAAGATTATTGCAATAGATAAAATAATTATTGCTGAGAGTAAATGATAAATTGTTACGGCTGCTGGCGGAATAATCAATGTGATAAAAAAGATTAATCCATAGGCCCCAATACAGTTTAACATTGATAACCCTGTTGTAACAATGTTTTCATTTTCGGTTTGTTTATCAAAAAAATTAGCCGCGGAAAAAATGGTTAAGTACAGGAGTAGAAAAATAAAATTGATTTCAGGTGAAGAAATTGCCTGAATCGACTTACCTAAGAAAGGGTTATTTATAAACCAAACTGTATGTGTTAAATATGACATGAACATTCCATAAAAAAGTAGAATGTTCCATTGATATTTTAATTTGAATATTACAACAGTTAGAGAAAGAGCAGTAACCATAATAAAAATAGAGTATGAATAATCTGATAGTACTGCTGTTACATACCGAATTTCTCTTAACAGAAATAATTAACGAAATTGTTGAAATTGCAATTAGAAGAGCTATAATTATAGGATAGCTGGTAATAGTTTTTTCGATACCAAAATAATAGAGTCTCATTGTTGAAATGTAGAGGATAACAAATCCTCCCCCGAGCAGATATCCGGTATTATGTGAGAATGTTTTATCCCACACTCTGGCTAATCCGAATAATACCAATCCAATTACATATCCAATTAAACTAGGTAAGAAAGAAGGAAAGTCATTAAATTGAAGTAAAAGTAAAAATACAAAACCTACAATGAGAACGATTATTCCCGTCTTTGCAGCCCAAAATTGTCCGATACGGAATTCCAATTCCTCTTCATTTTGTCGCTTAACCGTATTCTCAACCTTTGTCGGTAATTCAATAGATTCAGGTATTGCTGTTTGATTAGTGAGTTCAGTCTCAATTTTTGTTATCCGCTTATCTAGATTTTTTAATCTGTCTAATATCTCATTCAGGACATTTTTATCCGATAATGAATCCATAGGATTTTACCTTTTGTTTTAGCCGAATTAATGATTTTTAAATTGTTCTGAAAAATAAATTAATTAAATTACATTCTCACCACTCAAAGTGTTAAATTCAAAAATAGCAAAACCATTTATATCAGTTTTCATACAAACATAGATTTATACAACTTCTTTTTTCAGACTTTGCTTATTTTCTATATCTCTTATTCTTAAATAAATTGCAACGGCAAAAATAATCAGTATAAAGGTTGCTATTAGAAATCCGTATCTCCTATTATAATATTTATCAATCTCCTTGTCTGAGAGTAGGTCTGCTTGATTAATAAGTTTTATGCCTTCTTTACTTATAGATATCGACGTATCAGCATTAAAAGTATGAACTAGCGTTCTAGCCTCAATTAATTTTTGATGAGCGTCTTTTAAAATAAAACCTATATCCACATCGTTCATTCCTTTACGCTGCACATCAATAAGCTTTTTATTTGCTGCTTTATATACATGATCTAATTCTGAGAGGCTAGCCTTTATTTTA
>JARRKK010000246.1:0-4183 GCA_037388105.1 Ignavibacteriaceae bacterium | reverse complement strand
GCTCTACTGACATTTATATTCCCTTTCTATTATGGGAACTTATCCCTCTGGTATACAATTTTGATCCACGCCCTGGGGGAATTTAGAAGAATGGAAAAATCTAATAACTATCAATAAAAAGAATACCACAACCTCCCACAGAGGTGTAGATGATATTTATTTGAATATAGTATTTTCAGATTCGATAATCCTAATAAATATGCTCATATTAATTTGAATTGTCAAGAAAATTAATATTTATTAGTTATTATTTGCATTGTCAGGAAAGGATAAAAAAATCCCCATCAGCATTTACCGATAGGGATTTCAATAATAAATATATACTTTATTTTACTTTGTCATAATTCATCCTCCATAGCTATCCTTCCCAATGGCTTCAGTCAGATAGTAAACTTTAGCGAAGGAGTATCTGTCCTCTAAAGTTTTTAACGAAGGAGGATCATCTTCTTAGTTTCGACAAAAGAACCTGCTTCTATTTTGTAAAAGTATATTCCACTGGATAGATTATTTGCAGTAAACTCAAGTTCATATTCACCTGCAGGTTTTTCTTCATTAACCAGCGTTTCAACTTCGTTTCCAAGAATATCATATATTTTTATTGTTACAAAACTTTTCTCTGGTATAGAGTACTTTATTTTCGTTGAAGGATTAAACGGATTTGGATAATTCTGTGAAAGAAAATATTCAACGGGAATAGATTCATCTTCAGACACATCAACTGTTTTGGGAAAGAAATACTCTAAAGCGATATCCAGGTGCGCCCGCCAACTTCCCCAGCTATGACCTTCATGCCATTCCTTCCAAATTAATTCATAGCCTTTATCAATAAGTCCATCGCGCATTGATCGGCCATTCAACATTATGCTAATTTCATAAGTGCCCCAATCGATATACCATTTAATATTCTCGACTGAACCATTTAGTACCATATTAAATACACTCATATTATTTGCCCAATATGAAGGTGAAAATGGTGCAGCCAGACCAAAATTATCAGGATTATTATAACATATTTGAGTAGTGATCAGACCACCATATGATAATCCTGCCATAGCACGTTTATCAGGAGTAGTGATAGTTCTATAATTTGCATCGATGTAAGGCATTAACTCGTCAATAATAAATGATTCGAACTGTTGAGTTTGACTGAATGCATACTCATTATCCCGGTTCACCGGTGGTACAAATACAGCAATGATTGGATTCATTTTATTTTCAGAAAGTAAATAATCCAGAATATTGGCAGCACTGCCCAGCGTAATATACTCTGCACCATCGTGAAATAACATAAGAGGATATCTATAAGTTGAATGTAAATCATAATCAGGTGGAGTATAAACTCTTATTGTTCTTGTATTGCTAAGTACAGTACTTGTGAATGGAAATGTGTCAATGCTACCGTGAGGAATATTTGGATAATACCCGATCTCAGGTGGCTGAACATAATCTGGCATTGCCAATTCAGAGTTAGGACCAAATCCACCACTTACCTGATTAGGATTAAGAGGATCTAATATCCAGGTGCTGCCGTTTAAGACAAATTTATAATCAAGTCTGGCGTCTGATTCAAATACAGCTTCACGATACCAAAAAATAGTTCCCTCAATTTGAGTCATAGGAAAAAGGTTTCCATCCCATCCATTCGCATCTCCCGGTACATTAACACTTCCTACAGCACCTTGATAGATAAAGTAAACAATTGTCTTTTCTTCGATAAATGGAAAAGATGGTGCTGCATTCATAAAACTATCAACAATAGCTTGTTTATCCTGTTGTGGTGCGGCATTTACACGATTCACAAAAGCACTGAACAACGGACCTAATAAGTCCGTTTGAGAACTAGTATTATTATTTCCACCGTATGCACCTAAGTCATTTCGAAGGCTGCCTTGAGCCGGCCAAAGTGCAAAACCGGGATTTAGGGGGTCTTCAGGATCATCATAAAATGAATCAGGATTTCCTGCATCGACACAAGGACTCATAGAATCCAGATAAAAATTTACATCATCCGTAAATAAAGGATCAAGATTTAAATTACCTATTCCCTCATAACCGCCCTGAATATCTGAGTAACTAGCAAATACAGGACCTTCAATTTGCGATATAGTTGATGGTTGATTTCCCCAGACTATCGAATTCATCACTTTGACTGTGGAAAGGAGAGATGTAATCCCGGAACCACCTAATGAACCGTTTACTGTATTGTTTACAATTGTGTTATTTCTGATTTCCAATGCAACTGCTGATTCATCCTGTAATATTTGCCCAATGTACTTATCATTTCTAAACTTTACTCTTTCATTACTAAATGTTCTTTTTATACACTTTAAAAATAAATTTGAACTGAAGTTCCCTGGCTTCTCATTAAAGTTAATTTGGGATTGTATTCCTCCTAGTGGTGATACTTCAATTTCAATTCCTCCACCTCCCTGTGCAGCTGAATTTCCTGCTATGAGATTTTTATTGACGAGAGGTGCTGATAGTTCAACAAAAATACCTCCACCATAGTTACTTGAATTATTTTTAATTGAATTATTTTTTATAACAGCATCTGATTCAGAGATATATATCCCACCCCCAATAGTAGATGCATTCCCTTCAACTGTATTGCCATCAAGTGTTACAGAAGGAGCTGCAACCAAACCAATTCCACCAGAAACTCCATCACCGTTTACAAATAAATTATTAGCTACATAATTATTCTCTATAATAGAATTAGCTCCGGAAAGAGTTTCTGACAGAACCATACCTGCCCCAATCGATACTGTTGGTGAGCTAAGGGTATTATATATTACTTTATTGCCGGTAATTGTTATTTTTCCTAGTATGCCAAGAATACCACCACCCGCAGAAATATAATCCACAGTTGTTGTCGATGCATGATTATCAATTATTTCGTTACCTATAATGAATACATTATATGCACCCATAGCATTCTCCGTAACTGCAATGCCGGCTCCAAAACTTTCATAAACATTAGAAACAGATGTATTGCCTGAAATTAAATTATCTCTGATGATGAGTGTGTGTGGATCCGTTGTAATGGCGCCTATTCCCCCTCCTCCAGCTATTCTCACATCGGACCCGGGCAAGTTCATTAATACGCTATTATAAATGATTCTGTTATGCTCAATCTTTGCACTGGAATTATCAACATAAATACCTCCTCCAATCCGGATTGTCTCATTACCAGGTTCAATTCTTAATGTACCGGTACCGCCTGTAATAGTAAATCCAATTAAAACAGAAGAAGTATCTTCCCCTGAATTAAAAGATACTACGGAAGCTGTATCAGCATTATCCGGTTGACTGCCGTCAATCACTGTATTATAGATATGATTAGTATCAGCATCAAGTATAAATTCACTGGCTATTACTATGGCTTTACCATTAAAATTTATATTCTCAAAATAATTTCCATTTGCAACCAATACAGTATCAAAATCCATTGCTGCATCAATCCCAGCCGTGATTGTAGGTTGGTCACCGGGCACATGAATAGTTTCAGTTATTACCTCAATTGTAAAATCCCCACACTCATCTTCATAATCAGTGGCCACATTATCCATATAGATCTTTATTCTGCCTTGCTGAGTTATCACTCTAGGGACTTCCCAGAGATAATTGAGTACAGTTGGCGATATATTTAGTTGGATTTCTTCCCAGGTTATCCCGCCATCCGGGGAAAAAAACAAATCCCAGTTATCCTGGCTGTGAGGAATAAAAACATGCCATTGAATATTAATGGTATCACCAGCCGTAAATGTTTCACCCCCTAAAGGAAAATCCAGTATAACATGGGCTTCTGCACTGATGACTAACATAATAAATGCAAATAGTATAAAAATAATTTTCATTGTAAATCCCTCCAGGTAAATTTTCTTTAAATTTTACACGAAGTCTCGACATAAATTCAACTAAAATTGCGTTGAAAATTTATATCAATTGAATAAAGGCTTTATTAATACTTTGGGGAAATTAATAAGTACAGATTGGTTAGTTAAACCAAAACCTAACAACAAACTTTCCCCAAAGTTTAGATTTTAGATTTATTTAACTATGTCAACTTGCATTAATATTTCAACAATATCAATTATAATAATTCCCCTGTTTAGTTAAATAGAAATTTAATGCTGAACTTAATCAATAGAATTATTAACCTGTTTATTTATGTGATCAAAGT
>JARRKK010000245.1:0-10310 GCA_037388105.1 Ignavibacteriaceae bacterium | reverse complement strand
TGAAGGGACCAATAAAACCGGAATGAGGGGTGATTATTTTGATAATATGAAATTGTCAGGTAATCCTTTGTTAACCAGAATTGATTCAAATATTGATTTTAGTTTCGGAACTAATTCCCCAACGCATTTACGCTAAGCCAGAATTATCTCAATCCGTTTAATCCAAATACAAATATTAAATACTCAATTCCAACTCGATCCAAAGTTTTAATCAAAATCTTCGATTTGCTCGGAAATGAAATAGAAGAATTGGCAAACGAAGAAAAATCACCTGGAAAATACAAAGTAGAATTTAATGTACAATCACTTACTTGCAGTGTTTACTTCTATAAGATTCAAGCTGGAAGTTTAGTTCAAACTAAAAAGATGATACTAATAAAATAAATATTTAGAAATGAAAACTCTTTTAGTTAACACAATTTTTAAAATTATTTAATCCTGCAGTTTCTGACTTCAAAATCTCAAAGTAAAAACTGTCTCTCCGGGTTTTGAATTAACTCTAATAGATCCCCCGTGTGAACGTATAATTTGTCTTGATAAGCTCAATCCTATACCAGAACCATTTTGCTTTGTGCTGAAAAATGGGATGAAGATCTTCTCCTGATCTTCCTCTTGGATACCAACTCCGTTGTCAAGTACATTAATTATAATCTTACCACGATCATCCATACCTGCTAATAATTTTATTTGAGGTTGCTCAGATGAGCTTACAGCGTCTATAGAGTTAACTATAAGATTTATAATTAATTGCTCAATCAGTTCAGGATCTGCTGTCAATTCCAGCGATTCAGGTTCGATAGAACTAGAAAATTTAATTTTCTGATTACGAATTTCTGTTGCCATTAATTTTTCAATTCTGCTGAACAATGTTTGAATTTTCAAAATTTCAAAATTTGGTTTTGGTATTTTCGTCAGACTCCGGTAATTGTTTACAAAATGTAGTAATCCCTCGCTTCTTTTTTGAATTGTACTTATGGCACTTTTAATGTCTGCGATATCTTCTTTAGGAAGGACCTTTTGATCGCCATTGCTTGAAAGTAAATTATTTACTGTACCAGCAAGAGAAGAAATTGGTGTTATGGAATTCATTATTTCATGGGTTAAAACTCTGATAAGTTTCTGCCAGGCGTCCATTTCCTTTTCTTCTAGTTCACTTTGTATATTCTGCAGTGAAACTAAAGTAAAAATCTGATCTCTAAGCTTAAATTCGATTGCATTAACCATCAACTGTAACAATTCGTTTTCATCCACAATTTTTATTGTTGTTTTTTCTCCGTTTCTCACTTTTAATAAAGACTTACCCAGATCTTTTGAAACTGAATTTAGTTGTTCGATTTTGTGCAAGCTTGAAATCTTTAAAATTTTCTTCGCTGCATTATTAATAAATTCTACATTACCCTCCTGATTAAATGAAATGAGTCCTACACCAACATGTTGAATCACAGTTTGAAGATAACGATAGTGTTCTTCCTTTTCGCTTCTTGTTTTTTGGAATCGTAAAATAACTTCGTTAAACGCCTTGATTAGCTCCTCGAAAGAACCGCCCAAAGATTTTGTAGGAAACGTCTGCGAGAAATCCGAATAATTTATCGATTGAAAAAATCTCGCTAATTTTCTATTCGTTGAGTCGATATATCTTATTAGTAAAACAACCTGAAAAATTATTAATAAGAATATTATAATTAGCGAAGCAAAAAGGTTTGTACTATAATAAAGGTAGAAGAAAAGAATAATTGAGGAAACAATGAGTATAATCCTGACAATGAGGTTAAGGCGAAAGTTTTTCATGTGTCTTCGCTGAAATGTTTTTTATTAATTACTATAGCAGTCATATCATCATACTGAGGTATATTATTTCTGAAAGACTTTATCCCACTCGTTAATTTATCCAACAATTTTCCTGGTTGTATATACAAGGACTTATTTTCATATTCTTTTATAACATCAAGTAGGTTATTCATTGCAAAGTCCGAATTTTTTTCATTCTTTGAATCTGTTAACCCGTCAGTAAAAAATAAAAAAGAGTCTCCGTCTAATACATTGATTTCGTTTTCCTCTAAAGACTCAGAAAATATTTTTCCTTCTTCCAATCCCAAACCAATGCCGCCCGGTTTTAAGAGAGAAAGCTTTTCTTTTTTATTATTGAAATAAATTACCGGCTCGTGACCGGCTCTCGCAAAAGTCAGTTTATCATTTTCATAATCCAGTACAGCATAAAACATTGTGATGAAGCTACCACGTTCAATTGTATCATAAATTAAAGAATTTAATTTTGTAAGAACTTCTTTTGGAGAGTCTGAAAGACCAGTATAGGATTGAAATGCACCTTTTGTTAAAGTCATATAAATAGCAGCGGGTAAACCTTTGCCGGCAACGTCGGCAATTACTATCCCGATCTTGTTTTCATCAAGTTTAATGAAATCAAAATAATCACCTCCAACTTCCAAAGCCGGAATGCACATCGAAGAAATTAAATAACCGGGTATAACAGGGTTTTCTTTTGGAAGCATTTTAAATTGAACATCCCGTGCAATTTCAAGTTCATTATGAAGTCTTTCACGTTCAAGTTCGCTGCTGATATCCTGAAGGGAAACAAGTTTATACATTTTCCCACGCAGCTTAAATTCACTTGCAAATATTGAAAGATGAATTTGTCTTCCATCTGTTGACAGTTTTAGTAATTCTTTTTCACCTGTTTTAATAGAGTTAAGTGAGACCACAAGATCCTGACTTATTTCTGATAAGCTGTGAATATTTTTTAACTTGTGAGTGTTGAAAATTTTCTTATTGAACAAGGTTATATCACCATTATCATTAAAAGAGATCAGGCCTGTTCCTACCTGTTTAACAACTGTCTGCAGATACTGAAAATGTTCCTCAGTTTCAGAACGTGCTGTCTGGAATTGTTTTATAACATTAGATAAGGACTTATTTAGTTCTTTAAATGAAGGTCCAAGCTTCTCCGGCATAATGATCCGGTTGAAATCAGAAAATTTAACAGAATTAAAAAACTTTGACAGTTCGTAGTTCGTAACATTCACATATTTTATCAGCAGATAAATCTGAAGTACACTTAAGACAAGGATAATAATTTCTGTAGTAAACAAAGTAGTATTGAAATAAAGATAAGAGAGCAGAAAGATCGATGCTGTTAAAACTAGAATTCTTATTATTAATCCAAATTGGAAATTCTTCATTGGAGAATTAAAACAATAAAATTTATTAGATTTGAGGCATTGGTATTTTCATTCAGTTACTAATTCTATTTCAACGTTAGAATCCATACTTTTGCATTCTTCTGTAAAGTGATGTTCTGGTTAATCCAAGCTCCTTAGCAGCTCTGGAAATATTTCCTTCATTATCTCTAAGGACTCTTTGAATAATTGTTTTTTCAACTTCATTTAAATTGTAATTGTCAAACTTTACTTTTTGTTCATCCTCTTCTTCAAGTGATCTTAATAGAACATCCGAAGGCTGCAAGACATTAGTTTCACTTAAGATGATGCTTCTTTCAATCGAATGCTGAAGCTCTCTTATATTACCAGGCCAATCATAATTTTCAAGCTTTCTTAATGTAAGAGGATCAAATTTAAGTTCAGGCTTATTGTATTTATTCTTATAACTTGAAAGGAAATATTCAGCCAGCAACGGAATATCTTCAACTCTTTCTCTTAGAGGAGGTATTTGTATTTCAACAGTATTAATTCTATATAACAAATCCTGTCTGAATTGTTTTTCAGAAACTAATTTTCTTAATTGAGTATTGGTTGCGCATATTAATCTGATATCAATCTCTTTATATTTGTTCGAACCTACTCTTGCGACCTGCCTGTTCTGAAGCACAGTTAATAATTTTGACTGTAACTCAAGTGAGAGGTTTCCTATTTCATCTAAGAAGATTGTACCGCCGGAGGCAATTTCGAATCGTCCTGCCCTATCTTCCTTTGCATCAGTAAAAGCTCCTTTAACGTGACCGAACAGTTCACTTTCGAAAAGGGTCGATGTGATCGCCCCAAGATCAACTTTTATGAAAGCTTTACCCGCTCTTTTTGATTCTCTATGCAAAGCACGGGCAACAAGTTCTTTACCTGTTCCGTTTTCTCCCAGGATCAATACATTTGCATCGGTACCTGCAACCTTCGCAATTGTGTTGAACACGCTTCTCATACCTTGCGAGATTCCTATAAGCTCCTGGAATCCCTGGTTGATATCTGCCGTAAGATGTTCTTCCCTCGATTTTAGATTATCAATTTCGATTCTTGATTCTCGTAACCTGAGTGCTGAGTTTAAAGTTGCAATAAGTTTTTCGTTTTGCCAGGGTTTAAGAATAAAATCGGTTGCACCTGCTTTTACAGCGTGTACCGCAGATTCGACACCACCGTACGCAGTGATGAGGATGACAACTGCAAGTGGATCCATTTCAATAATTTTTTTCAGCCAAAAAAATCCTTCTTGTCCGCTGGTCATATCCTTGGTGAAGTTCATATCAAGAAATAAGACATCGTAGTTATTATTATTCAAATGTTCGGGAATCAGGTCAGGATTTTTTTCTGTTTCAACTACATCTACGTGCTGCTTCAACAAAAGTTTGGCCGCAAGTAAAACATCTTCATTATCGTCGACTACAAGAACTTTGGTGATTTTCTTTTTCAAACTTTTCCTCAGTTAAAATGGTACGGAATTCAAGTATTATTCCAGCATTCCTATAATTTATTGCTGTTATTAATATAAGTATTATGTTCGAATACGTACAGGTGTGTAACGCTACCGTACGATAAAATATTTTTGTTCTTGACTAAAGAATGAATTAAAATGCTCTTTCACCATTAATTATTGGAAACAAGTTGGGGGCACGATACTTGGCTTTTGAAGAAATATCACGTAATAAAATTTGAATTTGTAAAGTAAATGGATAGAAAAATAGAAAAAAAGAAGTGGGCGCTTAAAAAGATCATTTATCTGGGTGGAGGTGGTCTTTTCTTATTGTTTGTTTTTTACGTCTTCATTTTTGCCGATCAAAGATCAAGTTTGAATGTTGAAAAAGAACGAATAACGATTTCAACTGTTGCGTACGAACCTTTCCAGGAATTCATCCCCATCACCGGAACTGTTTTACCTATTAAAACTTTTTATCTCGATGTAACTGATGGCGGCAGAGTTGTGAAAAAATTTGTCGAAGAAGGTGCCTTTGTGAATGTGAATGACCCGATTATCAAGCTTGATAATGCTGCACTCACATTAAATATTATGTACAACGAAGCCCAGTTATTTCAGCAAATAAACAATCTGAGAAGTACCCGTTTATCTATGGAACAAAACAGGCTCAATCTGCAGGAGCAAATTCTCCAGGTTAAATATGATCTTATAGACAAAAAAAGAGAATATGAAGTTAATAAGGAACTATACAGTAAAAACCTCATCTCGGAAAATGAATTTAAAAGAAGTAAAGAACAGTATGATCTTATGGTAAAGAAAAAAGAACTGACATTTGAATCCTTTACACAGGATTCGGTATTCAGAGTCCAGCAAATTGAACAGCTTGAAAAATCTATTTCCCAAATGCAGAACAATCTTAACATGACAAAACAACAGCTACAAAATTTAACAGTTACAGCTCCTATTAAAGGTCAGTTGACATCATTAAAAGCTGAGATCGGTGAATCGATTTCTCCGGGTGAGAATTTAGGCCAGATAGATGTAATAGATTCATTCAAGGTTAGAGCGGAAATTGATGAACACTATATCGCACGAATTGCTACCGGACAATCAGGTGAATTCACATTGTCTGATAAGGATTATAAACTGGTAGTGTCAAATGTTTATCCGGAAGTTACTAATGGAAGGTTTAATGTCGACCTGTTATTTGTCGATGGTCAACCTGAAGGAATAAGACGAGGACAAACATTACATATTCGCCTGGAGCTTGGCGAACTTACAAACGCTATAACCGTGGCAAGAGGTGGATTTTATCAAACAACAGGTGGCCAGTGGGTCTTCGTACTTAACCAAAAGGGCTCTGAGGGAGTCAAAAGAAATATAAAGCTCGGAAGGCAAAACTCACAGGTATTTGAGGTTTTAGAAGGATTGAAAGCAGGAGAAGAAGTTATCACATCTTCTTATGATAATTTTGGTAATGCAGAAAAGTTAATCATCAATGAGTAAGAACATGAAAAAATATTACATATGTGTTGTAGAAAACAATGATAAATCCATTAACGTCGAGATTGTACCAGTATCTTCAGAAATAATAATTTCATTTAATATTACTGGAGGTAAAACCCAATCTAAGTTTGCTATCGATAAAGGAAATCAGGATAAAATAAATGAAAACGAACTCAAGCACAAAATCGATTCGTGGCCGGGGTTAATAATTATAAATGAGTTAGATAAGTACAATTCACAATGGGAGGACTGGAGCAATTGGATTATCCTAAATTAGCAAACAATTTAATAATGAACCGAAAAAATAACGGAGTAGAAATGATAAAAACAACAAACTTGCGTAAGATTTATCTTACCGAAGAAGTAGAAACAACTGCATTGAACAATGTAAACATCGAAATCAATGAAGGTGAATTTGTTTCGATAATGGGCCCATCAGGCTGCGGTAAATCAACATTATTAAATATCCTCGGTCTGCTTGATAATCCTACTGATGGTGAATATTTCTTTCTCGGTAACGAAGTTTCAAAAAATTCTGAAAGACAACGTGCTCAATTGAGAAAGAAAAACATTGGCTTTGTATTCCAAAGCTTTAACCTGATCGATGAATTAACTGTCTATGAAAACGTAGAGTTGCCTCTGTTATATCTTGGTTATTCATCATCTGAAAGGAAAGAGAAGATTAAATCTGTTTTGGAGAGAATGGAAATAATGCACAGGGAGAGCCATTTTCCGCAGCAATTATCAGGTGGACAGCAGCAAAGGGTTGCAGTTGCAAGGGCAATAGTTGCAAATCCTAAAATTAACCAACGTACGCAGATTACGGTCATCGTGTCATTCACCTTTTCGACGGTCACGTTGTTACGGAGAATTACAAAGAAATGTTTCACGTTTAAGCAGGGTAATATAATGATCTCATTACGTAAAATAGAAAAATATTACACTAACAAACTCCTTAAAACTTTTGTTCTGAGAAATATCAATCTCGAAGTAGAGGAGGGAAGTTTCATTTCCGTTATGGGTCCTTCCGGTTCGGGAAAGTCTACTCTGCTTAATATTATAGGTATGCTGGATACTCCCTCGGATGGTGAGTATTATTTTTTTGATGAAGCTGTTCATAAGATGAATGAGAGAAAGCTTTCCGATCTTCATAAGCATTACATCGGTTTTGTATTCCAGCAATATCATTTAATAGATGAATTAACAGTTTATGAAAATCTTGAAACTCCATTGCTATATCAAAAGATAAGAGTGAATGAAAGGAAAGGAAGAGTTGCAGAAGTTTTGGACAGGTTTAATATGGTTGCCAAAAAGGATTTATTTCCCAACCAGTTGTCGGGTGGACAGCAGCAGCTTGTTGCCATCGCCCGTGCAATAATTGTTGAGCCAAAACTTATCCTTGCAGATGAACCAACCGGAAACCTTCATTCGGATCAGGGCAGGGAAATAATGAATCTTCTTAAAAAACTGAATGAACAGGGAACCACAATTATCCAGGTAACGCACTCAAAAGAAAATGCTGCCTATGGACAAAAAATTATAAAGCTCTTTGATGGATGGATTGAATCCGATAAGAAAGAAGAAGTAGTTTCTTTAAAAAATTAATGAAAGTTAAATATGCCAAGCGTTTCAATACAATTACCTAATATAAATGCCGATCACGTTGTTGAGATACAGGTGAAGATTAATGGGGAATCTAAAAGATATAATTACAGGATTGAAGTATTTCATTGGGATGATTGTAAAAAAGATCAATCTCATGCCGAGTGTTTGAGGGATATTCTTAGTCATTACGATAAGAACTGGAAAATGATACAAATTTGTTCTGCCGATGATGAAAACGTACCCATAATGTTTCGACAGATTAACTAAATAATTAAAAGTGTAAGAGATGCTTAAAAACTATTTAAAAATTGTATGCAGAGTTAACGAACGTACGTATAGTTAAAGGAGAAAAATCATGTTTAAAAATAATTTCAAAATTGCCTGGCGAAATCTGGTTAAACAAAAAATGTATTCCTCGGTCAAGATCGGGGGACTTGCTCTTGGTATTGCTGCATGTTTGTTAATTGCATTGTTTATTAGCGATGAACTCAGCTATGATAAAGATTTTCCCGACGGAGACAGAATATATAGGGTTACGTTCGGTGTTAATAATTCCGGGGATATCATTGAAGGTGCTAGTCTTCAGGCTCCGTTTGCCAATGTATTGAAAGAAGATTTTCCTGAAGTAGAGCAGGTTGGCCGTATAAACCCGGCTGAACTCTTTGGAGCAGGCAGCAACGAAATCAGACGATCTGAGCAAAATATGAACACACATGAAGAAGGATTTGCATTTGCTGATCAAAGTCTTTTGGAACTTCTGAATGTACAAATGATTTACGGTAATAGAGCTCATGCACTCGATGAGCCGTTCACAATTGCAATATCAAAGTATATGGCTGAAAAATATTTCCCCAACGAAAATCCTGTTGGTAAAACATTTATAATTAACAATGGTTTACCAAATCGGATATCATCAAGTTTAGTTAATAATAATTTTACTGAACCGTTCCGGATAGGAGGCGTATTTAATTTTCCTGAAAAGTCGCACTTTAAATATGATTTTTTGCTTACGCTGGAGGGAGTAGAATTTTGGCCGGGAGAAAAAAACGCGTGGTATGCCCAGAATTATTACACCTATGTTAAATTGCGTCCGGGAACAAATGTTTCTTCGTTTGAAGCAAAACTTTCAGGGATTACTAAAAAATATATCCTCCCGCAGGCACTTAAGTTTGGATTTAAAGATGCGGAAAAACTCGTGGATAGTTACAGCTTTAAATTACAATCACTGAATGATATATATCTTAATACCAAAGGAGTGCGTGATGATTTAAATCATGGAGACATCCGTTATGTCTGGCTGTTTGGAATTATTGCTGTATTTATCCTTATCATCGCAAGCATCAACTTCATCAACCTTTCCACAGCTAAATCTGCGAACCGGGCCAAAGAGGTCGGATTGCGTAAAACAGTTGGCTCAAATAAGGTTAATCTTATCAGCCAGTTCCTTACCGAATCGGTGGTTTATGGTGTTCTTTCTTTCATTCTTGGGGTATTTTTGGCTGAAGTACTTTTACCTTATTTCAATATTCTGTCAGCAAAATCGTTGACCATTCCATGGGAAGCATGGTGGTGGTTATTGCCATTGTTGATCGTTTCATCTGTCCTAATAGGGATACTGGCTGGACTTTATCCTTCGTTTTATCTTTCATCTTTTCAACCCATTAACGTATTAAAGGGAAGTCTTGGCGCGGGGAGTAAAAGGTCCGCTATGCGCAGAGGGTTGGTTATTTTTCAATTTACCATCTCAATCATTTTAATAATCGGCACATTTATCATCTATCGCCAGTTTGGTTACATCCTCAATAAAAAGTTGGGATTTGATAAAGAGCAGGTAGTGCTGTTGCATGGCGCCAATACCATTGGCGATCAGGTTACCTCTTTAAAAATTGAACTACTGAAATTACCGGATGTAAAAAGTGCTTCAATTGGCGACTATTTGCCAATCTCAGGAACAAAACGTAATGGAAATAGTTTTTGGAACGAAGGGAAAATGAAAATAGATCCACCTGTTTTCGGACAGTTTTGGCTTGTTGATCATGAATATATTAATACAATGGGGATGAACATTGTATTGGGAAGAAATTTTTCTATCGATATGGCCACCGATTCAAAAGCAGCTATTATCAATCAGAAGTTGGCAAAAGAGTTAGGATTAACTGATCCAGTCGGTAAAAGGATTATGAATGGAACTCAGATTTTTACAGTTATTGGAGTAGTTGAAGATTTTAATTATGAATCTTTGAAACAAGAGATTCGTGGAATGTGTTTTGTCCTGGGCGACAGTCCGAACATCATATCAGTAAAAGTAAATACATCAGATATGTCCCGAACCATACATTCTATAACAGGTGTTTGGGATGAATTCTCGCCTAATCAACCCATCCGCTTTACTTTCCTAGATGATAGTTTTGCGAAGATGTATGCTGATGTACAACAATCGGGAAAAATTTTCAGCACATTTGCTCTTCTGGCGATTATTATAGCCTGTTTGGGTTTATTTGCCCTATCTTCATTCATGATTTTGCAGCGTACCAAAGAAATAG
>JARRKK010000244.1:0-8825 GCA_037388105.1 Ignavibacteriaceae bacterium | reverse complement strand
CCTACTAAAGCAGCATCCGAGATGGTATGATGTGGACTACGAAATGGCCGCTCGGTAATTAATGCAGTATCCTTTGGTAATATTCCTGCAATAGAGTGTATTTTAGTTGTTTCCAGTGCTTCTTCAAATGCCATTGGCGGAAGTATGGAAGGAAAGCGTTTGGCAAGCATTGTTTTACCTGAACCCGGTGGACCGATCATTAAAATATTATGGGCTCCGGCGGCTGCAACTTCCAGTGCACGTTTTACATTTTCCTGCCCTTTTACATCAGAAAAATCTAACTGATACCGGTTTACCTTTGAAAGTATATTCTGCTTATCAGATTTTAGCGGTTCCAGTTTATTCTCCCCATTTAAAAAATCTACTACATCATTCAGGTTATCCATTCCATACACATCAATACCATCAACAATTGAAGCTTCGATAGATGAATTCTTTGGAAGGATGATTCTTTTTATTCCCTTTTTTCTTGCCTCGACTGCTATCGGGAGCGCACCTTTAACATGTCTCAGTTTTCCGTCAAGAGAAAGCTCACCAAGAAATACTGTATCACTAAAATTATCTTTATTCAGTACATCATTTGCTTTTAACAGACCGATAGCGATGGGAAGATCAAAAGCACTTCCTTCTTTTTTTATATCCGCCGGAGCAAGATTAACAGTAATTTTTCTGATCGGAAATTTATATCCGCTGTTCTTTATCGCAGCAGTAACTCTTTCTCTGCTTTCCTTTACAGCGTTATCCGGTAATCCAACAATAATAAAACCGGGAATTTGCTGTTCAACATTTGTTTCTACTTCTAAGATGTACGCATCTATTCCGTAGGTTGCACTTGAAAATATTTTGGAGAGCATAATTTATTGAGTGAGATATTTGTATCTCAATTAAATACCGGGTAATAAAAATTACTTTGCCAGTATCATTTTTTTGTCTGATTAAAGTTTGGAGAAGAAATCTTATAAAGATAAATTCCGGATGGAATATCACTACCGTCAAATTTAAATTGGTATTCTCCCTGTGTTAAATATCCCTTGAATAAAACCTCAATCTCCTGACCTTCCAATCCATATACAACAATTTCAAATTCGGATGCTTCTAAAACTTCAACAGAAATCAGAGTTGATGGATTAAATGGATTCGGAAAATTCTGTCCGAGAATAAATTCCTGTATTTCAGCCTGGCCAATTTTAACCTTCACTTAAATAGGTAAATTCTTTATCACCAGTATTATCCGGATCGATTTGATATATCTCCTTAAAGCCTTTATCACCTTCTGCCTTTTCAACTATATATTTAGATGCATTTGCATAATCGCCGCCGCTCCATGTTAACTCATAATAATTGCTAAGTACTTTAACGTTTAATTGCGGGGCCCGCGCAAAAATTGGTGCATCTGATGAAATTATATCCGCATTACTAAGTGAAATTAATTCATTATTCATTAAATCTGACACAGTGGTTTCATTAAAACTTAGTTGAAATTTTGTTTCTGATTTTTCACTTACAAAACTTGAAAATGTCCTGCTATTAAATGAAGTTGCTATTGGTTCATTCAAATCAATTATACGTATTTGATCAATTTGAATTTCGAACTCATCCTTAGATTTAAACGAAAAAATTAGATCGCCGGGACTTATTACGGAAGAAATTCCAAACGCAGCTAAGTCCATTCCGTTACAATAAAATTCAACTTGCTTAGTACTGAAGGAAAACAATACAGAAAAATGGAGCCAAACATTATCCGGGATGAAACGTGGATTGACAAATAATTCATTATTGAAATCGGATTTGACAGTAAGAATCTGAAAAATATTTGATACCAGAATGTATTCAACCAACTCTGTATTTTTATTTTTTATTTCAAGAAAAGGATAACCGGTTTGATTTAGATTTATCCAAAATTCAAATAGCAAGTCATTCTGAATAGTAAAATCAGTATTAACTGAAAACTCTGAATCATTCTTCAACAAAAGAGCTTTTTCATTGAAGTTGCTGTTATAGAAATTTATTTTAATTCTGTGATGATTCGGATAATCTGATAACAATTCATTTTCTGAACTTTGGAGGTAATCTACTATTCTGTTATTTTTTCTAAATTCGCCATAGAATTCAATTTCAGAGTAGTCAGGTGCTTCGCCATGAAATCTCATAAGCACCTGAAAAAAAGACCCACTGTTCCCAAGTGTAGAATTGGTTAGATCGATCGAACACATTACTGCATCATAAAGATATCCTTCAGAAGATGCACTGGAGAATTCAATTTTCTTAACTTCATCATCAAACTTTAATAAAAACTCTTCAGGTTTGATTCCTCTTTTAGGTATCACATATAAATCGAGTTTATCCGCCTTATTAAATTCATTTGATGTAATGATTGAAACTTCGAACGATTTACCCTGATGAACCAGATTCGGGTAAGCTAATTTAAAGTTATCGCTGAAAGATTGAGCGGCAACAGATGAGACCAATCCCAAAGAAAACAATATTGATAATACTTTTATCATCTCAGTTAAATTAAAGGAATTATTATGATATGTTCAACTACTTATATCGGCGCAAAAAACTTATTCGGTCCTGAAGCTGATTTACAGGCACCAAAAGTTTATCTTTGCCATATATACCCTCTTCCCGGCTCGAAAACGCAAGTTCGTAATCTTTACTCATCACTATCGCCTCTTCAGGGCAAACTTCTTCACAAAATCCGCAGAAAATGCATCTTAGCATATTAATTTCAAATTTTTCCGGGTATCGCTCCTTTTCCCGCTCGGTTTCACCTGCCTGCACTTCTATTGCTAAAGCCGGGCAAACCCTTGAGCATAAACCACACGCCACACATCGTTCTTCTCCATTTTCTTCTTCTACAAGAACAGGTCTCCCCCTGTATGCACTTGAAGGAATGAACTTTTCCTCCGGATACTGTAGGGTAAATTTGGGGCGTATCATATTTTTAAATGTCAATGATAACCCTTTAAGTATCTCCGGGATGTAAATTTTTTCCCAAAATGTAAGGTCTTTTTTTCTTCTTTTAACTGCTTTACTTTCCATCTATTCCTAAATTTATGTTCAGTTCAGAATTGATAAGTAACAATTTTTAAACTAACAATCAATTCTATATGCCAAAAATCATTATCAAAAGAGCAACCCAGACAATATTTATCAAAGAAAGCGGGAACATTACTTTCCAACCAAGGCTCATCAATTGGTCGTACCTGAATCGCGGAATACTCCATCTTACCCAGATAAATATAAATAGCAGCGCCGCTAACTTAATTATAAATGCACCAATCTGCAGAACTATTACAATACCGGAAGGCAGTCCTAAAAGATCAATGTAAGGAATATGCCAGCCACCAAGGTATAAAGTAACAATCAATGAGCTTGCAATTATCATATTTGCATATTCCGCTAAGAAAAATCCGGAAAACTTCATACTACTGTATTCTGTATGAAAACCGCCTACAAGCTCCGGTTCTGCTTCAGGTAAATCAAAGGGTAACCTATTGGTTTCTGCAAAAGCCGAAACTACGAAGGTAATAAAACCGATAGGTTGAATAATAGCATTCCACATCCAACCAGCCTGTGATTCAACAATTGCAATTGGTCTGAGAGATTCTGATAATAGAAGAACACCACCAATTGAAAATCCCATTGATATCTCGTACGAGATCATTTGAGCAGATGAACGGATGCCACCTAATAAAGAGTATTTACTACCTGACGACCATCCGGCCAAAGTTAATGCATAAACGCCCAGAGATGTTAAAGCAAGAACAAATAAAATTCCCATATTTACATCAGCAACAACTAAGGGTATTTCATATCCAAACAAATGTATCTCTGGACCAAAAGGTACTACCGCAAATGTTGAGAACGCAACAAACAAAGCAATCATAGGTGCAAGTGAATGGATTACTTTATTTGCCCTTTCTGGTACAATATCCTCTTTTAGTAAAAGTTTGAGAACATCTGCAAATGGCTGTAACAATCCTTTCCAGCCAACACGGTTCGGACCAATTCTATTTTGAGCCCAGGCGCTTATCTTTCTTTCAAAAAAGGTAAGATAGGCAACTGTCATCAGTAATATTACTACTATTAATAAAATCTTAACAGCACTTATAAATATGAATATTCCGGTATCCACTAAGTTATATCAGTCATTTAGGTTTTAACTGCCTCTTCAACATTTTTTGTGTTCAATTTTACACCAGAACTACTGATATCATCGTAGCTTAATTCCCTGAATGCATCAATGTGCACAGCCATATCGTCAAAAATTTCTTCTGCCATATTGAATTTCATTTTCTTTCCAAGTAATCCTGCGAGTGCTTTTAAAATTTTCCAGCCTGGTTTGGCGTCCAACTTAGTTCCTGTTGCCCATCGATCGAATTTACTGCCAAACTTATCCAACCTGCTCATTTCAAAACCATCTAATGCACGATCAGCCTCAACTGTTGTAACTGCGGGCTTTATACGTTGAAGGATTCTATCAGAGTTAACATAAGTTCCATTCTTTTCAGCATAAGTTGCAGCGGGAAAGACAATATCTGCAATTGCAGTGGTTTTATTAAAATTTGACGAGAGAACAACCAGCAAATCTAAATTGGATAAAACATTTTCAACATCTTGAAAAGCAGAGACAATATCATCTTCCAAAATAATTAATGCTTTTATCTTTTTATCTTTTATTGCCTTCCTCATCCCTTCAAAATTTAATCCTGATTTCGAAGGAGAAATCCCAACTAACTCAGCACCCATTTTATTTGGAGTGACATCATTCTTTCGAAGTATATCATCGCCAAAATCGGCATCAATATGAGGTACAAAATCAATATGATTTGAACCAATCACGGTGCCGGCAAACTTTGCCAACATATAATTATCTTCACAAGTTGCATATGCTGAACCAAGGAAAGCAATTTCATCTTTCGAAAATGATTTAATCCTGGATACAGTTTCATCAAATGCTTCATCCCATTCCACTTTTTCAAACTGTCCCTCTCTTCTTATTTGCGGACCATCAATTCTATCTTCAGCATTAACATATTTAAATGTATTTAAACGTCCATGATCACACATCCAGTAGCTGTTCACATCTTCATTATATCTCGGTGTTAATCTTAATATTTCATTGTTGCGAACCCAGATATTAATATTACAACCTTTTGCACAACCTGTACAAACCGAATCAGTAGAAGACATATCCCACACTCTTGCCTTAAATCTGAAATCTGTATTTGTAAGTGCGCCAACAGGACAAATATCGATTGTATTCATCGAATAAGGGTTATCCATTTGTTGACCGGGATAGGTACTTATAGTAACATGGTCTCCCCGTTGCACAAAAGTCAATTCAGGGTCTTTTGCAATTTCTTCACAGGCGGCTTTCTCCAATACTATATTTATAGGCATAGTCCTGTAGTTTACACTCACCTGCTTCATCACAAATTGGACAATCCAATGGATGGTTAATTAATATGAACTCCATAACAGCATTTCTGGCATCGATTGAATTTTGTGATTGAGTATGAACAACCATTCCCTCTGCAGCTATAGTGGAACAAGCAATAACCAGCTTTGGCATTTTTTCTACTTCAACCAAACATATACGGCAGTTGCCGGAAATTGAGAGTTCGGGATGCCAGCAAAAATGAGGAATCTTAATTCCGTTTTCTCTTGCAGCTTCAATAATGGTCTGACCTGGTTGGAACTCTACTTCTCTATTATCTATTGTAATTTTTGGCATTCCTGGTATTAATTCCTTATGCTACTTTAGACAATTTTTTACTATTTGATTTTAATATGACTTTAACAAGCTTTTTTTCATTCAATACATCATTTGCTAACTTCATTAAATCGTCTGCTGTTACCGACTCAATATCTTTTATAAAATCTTCTACACTGACAATACGATTAAAATACATCATTGAATTAGCTATCCTTAACATTCGATTCGTAGTGCTTTCCAGATTAAGTAAAGTCCCGCCTTTTAAATATGCCTTTACCTTCATTAGTTCTTTTTCTTTTATTTTAATCTCTTTTAACTTATTGAATTCCCGAAATACAATATTCAGTACTTTATCAGCCTGCATTAAATTTGTAGAAAAGTAAACGCCAAATGAAGAAACATCATGATACGAGTTAAGAAAAGATGCTATGTGATATGTTATACCCAGTTTCTCTCTAACTGCCTGAAACAATCTTGAGCTGCTTCCCTCACCTAACAATGTTGATAATACTTTTATACGATTTCTTTTTTTACTACTAATACCTGCAGTTGATCTTCCGATTATTGTATGAACCTGGTTAAATTCCTTATCCAGAATCAGATCATCTACTTTATGCGGGACAAATTTTTCTCGCCTTGTTCTACTTACTGACTTCAGAATTAAACTTTAGAATATTTCCTACTCTGCCAATCACAGGCATACTTAAACGATTTCCCTTGAATATTACCTCTTCAAACTTATCAAATATCAGTTCTTCGGGATTATCATCGACGTCGTGCAATTCATCTATGATTACTCCGGCTTCTCTCTTTACATGATTTTCTCTAAACAACGGATTTTGAATCATATCAGCAAGAACAGAAAATGTACGGGGTAAATGTTCAGAAAGACCTCTAGTATAATAACAGGTATGCTCTTTTGATGTGAATGCATTTAAGTAACCACCATAAGATTCGATCTCCTCGGATATTCTTTTTGCAGAACGTCGTTTTGTACCTTTAAATAACATATGTTCGATGAAATGAGAAATACCATTATTCGATATATTCTCATCCCTTGCACCAACATTAAACCAAAAACCTAGTGAAAATGATTTCAGATGGGGAACAGATTCAGAGACAATTCTGGTTCCATTTGAGAGAGTTGTAATTTCAACTTCATTTAATACTGCCATTAAATTCCAATATTTTTTGAAAAGTAAATATATAGAATGACATTTCGCCAATCAAGAAAGTTAGTTGGATTCTGATTTCTGGATAGTTAATGCTGACAGTTTAGATTAAATTGACTCCGTCTTCACAGGGTACTTTTGTAAATATTTCTGATAAAAATCACCTATAGCATTGTATGCACGTTCAAGTATCTGTTCGTTCGGAAGAAATACAACTCTGAAATGTTGTGTTCCCGGTACCTGTCCGAAACCGGTTCCGGGTACAACAACTACACCTGTATCTTTAATCAATTCAGTAACAAAATGATTATCAGACTGTTCCATGTGTAGTCTTGGGAACGCATAAAACGCACCTTCCGGTTTAACACATGATATACCTGATATATCATTCAGCATGTTTACAGTCATATCACGTCTTTTAGTAAGCTTTTCTATTGCTTCTGTTAGATGAGATTGATCACCTTCAAGTGAAGGTTTTATTCCATATTGTTCAGGATGATTTGCTGATAGCCTGGCACGCAGGATTTTATTTATTGCTTCAATGTAATCAGCCAATAATTCTTTTCTACCGCTTACAATTCCCCAACCAATTCTAAATCCGGGAACCATATAATTTTTTGAAAGTCCGCCAAACGTAATACAGGAAACATCTCTGTTGAGTGCTGCAATTGAAATTTGCTCTTTACCATCGAATAAGAGCTTATCATAAATCTCATCTGCAAATATCACAAGATCGTTATCTAGTGCTAATTCGATTATCTGCTTTAAATTATCTTCAGTATATAGTGAACCCGTGGGATTATTCGGATTTATTATAATAATAGCTTTTGTTTTATCATTTATTTTACTCTTTATATCACCTATATCAGGCAGCCAGCCATTATGTTCGTCAAGATAATATGGATTTTCCATCATCGATAATTTACTGGCGATAGCTGTGTAAAGAGGATAGCCCGGACTTGGAGTTAAAACATTCTCGCCATCATTCACTAATGCTGTTAAGCAAACATCAATCGCCTCACTGGCACCTGTAGTAACAAATATATCGTGAACATTTTTAATCCCTTTTCTTTCAGCTTCGAGTTCTATTGATTCAACTGCTTCTTTTATACCGGAGGAAGGCGCATAACCGTTGTAATTTTTTATCATAGCAGCATACGTAGCTTTTAGGAGATGTTCCGGTGGTTCAAAATCATATATATTCGGATCGCCGATATTCAAGTACAACATTTCCTTACCGCTTTTTGCTACTTCATTAGCGAGAACAATTATGTCTCTTACAGCGTATGTGATGTTATTGGTTCTTTCTGCCGGAATAATTTTCTTTTGATTCACTTTCTCCTCCTGAAAATTCAACAATAGAAATTTGCATTATTGTTAGTAACAAATTTAACGCAAATAAATCTATAATGCGATGAAATTAAAAACCCCTGCTTAATTGGTTTGGCAGGGGTAACAGTTAATAATTCCTGGTGGAAAAATTTATCCTAATCGGATGGTGGTACAGGATATTGATTGCGGATTGTGTACATATTATCCTTATGTGCCTTGAAGTATTTTACAACCGAACCAAAAGCGTCGGGATGTTTAGCGCCAACTCGCTTTACATATTCATTCCAGAATGCTTCAAATGAACCCATATCTTTTGCAACGTACCAAAAGTTTAAATTCCATTCGTCAGCCCACGCATGATTAAACTGTCCCCAGCTCGCAATCATTCCTTCATCAACAAGTTCATTTAATATTGGAGCAAAGATTGAATCAACCATATTATTTACTTCGCCCATTTTACCCATTTGCACCTGATTGGAACTAACAACTAACAATGGTGGCGAATCAGAATTCTGTGCAAGGATTGGTGATGATGTTACCAATAATGTGATAACGAGGCATGTTCCCAAAATAAATTTCATACTACCTCCCAGTAA